>JBJXEI010000051.1:0-12372 GCA_046154065.1 Polaromonas sp. | reverse complement strand
AAGGCGCGGGTGGCCCAGGCTAGGTACGCCTTCCACCCCGCACGGCGCAGGGGCAGGCCTTCGCGGATGGCGGGCTCGTCGATCTGGATGATGCCGATGCCGGCGTGTTCCAGGTCCTGCACCTCGTCGCGGATGGCCCAGGCGATTTGTTCGGCGGTTTGGCTGCGCGGCTGGTCGTCCCGCACAAAAGACCATTGCAGGATGGTGATGGGGCCGGTCAGCATGCCCTTCATGGGCCGGGGCGTGAGGCTTTGGGCAAACACGGTCCAGTCCACCGTCATGGGCTGGACTCGGGCCACGTCACCGTAGATCAGCGGGGGTTTGACGCAGCGGGACCCATACGACTGCACCCAGCCGTGGCTGGAAAACGCGAACCCGGCCAGCTGCTCGCCAAAGTACTCAACCATGTCGTTGCGCTCGGCTTCGCCATGCACCAGCACGTCCAGGCCCAGAGACTCCTGCTGGCGCACGGCGTGGGTGATTTCGCTGGCCATCTGGTGGCGATAAGCCTGCTCGCTCAGGTCACCGCGCTTGAAGGCGGCGCGCGCGGCGCGGATGGCGGGTGTTTGCGGGAAGGATCCGATGGTGGTGGTGGGCAGCAGCGGCAGGGCCAGGCGGGCGCGCTGCACGGCCTGGCGCTGGCTGAAGGGGGCGCTGCGCTGGTCGTCGCCCGCAGTGCGGCGGGCCAGGCGCAGGGCCACGTCGGCCCGGTGGACTCTGGGGCTGGCGCGGCGGGTGGCGCAGGCGTGGCGGGCGGCGTTCAGCGCAGCCTGGACCAGCACCGCGTTCCCGTTCAGCACGGTTTTCAGGGTGTTCAGCTCGTCCAGCTTTTCAACCGCAAAGGCCAGCCAGGCGCGGACGTCCGGGTCCATCGCCACTTCAGACGCAACGCTGTAGGGCACGTGCAGCAAGGAGCACGACGGGGCCAGCCACAGCGCGCCGCCGTGTTTGTCGGCCAGCGGGCGCAGCAGGGCCAGGGCCTTGTCCATGTCGCAGCGCCAGACGTTGCGGCCATCGACCACACCGACCGACAGCACCTTGTGGCTGGGCAGCCAGTCGGCCACGCCACTGAGGTCTTCCGCAGCGCGCACCGCGTCCACATGCAGGCCGGCCACGGGCAGCTGGCAGGCCAGGCGCAGGTTGTCTTGCAGGGGTGAAAAGTAGGTGGCCAGCAAGATGGGCGGGGCGCTGCGGGCCAGCTGCCAGTAGGTTTTTTCAAACGCGTGCCGCCAGGCGTCCGGCAGGTCCAGGCCCAGGATGGGCTCATCGACCTGCACCCAGGCCACGCCCAGCGCCTTCAGGCGGGCCAGCAGTTCTTCATACACCGGCAGCAGCGCGTCGAGCAGGCTGAGGCGGTTGAAGCCGGTGGCCTGGTCGGCGGGGGACTCTTTGCCCAGCCACAAAAAGCTCAGCGGGCCGAGCAGCACCGCCTTGACCGGGTGGCCCAGCGCCTGCGCCTGGCGCACTTCGTCCAGCAGGCGGTGGCTGGCCAGGCTGAAGCGGGTGGTGGCGCTGAACTCGGGCACCAGGTAGTGGTAGTTGGTGTCAAACCATTTCGTCATGTCCAGCGCGGGCTGCCCGGCGGATGAATGCGCGTGGGCGCAGGCAGAGTCACTGTGGGCAGCCGGGGCCACACCGCGTGCCATGGCGAAGTAACGGGCCAGCTCATCTGGCGCATCGACGTTGGCGGCAAAACCGAAGCGGGCGGGCTCGCAGCCCAGCATCTGGATGTGGTTGGCCACGTGGTCGTAGTAAGCAAAGTCGCCCACGGTGACAAAGTCCAGCCCGGCGGCGCGCTGCACGGCCCAGTGCTTGTCGCGCAGGGCAGCGCCCACGGCCTGCAGCCCGGCGGCGTCGAGCTGGCCTTTCCAGTGCTGTTCAAGGGCAAATTTCAGCTCACGCTGCGCACCCATGCGGGGAAAGCCGAGGGTGTGGCTGAGGACAGTTTTGGCGGTCATACGGGTCTTTCAATACAGTTTCAATGCGTTTTTTTCAGTCAGGGCTGAATGGTCGCCGCGCTTCATTTATTATTCAAACGAAAGATTTAGTCGTTTAACGTGAAAATTAATAATGCAAGTACCCACCACCATTCCCCTGCAAAGCTCCATCCTGGAGATTCGCCACCTGCGCACACTGGTCGCCCTGCGGGACGCAGGCAGCCTGGTGCGGGCGGCGCAGTTGCTGAACCTCACGCAGTCGGCGCTGTCGCACCAGGTCAAGCTGCTGGAAGACCGCTGGGGCACGCCGCTGTTTGAGCGCAAGTCGGTGCCGCCGCAGTTCAGCGCCACCGGTCAGCGGTTGCTGGCCCTGGCCGACGCGGTGCTGCCGCAGCTGGAAGCCGCCGAGCGGGACGTGGCGCGACTGGCGCAGGGGCAGTCGGGGCAGCTGCGCATTGCGGTGGAATGCCACACCTGTTTTGACTGGCTGATGCCGGCCATGGACGCCTTCCGGGCGCGCTGGCCCGAGGTGGAGCTGGACATCGTGTCGGGCTTTCACCCGGACCCGATTGGCCTGGTTCACCAGAACCGAGCGGACCTGGCCATCGTGTCCGAGCTGGACGCCACCGAGGCGGTGGACTTTCACCCGCTGTTCAGCTTTGAGATCCGCGCGCTGCTGGCCAACCAGCACCCGCTGTGCGCCAAGCCGCACCTGGACGCGGATGACTTTGCCGACCAGACGCTGATCACCTACCCCGTGCCTGACGACATGCTGGACCTGGTGCGCCAGGTGCTGGAGCCCGCTGGCGTACGCCCGTTGCGCCGCACCACCGAGCTGACGGTGGGCATGCTGCAGTTGGTGGCCAGCGGGCGCGGGCTGGCGGCCCTGCCGGTGTGGGCGGTGCAGGGCTACCTGGACCGGACCTACATCACCGCCCGGCCGATTGGCCCCCACGGCCTGACGGGCCGGCTGTACGCGGCCTGCGCCCGCATGACGAGTGAGCGGCCTTACCTGGCCGACTTTGTGAGCATCACGCGCGAGAGTTGTTTTTTAAGCCTGCGGGGCATTGCACTGTTGTAACAACAGGTTTACGTATGCGCTGCACACCGTTACGCCTGCGTTACAGACGCGGCGGCAAAGCGCCGCATAATCCGCGCGACAGCCTGCGGCCCGGACCCCAACCCGGTCATTCGGCTTGAGCCCTCACCCCTTCACCCCCTCCCTTCACAAGGACACCATGACGACCACTTTCTCGATCAAAACCCGCGCACGCTGCGTCCTGTCAACCCTGGCGCTGGCTGCTTTGTCCAGCGGCGCGTGGGCGGTGGCACCGGCAGAAACGCTGCCGTCGGGCGTGAAGGTCACGCACACGGTGGACGGCACGGGCGCCACGCCCAAAGCATCGGACACGGTCAAGGTCCATTACAAAGGCACACTGGCCGACGGCAAGGAGTTCGACAGCTCCTACAAACGCAACGCCCCCGCCACCTTCCCGCTGAGCCGCGTGGTGCCCTGCTGGACTGAAGGCATGCAGAAAATCAAGGTCGGCGGCAAAGCCACGCTGACCTGCCCACCGGCCACCGCCTACGGCGACCGTGGCGCGGGCGGTGTGGTGCCGCCGAACGCCACACTGACGTTTGACGTCGAGCTGCTGGCGATCGAGAAGTAAAAAACAAGAAACAAGACGGCCATTGCACCTTGCCGCCGCAACACTGTGTTGCGACCGCAAAGTTCATTGAAAACGGCGTAACTGCCCGGATGTGCAAGCAATACCCCTGCCGCGTTGGCAGGGTGTTGCCTGGTACCGCCCATGATCCCGTTTTCCGTTCTTGACCTGTCCCCCATCGTCCGTGGCAACACCGCCACCGACGCGTTTCGCAATACGCTGGCCTTGGCACAGCGGGCAGAACAGCTCGGCTACCACCGCTTCTGGCTGGCCGAGCACCACAACAACCCCGGCATCGCGAGCGCCGCCACGTCGGTGGTGATTGGCCATGTGGCGGGCGGCACGCACACGATCCGTGTCGGCTCTGGCGGCGTCATGCTGCCCAACCATTCCCCGCTGGTGATTGCCGAGCAGTTCGGCACGCTGGCCGCGCTGTACCCGGGCCGCATTGATTTGGGCCTGGGCCGTGCGCCCGGCACCGACCAGCTCACCGCCCGCGCCCTGCGGCGTGACCACCAAAACCACGCTGACAGTTTTCCGCAAGACGTGCAAGAGCTGCACGACTACTTCGAGCCGGTGGAGCCCGGCCAGAAGATCCGCGCCGTGCCCGGGGCCGGCCTGCGCGTGCCGCTGTGGCTGCTCGGCTCCAGCCTGTACGGCGCGCAGCTGGCCGCCATGATGGGCCTGCCGTTTGCGTTTGCCTCCCACTTCGCGCCCGACATGCTGATGCAGGCGCTCGACATCTACCGCAGCACCTTCCGCCCGTCCGAGCAGCTGGCCAAGCCCTACGCCATGGTGGTTGCCAACGTGGTGGCGGCCGAATCGGACGAGGCAGCTCGCTACCAGTTCACGTCGGTCCAGCAGGCCATGACCAACCTGCTGCGCGGCTCCCCCGGCCCCATGCCACCACCCATCGACAACATCGAGGCCTACTGGTCGCCGTCTGAAAAAGCCGGGGCAGAGCGCATGCTGCGCTACGCGATTGCGGGGTCCGCCAGCACGGTCGAGTCCCAGCTGCGCAAATTCCTGGCCGCCACGCAAGCCGACGAGCTGATGATCACCACCCACATCTATGACCCGGCCATTGCCCGCCGCTCGCTGGAGATCAACGCGCAGGTGCGGCAGCGGCTGGCGGCGGTGCCTCAGCCCGCCTGAGGGCCGCGCCCTCGTCCCCCGCAGGGCGCGCCGCCAGAATCCGAAATAAATTGCCCTCGATCCAGTCTGCCAGCCCCTCGACCTGACGGGCCACTTCAACGCCCATCGGCGTCAGCGTGTACTCGACATGCGGCGGCACCACCGGGTAGGCCTTGCGGGCCACAAACCCGTCGCCCTCCAGCCATTGCAGGGTCTGCGCCAGCATTTTTTCACTCACCCCACCCACCTTGCGGCGCAGGTCGCTGAAGCGGTGGGTGCCGCCCAGCAGGGCCACCAGCAGCAGCACACCCCAGCGGCTGGTCACGTGTTTGAGCACCTCCCGCGACGGGCAGTCGGCCGCAAACAGCTCGCCGCGGCGCATCTGGTCGGCCAGGGTGGGCGGTGTGTCTTCCACCGCATCAGGGGTCAGGGGCAACATGGGTACTTACCTTTAAGTGCGTACTTACAAAAAGTTAGCTTAACCGCTAACCTTGAGTTTTTAAAGGAGTTTTCATCATGATTGTTGTGACAGGTGCTACAGGCCAACTCGGCCGTTTGGTGATCGACGCGCTGCTGCAAACCGTGCCCGCTGCCCAGGTGGTGGCCGCCGTGCGCCAGCCCGCCAAAGCCGCCGACCTGGCCGCGCGCGGTGTGCAAGTGCGGTACGCCGACTACAGCCAGCCCGCCACGCTGGACGCTGCCTTCCAGGGCGCGACCCAGCTGCTGCTGATCTCGTCCAGTGAAGTCGGCCAGCGGGTGCCCCAGCACCGCGCGGTGATTGAAGCCGCCCAGCGGGCTCAGGTGCAGCTGCTGGCCTACACCAGCCTGCTGCGCGCTGACACGTCCCCGCTGGGGTTGGCGGCCGAACACCAGGCCACCGAAACCCTGCTGCGCGCGTCCGGCCTGCCCGTGGTGCTGCTGCGCAACGGCTGGTACACCGAAAACTACACCGCCAGCGTGCCCGCCGCGCTGGCCCATGGCGTGCTGCTGGGCAGCGCGGGCGCCGGGCGCATTGCCTCGGCCGCCCGCGCCGACTACGCCGCTGCAGCCGCCGCCGTGCTGACCCGCCCGGACCAGGCCGGCCGCGTGTACGAGCTGGCTGGCAACACCAGCTACACACTGGCCGAGTTTGCGGCCGCGCTGGCGGTGCAGTCCGGCCAGGCTGTGGCTTATCAAGACCTGCCCGAGGCCGACTACAGCGCCGCGCTGCTCGGCGCAGGCCTGCCCGAAGGCCTGGCCAGTTTGCTGGCAGACTCGGACGCGGGCGCGGCCCAAGGCGCTTTGTTTGACGACCAGCGTCAGCTGAGCCAACTGATCGGCCGCCCCACCACACCACTGGCCACCACGCTGCGCGCTGCATTGGCGACCTGACGACTTGAGTCGGCCAGGGCGGCGGGCGGCGCGGTTCTTGCAAACCCACTGTTGAACTGCCCCGCCCGCCCATGCAACCCGTCTCCCCGCCCAAACGCCACTCCCTGTTCGACGACGCCCAAGGCATCTTCACCGGCACCCTGTTTGTCTCGCTGGCCCTGGTCATCTTCAACCAGGCCGGGCTGCTGACCGGTGGCACGGCCGGGCTGGCGTTTGTGCTGCACTACGCCACGGGCGTGAGTTTTGGCAAGCTGTTCTTTCTGGTCAACCTGCCGTTTTACTGGTTTGCCTGGCGGCGCATGGGGCGCGAATTCACCATCAAAACCTTTCTGGCCGTGGGCCTGCTGGCGCTGCTAACGGAATGGTCCCCGCAGGTGTTCGACATCGCCACCGTCCAGCCGCTGTACGCCGCGCTGGTCGGCGGCCTGCTGCTGGGCAGCGGCGCCCTGTTCCTGGCCCGCCACCGCGCCAGCCTGGGCGGTGCCACCATCGTGTCACTGTATTTGCAGGAAAAGCACGGCTTACGCGCAGGCAGGGTGCAAATGGTGACGGACTTTTGTGTGGTGCTGCTGGCCCTGTTTGTGGTGCCCCCGGGCCGCGTGGCCTGGTCCGTGCTGGCAGCGGTGCTGATGAGCCTGTTTTTGTGGGTCAACCACAAACCGGGGCGCTACACGGTGACGTGAGCAATCCGAAAAACGCTATTAAAACAATAGCACAACAGGCAATGAAAGCCTAGGCAGACAGGGGTTTTGATTCAAAAATCACCCCACAACGCCTGAAAATCAGTCGCTGACCTTGCCGCGCAGGCTTTTGATCGTGCTGCGCTGGCTTTTGCCCTCCAGCCGCCGCTGTTTGGAGCCGTAGGTGGGCTTGGTGGCGCGGCGGGGTTTGGGCGCGCGGGACACGCTGTCGATCACTTCCTGCAGGCGCATCAGGGCGTCCGCGCGGTTCATCTCCTGGGTGCGGTGCTGCTGCGCCTTGAGCACCAGCACGCCGTCCAGCGTCAGGCGGCTGTCGCTGAGGGCCAGCAGGCGGGCCTTGATCTCGTCGGGCAGGCTGGAGGCGCTGATGTCAAAGCGCAGGTGAATCGCACTGGACACCTTGTTGACGTTCTGCCCGCCCGCGCCCTGCGCACGGATGGCAGACATCTCCACCTCGCGTTCATCAACCAGGTACTTGGACGGCAGGGACATCAGCAACTCTTGAAATCAGCCGGCGGTGGCCATGCCGGCCAGCGCCTGGATCGCCAGCGCGTAGCCGGCCACACCAAACCCAGCCATCACGGCTTTGGCGGCCGGTGAGATGTAGGAATGGTGGCGAAACGCCTCGCGGGCGTGCACGTTGCTGATGTGCAGTTCGATCACCGTGACGCCCGCCCCCTTGATGGCGTCATGCAGGGCCACGCTGGTGTGGGTGTAGGCCCCGGCGTTCAGCACCACCCCGGCCAGCGTGCCAGCCGCTTGGGCGCGCCCGGCTTCGTGCAGCCAGTCGATCAGGTCACCCTCGTGGTTGCTTTGCCGGGCGTCCAGCACCAGGCCGTGCGCGTCGCAGGCGCTGCTGCACAGCGCCTCCACATCGGCCAAGGTCTGGGAGCCGTACACCGCCGGTTCCCGGGTGCCCAGCAGGTTCAGGTTGGGGCCGTTGAGCACCAGCACGGTTTTTTGGGTCGTGGGGATCAGTTTGAGGGCGCTCATGCGGGCAGGCTTTCCAAAAAGTCGGTCAGCAGCTGGGCGAAGGCGGCGGGCTGCTCCACAGCGCTCAGGTGCGCGGCGTCCAGCGTGGCGAGTTGCGCCCCGGAAATGCTGTCGGCAATCGCCTGGGACATGGCCACAGGCGTGGCGTCGTCGCGCGTGCCACCAATGACCAGCGCCGGGCAAGCGAGCAACGGGTTGCTGGTGCGAAAGTCAATCAACGCCACGGCTTCGCAGCTGAAGGCGTAGGCGTGCGGGTCGTTGGCTACCAGCCGCTCACGCAGCAAGGCCACGCGGTCCGCGCCGCTGGTCAGACCACCCACACCGATGTCAGCGCGGAACTCGGGTGTGAACCAGCGCTGCAGCGCGCCGTCGGCAATCACTTCCATGCCCTGCGCCCGCACCGTGGCCATGCGCGCCAGCCAGATGGCCCGGGCGGCTTCTTCGTAATACATGGCCGAGTTGGCAACGGTGATGCTGCGCACCAGCGCCGGGTGGCGTGCGGCCAGCGCCTGCGCCGTCATGCCGCCCATGCTCAGGCCGACAAAGTGGACCGGGCCGCCGACTTCTTCGGTGATCAGCCGGGCTGCGTCGTCGGCCAGCATGTCCATGGTGTAGGGCCCGGGGGGCACACCCGACTGGCCGTGGCCGCGCGCGTCGTAGCGCAGCACGGTGTAGCGTTTGGCCAGCAGCGCGGCCAGCGCGTCCCACATGCTGACGTCACAGCCCAGCGCGTGGCTGAGCACGATGACGGGGCCTTCGCCCTCACGGATGCAATGCAGTTGGTTCTCTGGTGTCATGGGGTTTCCTTGTTCGGCAAAAAGCCTTTTTCACGCAAGATGGCGGCGGCCACGCTCATGGCGTGGTTGGCGGCAGGCACACCGCAGTAAATCGCCGCTTGGTAAATCACTTCCTTGATGTCGTCGGGGGTCAAACGCGACTCGGGCGCGCCGTCGAGTCCGGCACGCACATGCAGGGCAAATTCTTCGTAACTTTTCAGGGCAATCATGGTGGACAGCACCATCAGCCGACGGGTTTTGTCTCCCAGCGCGGGGCGGCCCCAAACCTCGTTCCACGCGTACCGGGTGATCAGGTTCTGGAACTCGGCGTTGAAGTCGTTCAGGCCGGTCAGGGACTTGTCGACCCAGGCGTCGCCCAGCACGCGGCGGCGGTTGACCATGCCCTGGTCATAAATGGTGTTGGCGTCGTTCATGGTGATCCTTTCAAACAGAGGGGGTGGCAGCCAGTTGGGTGCGCGTCAGCTGCGCGGCGTGTTCGGCCAGCGCGGGGTTGAACCATTCGTCGGCCGCATCCAGCGGCAGCACGGCGCGCACGGCGTCGATGTTGGCGCGCATGCGCGGCACGTCCACCTGCAGGCCAGGCAGCATCTGCGCCATGGCGCACACCGCGCCGTGGGCGGCCATCAGCAGGCCGGGCCACTCGGCCAGCTCTGCCTGCCACGGGCCCAGGGCACGTTCGTGTTCTTGCGGCATGGCGGCCAGCAGCGCGGCCACGCGCTGCGGGGCGCGCACGCTGGCGGCCAGCGTCACCATGCAGGCCACCGGGTTGCGTTTGTGCGGCATGGCCGACGACCCACCGCGCCCGGCTTCCGTTGGCTCAGCCACTTCAGCCACTTCAAACTGGCCCATCAGCGACAAATCCTTGGCGACCTTGCCCAGGCTGCCCACCAGCAGACCCAGCTCACAGCCCAGCGCCACCCACTCGTCCCGCTGGGTGTGCCACACGGCGGGCGCCCCGCGCAGGCCCAGGACGGCCGCCACAAGCGTGACCACCTCGGGGCCCAGGGCCTTCATCTGCGCGCCCGTGCCCACCGCACCGCCCAGCTGTACGGCCAGCGCGTGGGCCCGGGCGACCTTCAGGCGCTGCAGGCTGCGCACCAGCGGCGCAGCCCAGCCGATGCATTTCAGGCCAAAACTGGTGACGGACGCGGGCTGCATCAGGGTGCGGGCCAGCACCGGGTCGGCGGCATGGCGCGCGGCCAGCGTGTGCAGGGCGGCCACGGCGCGCTGCGTGTCCCGCTCGATCAGGCTTAAGGCCCGCTGCGTGACGAGTGCCAGCGCGGTGTCGATCACGTCCTGGCTGGTGCTGGCGAAGTGGGTGTGCGGCACGGCTGACGGGTCCACACGGCCCACGGCGTCTTTCAGCGCCTTGATCAACGGAATCGCCACGCTGCCCGCCCGGCCGCTGTCGGCCAGCAGTTGGGGCACGTCAAACTGATCCACGTGGCAGCAGCTGCGGATGGTCTGCGCGACGGCTTCGGGGATCAGCCCGACCTGGGCCTGCGCGGTGCTCAGCGCAGACTCAAATTGCAGCATGGCGGCGACAAAATCCCGCTCGTTCAGCACGTCCAGCATCTCGGGCGTGGACAAAAAACTCTCAAACACCTGACTCATAACGCAAACGCCTTCCTTGGACTGTTTTTCTGATCAATCACCATCATGCCAGCGGTGAAGCCGCCGGGGCTGGCAAACGCCAGACCCTGAAGGCACACGCCGTGGCCAGCACACTGGCCACCGCAGCGGCCCAGTACACCGTGCCCAGGCCCCAGCGGGCGCTCATCGCCCCGCCTGCCACGCCGCCCAACACCCCCGGCAGACCGTAAGCCACCACCACGTACAGGGCCTGGCCGCGCCCGCGCAGCCGCCCCGGAAAGTAGTGCGACAGCAGCGCAATGCAGGCGGTGTGGTGCGTGGCAAAGGTCAGCGCGTGCAGCAGCTGCGCCACCACCAGCCAGCCGATCCACGCCGCGCCCGTGGCGGTGACCCCCATGCGCAGCGCCATGGCGGCCGAACACAGCACCAGCCAGGCGGGCAGGCTGAGTAGCGGCAGCCAGCGCGCCTGGGTGAAAAACCAGGCAATTTCCACCACCACCGAGACCGCCCACAGCAGGCCAATGGTGCTTTTGGCGTAACCCAGCGCGTCCAGGTAGAGCGAGAAAAACACATAAATCGCCACATGCGCCAGCACATGGAAAAACGCGCTGGCCAGAAACCAGCGCACCGCCTGCTGGCGCAAGATGGGCAAGATCGCCACCTTTTCCTGGTGGGTGGGCACGGCTTCTTTCAGGTCGGGCAGGCACCACACACTGACGGTCACGGCCAGCATCGTCAGCACCGTCCAGGCCGGGAAGTCACCCATGCCGAACTGCTGGAACCAGGCCCCGGCCGCAAACACCGTGACCAGAAACCCGACCGAGCCAAACAGCCGCACCCGGCCATAACGCCGCGCGTCAAACACGCCGTTCTGGCTCACCAGGTGCGCCATGGCGGCTTCGCTCATGGGCATCATCGAGCTGGTGTGGGTGAACATGACCAGCAGCACGATGACCAGCACGGTGGTGCCGCCGTTGATCCACAGCCCGCAGGCGGCCACCAGCGCCACGGTGGCGCTGTAACGCAGCAGCTTGACGCGCTCACCGGTGTGGTCGCTCAGCCAGCCCCAGCCGTAGGGCGCAAACAGCCGTGTGAAAGCCTGCAGCGAGGTGAGCACACTGATAGTGAAAATGCCCAGCCCCAGTTCTTTGAGCCACAGCGGCAGGTAGGGGTTGAAAAACCCGATGTGCGCAAAGTAACTGGCCGACAGGGCCGCAAAGGGCAACAGCTGGCGGCGGGGGCTGGTTGGGGTGTCAGCGGGGCGCACGCCCTCTCAAGCCGGCTGGCGCGCGATGTCGGGCGTGCTGACGCGCACGTCAGCGTTTTGCGCGCGGTGGCGCAACGCGTGTTCCATCACCACCAGCGCCAGCAGCGCCTCGGCAATCGGCGTGGCGCGAATGCCTACACACGGGTCGTGCCGGCCCTTGGTCACCACCTCGGACGGGTTGCCCGCCGTGTCGATCGACGTGCGCGGCGTGATGATGGAGCTGGTGGGTTTGATGGCCATGGACACGTCCAAGTCCTGCCCGGTGCTGATGCCGCCCAGCACACCGCCCGCGTTGTTCGACATAAAACCGCCCGGGCTCAGTGAATCGCCATGGGTGGTGCCGCGCTGCGCCACGCTGGCAAACCCCGCGCCGATTTCCACACCCTTGACGGCGTTGATGCCCATCATGGCAAACGCGATGTCCGCGTCGAGCTTGTCGTACAGCGGCTCACCCAGGCCCACCGGCACCCCGGTGGCCACCACACGGATGCGGGCACCGCAAGAGTCCCCCGCCTTGCGCAGCGCGTCCATGTAGTCCTCCAGCGCGGACACGTCGGCGCGGGGGGCAAAAAACGGGTTGTTGGGCACGTGGTCCCAGGACTCGAAGGGGATCACCACGTCACCGATCTGCGTCATGCAACCTTTGAATTGCGTGCCGTAGCGTTCAAACAGCCACTTTTTGGCCACCGCACCGGCGGCCACCGTGGGCGCCGTCATGCGGGCCGACGAGCGACCACCGCCACGCGGGTCCCGCACACCGTATTTGTGCAGGTAGGTGTAGTCGGCGTGGCCGGGGCGGAAGGTCTCCAGGATGTTGCCGTAGTCCTTGCTGCGCTGGTCGGTGTTGCGGATCAGCAGGCAGATCGGGGTGCCGGTGGTCACGCCCTGGTACACACCGGACAGGATCTCGAC
>JBJXEI010000050.1:0-2525 GCA_046154065.1 Polaromonas sp. | reverse complement strand
GACGTGGAACTGACGCCGCTGGGGCTGGTGTTTCTGGACCGGGCGCGGGCGGCGCTGGACGACCTGGAGTCGGCCATGCTGGGCATCACCGACATCGCCGCCAGCCGCACCGGCCGGGTCACCGTGGCCTGTGTGCCGTCAGCGGCGATCCATTTTTTGCCCTCGGTGGTGGTGTCGTTTTCAGAGCGCTACCCGCTGATCCGGCTGCGGGTGATTGACGAGGCCGCCAGCCTGGTGCTGGCCAGTGTGGTGTCCGGGGAGTCGGACTTTGGCATCAGCTTCATGGGCCACCAGGTCCCGGGGGTGGCGTTTGACCCGATCCACACCGACCCGTTTGTGCTGGCCATGCCGCGCCAGCACCGACTGGCCGCGCACCCGCGCCTGCACTGGTCGGACCTGGGTGCCGAGCGCCTGATCGCGGTGGCGCGCTCCAGCGGCAACCGCCAGCTGCTGGACGACGCGCTGGCCAAAGCCGGCGTGAACCCGACCTACCGGCTGGAAGTCAGCCACATCGCCACGCTGCTGGGCATGGTGGAGGCGGGCTTGGGACTGGCCGCCGTGCCGCGCCTGACGCTGGCCCCCAGCCACCCGACGCTGGTGGGGGTGCCGCTGCTGGGTCCGGTGGTGGCACGGGAGCTGGGGTTGGCGACGCGGCGTGGTGCAGCGCTGCGCGCCCCGGCGCAGATGTTCCACGACCACCTGCGGGCCGCACTGGCCGACAAAACCTGACACCTGGCAGCATTTTCAGGTCAAAACACCCGCCAGCCTAGGTTTTTATTGCCGGTCTTGCTATTGTTTAGAGAGCAGAACCGACGGGTCGGTGGTGATCAACTCCATGGGAAAGCGCCGCCCGGCCAGGTAGTCTTCCATGCACTGCAGCAGCAGCGGGCTGCGGTGGTGGTCGGTACAGGCGCGGATCTCGTCGGCCGTCAGCCACACGGTGCGCACAATGCCTTCGTCCAGCGCCTGGCCTTCCACACACGCACCCAGCTCGCCGCAAAAGGCAAACCGCAGGTAGGTGATGTCCAGCACGCCGTTGGGGGCCTGCGGGTCCGCCCGCTCAAACCGCGACAGGTACACACCCACCAGCGCCGTGGGCGTGAAGTGAAATGCGGTTTCCTCCAGCGTTTCACGGGTGCAGGCCTGGGCCGGGCTTTCGCCCGGGTCGAGGTGGCCGGCCGGGTTGTTGAACTTCAGCCCGTCACGCGTGAGTTCTTCGACCAGCAGGAATTTTTGTACGCCGTCAAAGTCGCGCGCGATGACCGCGGCGACGGTGGCGCTGGGTTTCCATCGATTCATCATGCGGCGATTATGGGTGCGGCATTTGACAGTTGCCACCAGCCCACCGGGCCACTACTCCAGCACGCTGAACATGGACGGGTTGTCCATCTCGTCACGGATCACCGCCTGCCGGCTGCGCAGCTGGATTTTCAGGCGCACGTTGTTGGCGGAGTCGGCGTAGCTGATCGCCGTCTGCTCCGAGATGGTGCCGGCGGCTTCCAGCTCGCACAGCGACTGATCGAACGTCTGCATGCCGAACTGCAGGTCTTTTTCCATCAGCTCTTTCAAGCCGCCGATCTCGCCGCGAACAATCAGCTCGGACACAAACGGGCTTTGCACCAGCACTTCAACGGCGGGCGCACGGCCTTCCCGGTCCCGGCGGGGAATCAAACGCTGGGACACCACCGCCTTGAGGTTCAGGGACATGTCGTGCAACAGCTGGTGGCGGCGGTCCGTCGGGAAGAAGTTGATGACCCGGTCCAGCGCCTGGTTGGCGTTGTTGGAATGCAGAGTGGCCAGGCACAGGTGACCGGTTTCGGCGAACGCGATGGCTTGCTCCATCGTTTCGCGGTCGCGGATCTCCCCGATCATGATGACGTCTGGCGACTGGCGCAGGGTGTTTTTCAGCGCGGCCTGCCAGGACTCGGTGTCCATGCCGATCTCGCGCTGGTGGACGATGGACTTGTGGTGGTCGTGGATGAACTCGATCGGGTCTTCGATGGTGATGATGTGGCCGGCGCTGTGGCGGTTGCGGTGGTCGATCATCGACGCCAGCGTGGTGGACTTGCCCGAGCCGGTCGAGCCCGCGACCAGCACCAACCCCCGTTTTTCCAGCGCAATGGTTTTCAGCACGGCGGGCAAGCCCAGCTCGTCGGCAGTTTCAATGTGGCTCGGAATGCGCCGCAGCACGATCGCGCCGCGCCCTTTTTGCAGCATGATGTTGACGCGAAACCGGCCTGAGCTCTCGGTCTCGTAGGCAAAATTCAGCTCGCGCGACTCGGAAAAAACATCCCGCTGCTGCTCGGTGGTCATGGCCTCGGCAAACTGGCTGACGTCCTGCTCGGTCAGCCGCTGGCTGCCCAGGGTGTGCAGTTGGCCGTTGAGCTTGATGGCCGGTGGAAAGTCGGTCGTGATGAACAAGTCCGACGCCGACTTGTCTACCACCACCTGCAGCAGCCGCCTGAGTGTTTCCTGGTAGTTCATGGGAATCCTGTGTTGGATAAAAAATGCATGGAAAGCTTGGC
>JBJXEI010000049.1:0-9897 GCA_046154065.1 Polaromonas sp. | reverse complement strand
GCGAGAACGCCGAGCTTCCGGCGCGCAACACCTGCCCCGACATCCTCGGTGAAGGCGCGCAGTACCACCTGACCTGGTTGAACGCACAGTACGCGCCGTCCGTGCTCAATGCCTGGAAGGCTGCAGGCTGCTATGAAGCAGTGTCCCGCAACATGGGCTACCGGCTTCAACTGGACGCGCTGGGCCTGGCGGCCGAGGCCGCGCGCGGTGACACCCTGGGCGTGGCGCTGGACCTGCGCAACACTGGCTGGGCGCGGCTGTTCAGCGCTCGCCCGGTGGTGGTCACCCTCAAGCACAGGGCCACCGGGGCCACCTTCAGCGGCTCGGGCGGCAACCTGCAAACCCTGCCGCCGCAGGCCAGCGCGTCCACCCGGCTGGCCATCAACCTGTCGGTGCCGGGCAACGCACCGGTGGGGGACTACGACGTGCTGCTGGGCGCTCCCGACGTTTTCAGCACCACGGCGGGGCTGCCCGCCTTCGCCGTGCGTTTTGCCAATGCCGACAACCCTGCACAGGCGCAGGCCTGGGACGCTGGCGCGGCCCGGTTCGTCACAGGGGCCACGCTCAGCGTGCGTTAAACACCCGCCAGGGCGGGCAAACCGCCCTGAAAAGCCCCCAAACCGTGCCCGCGCGGCCCATCACCTCCCCAGAAATGCTGTAACCAATTGGCACGAAATGTGCGTCTTTGAAACGTCAAGACATCTTTGGCGTTTTTAAACGTGGCCAGGCCACTCATGAAAGGCGGCGACCAGTGCGTACTCAGCATTTGATGGCATGGGGCCTGGCGGCCTGGCTCTTGTGGGCGGGCCCTTCGGGCGCACAAACACCCCCGACCACACCCGCTTCAGGGGCTGAGGCGGCAGCCGTCACGACCCCATCCATAACGCCAGCCGCACCTGCCATGACGCTGAACCTGACCAGCACCGCGCCAGCCGCTGCCCCCGCACTCACCCACCCCGCCTTGGTCAAGGCCGACACCCTGAACGGCGCCGACACCGCGTGGATGATGACCTCCACCGCCCTGGTGCTGCTGATGACGCTGCCGGGCATTGCCTTGTTTTATGGCGGCATGGTGCGCCGTAAAAGTGTGCTGAACGTCATGGCCAGTGTGGTGGCGGTGTGCGCGGTGGTCAGCTTGCTGTGGTTTGGCGTCGGGTACTCGATGGCGTTCACGCCGGGCAGCGGCGCGCTCAGCCCCTTCATCGGCGGCACTGAAAGGCTGTGGTTTGCCGGGCTGGACTACGTCAAAGACACGCAGATGGTGGCCGTCAGCCACATCGCGCCCAACATCCCGGAGTCGGTCTACGCGATGTTCCAGCTGACGTTTGCCATCATCACGGCAGCGCTGGTGGTGGGCGCGTTTGTCGAGCGGATGCGGTTTTCTGCCCTGCTGATTTTTATCTCGCTGTGGTCACTGCTGGTGTACGCGCCGATTGCCCACTGGGTGTGGGAGCCCAGCGGCTGGCTGGCCAAACTCGGCGTGCTCGACTTCGCGGGCGCCTCGGTGGTGCACATCAATGCGGGCATCACCGGCCTGGTGTGCGCCTACATTCTGGGCCCCCGGCGCGGCTACGGGCAAGAGGCCTTCACCCCCATCAACCTGGGCTTGAGCATGGCGGGCGCGGGCCTGCTGTGGGTGGGCTGGTTTGGTTTTAATGCCGGCTCGGCTGTGGCGTCAGACGGGCGTGCCGGGCTGGCCATGGCGGTCACGCACATCGCGGCGGCGGCCGGTGCGCTGTCGTGGATGGCGGCTGAATGGGTGGCGCGTGGTCGGCCATCGCTGCTGGGGTTGTGCTCAGGGCTGGTGGCTGGCCTGGTGGCCATCACCCCGGCGGCGGGCTTCGTGTCGCCACGCTCGGCGCTGGTGTTTGGCCTGGTGGCGGGTGTCGCCTGCTACTGGGGCGCCACGGGTCTGAAGCGCCTGCTCAAGGCCGACGATTCGCTGGACGTGTTTGGCGTGCATGGCGTGGGCGGCATCGTGGGTGCGCTGCTCACCGGCGTGTTTGCCAGCAAGGGGATTTCGGGCGTGGACGGCAGCGTGTTCACGCAGTTGATCGGCGTCGGCTCGGTCGTGGTCTACAGCTTTTTCATGACGGCGCTGGCACTTTGGCTGACCTCGGTCTGCGTGGTGCTGCGCGTCAGCGAGAGGGCCGAGATCGAGGGCCTGGACATCACGGAGCACGCCGAACGGTTGGGGGTGTAGGGAGTTTTGAGCTTGTGGTGCGCCTGACGCAGCTCCAGTCGCGCCACACCGATGTTTGTTTTTGATGCTGCAGGAGTTCACCGCCATGCCTTCCAACGACAACCTCGCCATTGCAGCCCATCTGCACGTGCTGCTGCGCCGCAAAACCGGGCGTGTCACCGACACGGAGTGGATGGCCAGCGACAGGGCCTATGCCTTCGAGATTGTGCGGTTCTCCCGCGCCAAAGCGATCGAGGAAAACGCTCCGGACCTGGCGCAATGGGCCGCCAAACTGGAGCAGGCCATGGCCAACCCGACGGCACCGGCACGGCCCAAGCTGGTGGCCCTGGCCAGCCAGGCGGTCAAACAGCTGTCGCCCACCCCACGCACCATGGCGCCCGCCCACGAGGGCACTACCCCGTTTCAGCCCTACCCGGACACCCTTGACTCTGGTTTTGCGGATTCCCGGCTGGACACCGGCGCGCACCAGCTCACCCACCTGCGCACCGACCCCAACGCCCCGCTCTACGTCAAAAGCCTTCGGTAGTTTCGAGCCCCGCACCACCACGCGGCTTGCCGTGCGCAGCGCATTGGCGTTTTTCCAGCGTCAACACCGAGGCTGGTCCTTTTTGCCTGAAAGACACACCCCCATGACAACCTCTGCCGTCAGGACACCGTGCGGGTGATCGACGGTGGCGGCGGCCTGACGCAGGCACTGAGGGGCAGGCTGATGCGCACCACCCGCCTGGTGCTGCAGCGCGCCGAGCTGCACCAGGACAAAGAAGCGCGCATTCGGGCCAGCAACCTGGCCGGCACGTCCGACCCGGAGCGCTTCAACGCCGTGCTGCGCGCCAAGGGTTTGCCGGTGTAAGCCGGTGGCCAGATCGCAAGGTGCCGGGCTGGCCCTCAGCTGGATTTTTTGGCAGGCCGCTTCCAGTTCGGCAGGCTGACCTGCCGCCCCCTACCCACCGTCAAGCTGCCGGGCGGGGTGCTTTTGGTGACCGTGGACCCCCCACCCACCGTGCCGCCCGCGCCAATCGTGAGCGGGGCCACCAGCACGCAGTTGCTGCCAATGTGCACGTCCGCCTCAATCACGGTGCGGTGTTTGTTGGCCCCATCGTAGTTGGCGGTGATGCTGCCCGCGCCGTAGTTCACGCGCTCACCGACGGTGGCGTCACCCAAATAAGCCAGATGGTTGGCTTTGGCCCCGTTGGCCAAGGTGGCGTTTTTCACCTCGACAAAGTTGCCGATGTGGACCTCAGCGCCCAGCTGGGCCCCTGGGCGCAGGCGGGCAAACGGGCCGATCAACGCGCCTTCGCCCACCGTCACCCCCAGCTTTTCGCCGTCGATGTGGGTGAAGGGGTGAATCACCGCCCCGGCGGCAATGGTGGCGTTGGCAATCACGCAGTTCGCGCCAATGCGCACGCCGTCGCCCAGGCTCACCTGGCCGTCAAACACGCAGTTCACGTCAATGTCCACGTCCTGGCCACAGGTCAAGGTGCCGCGCTGGTCCAGCCGGGCGGGGTCAGCCAGGCGCACGCCCTGCTCCATCAGGGCATCGGCCAGGCGGCGCTGGTGGATGCGCTCCAGTTCGGCCAGCTGCACGGGGCTGTTGACGCCCGCCACCTGAGCGGCGTCCGTGATCTGGTGCGCCACCACGGCCACGCCGTCCGCAGCGGCAAACTTCACGATGTCCGTCAGGTAGAACTCTTTTTGCGCGTTGTGGTCGTCCAGCCGTGCCAGCCACGGCCGCAGCATGCGCGTGGGCACGGCCATGATGCCGCTGTAGATCTCGGTGATCTGGCGCTGGGCGGGCGTGGCGTCCTTGTGCTCGACGATGGCCGCCACCTGGGCAGATGGCTGGTTGCCAGCGCGCACGATGCGGCCATAGCCGGTCGGGTCGGGCAGGCTCAAGGTCAGCAGCGCCAGCCGTTGGCCGTCACACTGGGCCAGCAGCGCCTGCAGCGTGGCCGGGTGGGTCAACGGCACGTCGCCCGACAGCACCAGCGTCACGCCGTCGTCGGCCAGCAGCGGCACAGCCTGCTGCACCGCGTGGCCAGTGCCCAATTGGGGCTCCTGGCGGGCAAATTTCATGTCCAACAGGCCGCTGGCCTTAGCAAAGCTTGCACATGCTGCTTCAACTTCCATAGCACCGTGCCCGGTGATGACCACGCTGCGCCGCGCCGATACCTGCGCCGCGCAGTCCAGCACATGGGCCAGCAAGGCGCGCCCGCCCAATCGGTGCAACACCTTGGGCAGCTTGCTCTTCATGCGGGTGCCTTTGCCAGCGGCCATGATGACAACATCAATCGGAAAGGTCATGGGGGCTCCTGTTGAAATAGGGGAATGAAATGAACATGAACAACACGCACCGGGCGTGCGCAACGCCCCGGAATTATCAGGCGGTGCGCAGGTTCCGCTACAGCAGCGGCACCTTGCGCGCGGGGGCATCGTAGTAGTCGGCAATGCGCTCCAGCGCACGCGTGTTGAGCAGCCGCAGCCGTCCGTTTTTCAGCTCGTGCAGGCCGAGCTTGTGCAGCCGCCGCAAGGTCTTGTTGGTGTGCACCAGGGACAGGCCCAGCGTGTCGGCAATGTGCTGCTGGTTGATGGGAAATTCGATCGAGCTGAAATGGCCGTCTTCGTCCTTGGTGGCCAAGCCAATGCGGTCCAGCCTACGGTACAGATGCATCAGCAGCATGGCCACCCGCTCGGTGGCGTTGCGCCGCCCAGCCGTCAGCAAGTTGTCGTCGACAAAACCTTCTTCACGCGCCGACAGCCAGGTGATGTCGTAGCCAAGGCTCGGGTACTCGCGGAACAGGTTCCACAGCCCGTCACGCGGAAACACGCACAGCGACACTGGCGTGACCGCTTCAATGCCGTGCATGGCCCCGTCCGAGAACTCCTGCTGCAGGCCGATCAGGTCGCCGGGCAGCAAAAAGTTCAGGATCTGCCGCCGCCCGTCGCTCAGGGACTTGTAGCGAAACGCCCAGCCCGCATACAACGTGAACAGCTTTCCGTTCGGGTTTTGTTCCCGGATGATGGTGCCACCCGCCGCCACAGTGTGCGTGCCGCTGCGGTAATGCTCAATGAAGGCCAGCTCGTCAGGCTTGATGGGCGCAAAGTTTTGCGAACGCCGCAAGGCGCAGGCCGAACAGGCCGGTGGGCAGACCGCTGCGGCCGACGGGGAAATTGCTTTTGGAGCGCCAATGTGGGTCATGCGGCTGATTTTAAGAAGCCTAGGAGCCTGTCGGGCAGGCGTGCGGCCTCCAGACAACGTTGAATCGCCCTGTGTCTTTTGACGTTGTGTGCCGCAGACCAAGACGCTACATTGCTTGGGCACTATGAAATTCAACCACCCGCTCTACGAAGTGCTGTACGTCAGCACCCTGGCCCCCGACCAGGAAGTCACCGCCGTGGCCGACATTGCCCGCCATGCCCGCGTCATGAACGACGCCGCCCACATCACGGGCATGCTGGTGTTTGATGGCATGCGGTTTTGCCAACAACTGGAAGGCACGCAGAAACAGGTGCTGGCGCTGGAACAGAAGATCCGCCTGGACACCCGGCACACGCACATGGAAGTGCTGCACCACGGACCCCTGGCTCAGCGGCGTTTCAGGTGCTTCACCATGGGCTACAGCCTGCTGGACGACAGCGAGGTGTTGGCTCGCATGGAAAAACTGGACGGCCAGGCCGCGGTGGATTCTTTTCTGGCACTGCTGCCCCACATCGACCTGGCCCCCTGAGCTCAGGCTCGGCTCAAAACCCCCTGCACCCGCGCAGACCCGGCGGCCTCCAGCACCAGGTGCTGGCCCGCCGCTACCTGCAGGCTGTCACCGGCCTGCAAAAAGTAGTCTCCGCTGTCGCGGCTCGCACTGTCATGCCCTTGCACCGCTGGCCCTGACTCAACGCGCAGCGTGACCCAGGCCTGACCGGCGGCGACTTTCAAAGTGCTGTGCTGCTGCGGGAACAGGCTGACGGCCCCCGCAACAGGCAACGCCCACTGCACCGGAGCGGGCGCCGCCAGCAGGGTTTTAATCCGCGTCCAGGCACGGCCCACCGATCCAGCAGGCGCACCAGCCAGGGGCACGGGGTGGGGGCAGGCAGACAGATGTGCAGACATGACGAACTCCTTGGTGATTCGCACACCTCAGGGGTGATCAGGACAACCAACCCAGTGCGGCGATGGCGCAATCATCCGGCGGTGCCGCTTGGCGGTCCAATGAAATCGGGTTACGCTATTGATTCGCCAAACGCATCAATCCACCTGCCCCACCCACCACCCATCCGCACCGGCCACCATGCTGCATTCCCAGACCCACCTGCGCTCCCGACCCATTTCAGCCGGCCAGCTGCGCGCCTTTGAAGCAGTGGCCCGGCACCTGAACTTTCGGGCTGCCTCCGAAGAGCTGGCGCTGACCCAGTCGGCTGTCAGCCGGCAGATCCAGTCACTGGAAAGCGATGTGGGTGTGCCTTTATTCAACCGCCACACCCGGGCGGTGGAGCTGACCACTGCAGGCAGCGTGCTGCTGCGCGCCGTGGCCCCGATGCTGGACCGGCTGGACGGCGCGGTGCGCCAGATTCGCCAGAGCGTGGGCCGCAAGAGTGTTTCGCTGACCACCTTCGCCTCGTTCGCGTCGATGTGGCTGATCCCGCGAATGGAGGCTTTTCAGCGGGACCACCCCGACATCGACATCCGCATTGATGCGTCAGACAGCACAGTGGACCTGGACATTGCCGACCTGGACCTGGCGCTGCGCCATGCCCCGGCCAGCCACGTGCCGCCGACAGCTGTGCGTCTGTTTGGTGACCAGATCACCCCGGTGGTCAGCCCCTGGCTGCTCAAAAGCGGGCCGCGCCTGAAAAAACCGGACGACCTGGCCCAGTTCAGCCTGATTGAAGCCGGGGACGCCCACCAGTCACACCTGGCCTGGCTGACTTGGCAGCGCTGGCTGCAAACCTACGCCAGCCCCAAGTTCCAGGCCAAACGCTGGCTGCAGTTCAACTACGCCTACCAGATGGCCCAGGCCGCGCTGACCGGCCAGGGTGTGGTGCTGGGCCGCCTGCCCTTGATTGCCGAAAGCCTGGCCTCGGGCGACCTGGTCGAGCCCTTTGTGAACATGCGACTCGACTCCCCGATGGCCTACTGGCTGGTGGTCGGCCCCCGCAGCAGCGCCCGGCCCGAGGTGCTGGCGTTTTGTGACTGGCTGCTGCTGGAAGCCGCCAAAACCCGCCAAGCCATTGGCGATGTGCCCGACCCGGAGACGCTGGACCAGCTGGATTGATGGTTTGTTTTCGCTGACAGGCTCCTAGCAGCAGCGGAGGAGGCATGTCTTGCCCAGCAGGGGCTGCGGGACTGGCTTCGCCAGACCGCAGGCTGGAGGCTGCGGCTCCAAGCCCCCTTGAGGGGGTTGGACAGCCTCCAGAGGCGCTGCCTCTGGCAGCGAGGCGCCCTGCAAGGGCAGCGGCCCCCTCGGGGGGCAGCGTCCACACGCAGTGGGAAAGCGTGGGGGCTCGTCAGACCGGCCAGACGACGCCGTTGTCGTTCAACAGGGCGTCCAGCGGCATGTCATGCGCTTCGGGCTCAAAGTCTGGCAGCCAACCGTGGGTGTAACCCAGCCCCACCGTCACGGGTTTGGGCTGCAGTGTGGCCAGGGTGCGGTCATAAAAACCGCCGCCGTAACCCAGCCGGTAGCCGCCCGGCCCGTAACCCACGCAGGGCACAAACAGCAGTGTGGGCACCACCACTTCAGTGTCCTTGGGTTTGGGAATGCCGTAGGCGTCTTCTTCCATCGGGCAGCCGGGGTACCAGGCGTGAAACACCAGGGTTTTGTGAACCTTGTCGACCACCGGCAGTCCAATTTTTCGGGGTGAACGAGACGCTATGCTTTCTGTAGCAAGCTGGGCAGATTCTCCCATGGCCTCCGGCATATTTGCCGTGGAATCCAGGCTCAAGATCGCGTCCTCCTGCCAGCGGTACAGCGCGGGCAGCGGGTCAAACTCACCCTTGATGGGCCAGTACGCACCGATGACCTCATGCTCCCGGCCCACCAGCCAGATGCGCATGACGCGCTGCAGCAAATCGGCCCGGGCCAAACGGTCAGGCATGTCGAGGCGGGCCTGCACCAGTGCTTTTCGCTGACTTTGTTTGTCTGTTTGTTTATCCATAATGACCTCATGCTATCCAAAATAATTTTCAGCACTCTTTTGTCCCTGGGCCTGGTGGCCTCAACGACGGCCCAGACCACGGGCGACAACCTCATCGTCGAGATGAACAAGGCCTTCAAACGCGGCGACAAGGCACGCCTGGCGCAATTGCTGCCACAAGCGCGCGGCCATGCGCTGGAGCCCTGGGCCGCGTACTGGGAGCTCAAAGCCCGCCTGAGCGAGGCCAGCGCGCAGGAAGTGCAGGACTTTTTCAAGCGCTACAGCGGCACCTACCAGGAAGACCGGTTGCGCAACGACTGGCTGCTGCTGCTGGGCCAGCGCCGTGACTGGGCCAGCTTTGCCGCGATCTACCCGGACTTCCGCATGAACGACGACAAGGAAGTGCGCTGCTACGCGTTGCTGGTCGAGCACCTCAAAACCCCGTCGCAGGACGCGCGCATTGCCGACGAGGTGCGCAAGAACTGGTACAGCCAGCGTGACAACGACGACGGCTGCAACGCCGCCGCCGCCCGGCTGGTGGGCACCAAAGAGCTGAACACCCAGGACGTGTGGCAAAAAGCCCGGCTGGCGCTGGAAGCAAACCGCCCACGCGCCGCTGCCAATGCGGTGCAGATCGTCGCGCCAGAGGCGTCTGAGCTGGTGGCCGAGCTGATCGCCAGCCCCGCCAAGTTTTTGTCTGAAAAGCGCCTGGCCCTGAGCAACACCCGCAAGGAAATCATCACGCTGGCGCTGGTCAAGCTGGCCACGTCCGACAGCGAAGGCGCGGCCTTTCAGATGGACAACCGCTGGGCCATTCAGCTGGCCAGCGACGAGCGCAACTGGGTCTGGGGCCTGATTGGCAAACAGACGGCGGGCCGCATGGGCACCGTGCCCGCCAGCGACGCACTGCGCTACTTTGCCAAGGTCAGCAAGGACACCGACCTGACCGACGACATGCTGGGCTGGAAGGTGCGCGCCGCGCTGCGCGCAGGCAACCAGCCGAGCTGGGCACAGGTGCTGTCCGCCACCAGCGCAATGAGCGCCGAGGCGCGCGCCGAACCCACCTGGGCCTACTGGCGCGCCAAAGCGTTGTTGGCGACATCACAACCCGCATCGGCCCAGCGCGCGGAGGCGGACAAGCTGCTGCAGTCGATTGCCTCGGTGCGCGGGTTTTACGAGCAGCTGGCGCTGGAAGAGCTGGGCCAGAAGATCACCCTGCCCACGCGCCCCGCCCCCTTGACGGCGGACGAAAAAGAAGCCGCCCGGCTGAACCCGGCACTGAACCGCGGGGCCTACGCCATCATGGTCGGTCTGCGGTCTGAAGGCGTGCGTGAGTGGAACTACGCCACCAACCTGCACCAGCGCGGCACACCCAATGAACGCGTGGGCATGAATGACCGCGAACTGCTGGCCGCCGCGCAATTCGCCTGCGACCGGCAGATCTGGGACCGCTGCATCAACACCAGCGAACGCACCAAAACCGAACTGGACTTTGACCAGCGTTACCCCATGCCGTTTCGGGACGCGGTGGTCAAACGCGCCCAGGGCATCAGCCTGGACCCGGCCTA
>JBJXEI010000048.1:0-13212 GCA_046154065.1 Polaromonas sp. | reverse complement strand
AACGCGGTGAACAGCTCGGGGTCGAGCACGCTGTCGGTGTGGGCCACGTAGGCCCAGGCAATGCCGTAGACGCGCGGCAGGCCCTCGAGTGGGTGTTCAGCCAGCTTGGGCAGGTCGGCGTAGTAGCGCTGGGACACGCCGTCCTCGATCTGCTGGAGCTGGGCCTCGATCAGGTGAAAGTTGTCCAGCAGCCATTGCGCGGCGGGGGTGACGTAGTGGCCGCGCCGGGAGGTGATCGCGATGTAGTCGTAGGCCTGGCGCAGGGCGGCAATGTTTTCCTGCACACGCGGGAAAAACGTGGGCCCGCTGTCGTGATGTGCGTCTGCGCCCCTGAACGGTTTGACCGGCTGGGCGGCGGCCAGGCTGCGGCCGTGGTCCTCAAACCGTTTGGCCCCGAACAACTCGGCGCGGATGGGGGCTTGAACCAGTTCTGCCGGGCCCAGCAGCAGTTGGCGGGCGTAGGGGCTGAGTTTGTCGAGTCGGTCGATGAAGGCGGTGTCCACGGGCGCTGGCCGCTCAGACCGCCGCGACCCAACCCAGGATGACGGCCACGCTGATCGTGGCGACCGCCATCAAGGACCCCAGTGCCGCCACCGTGACGATGCGCGGCGACAGCAAACCATGCGTGGCCTGCAAAGCCTGGTGTACACGGGACCACTTGCCCTGCGCGCTGGCGCAGTGGCGCATGTGCTGCGCCAGGCTGTCCATGTCGCTGGTCAGGGCCATCAAATCGGAAGCGGCCATGCGCGTTGGCGCACGCTGAGAGGTCTGCGCGAGCGAAGAGGACGAACCGGCGTGAAGGGGGAAAGTCGTCATGGTGCGCTGCTCCGGGGTGGGGCGTGGCGCACACCGTCTGACCCTTGTCAGCGCGGCGGCCACGGTTGACTCCAGCTTAGGAGCGCCCGCTTGGCCGCGCGATAAGACGGCGCTGCAATTGAGCTAGGACAAAGCCTACAGCGCTTGTTGTCACTGGCAAAACTGCCCGGTGGTCAACCCGTGTTGCGCAGGCCCGCCGCAATGCCGTTGATGGAGATGTGAATCCCACGCTGCACACGCTCGTCCGCCTCGCTTTCGCTGCGTGCGCCTTCGCGGTAACGGCGAATCAGCTCGATCTGCAGGTGGTGCAACGGGTCCAGGTAGGGAAAGCGGTGCTTGATGGAGCGCTGCAGCGACGGGTTGCCCGCCAGGCGTTGTTTGTTGCCAGTGATCAGCGCCAGCGCGGACGCGGTACGGTGCCATTCGGCCTCGATCGCGGTGAAGATCCGCTTGCGCAGCCGGGCGTCCTCGACCAGCTTGGCGTAGCGCGACGCCAGCGCCAGGTCACTTTTGGCCAGCACCATGTCCATGTTGCTCAGCAGGGTGCGGAAAAACGGCCACTGCTTGTACATCTTTTGCAGCAGGGCCAGCGCGTCTTTCTGGCTTTGCGGGGTGCCGCCAGCCTTGAGCAGGTGCTCGATGGCGGTGCCAAACCCGTACCAGCCGGGCAGGGTCAGGCGGCATTGGCCCCAGCTGAAACTCCAGGGGATGGCGCGCAGGTCCTCGATCTGCAGGGTTGATTTGCGGGACGCCGGGCGGGAGCCGATGTGCAGCTCGGACAGCTCCCGGATCGGCGTGGCGCTGAAAAAATAGTCGGTGAAACCGGGGGTTTCATAAACCAGCGCCCGGTAAGCGGCCATGCTGGCGCTGGACAACTCGGCCGCGGCTGCCAAAAACGCCGGTGCGGCCGGTTTGGTCGGCTGCAGCAGTGAGGCCTCCAGCGTGGCGGCAACCAGGGTTTCCAGGTTGCGCCGGCCGATCTCGGGGTTGGCGTACTTGGAGCCGATGACCTCGCCCTGCTCGGTCAGGCGGATTTGCCCGCGCACCGTTCCGGGGGGCTGGGCCAGGATGGCTTCGTAGCTGGGGCCACCGCCCCGGCCCACGGTGCCGCCCCGGCCGTGGAACATGCGCAATTTGACCTTGGCGGCCATTTCGTCGAACAGCTCGACCAGCGCGATCTCGGCGCGGTACAGCGCCCAGTTGCTGGTGAAAATCCCGCCGTCCTTGTTGCTGTCCGAGTAGCCCAGCATGATGTCCTGCTCGCAGTATTGGTCGCTGTTGCCGCGTTGAACCATGGCGGTGATGCCGGGCAGCGCATAAAACTCGCGCATGATGGGTGCGGCATTGGCCAGGTCTTCAATGGTTTCAAACAGCGGCACCACGATCAGGTCGCAGGTGGCGTCTTCCTGCAGGGTCTTGTGCATCAAGCCCATTTCCTTTTGCAGCAGCAGCACCTCCAGCAGGT
This sequence comes from Polaromonas sp., assembly GCA_046154065.1. Lineage (GTDB taxonomy): Bacteria > Pseudomonadota > Gammaproteobacteria > Burkholderiales > Burkholderiaceae_C > Polaromonas. Next base: position 10,931 of record JBJXEI010000048.1, on the reverse strand, counting down.
CGCTGACGGCTTCCGTGTGGCTGATGATGTAGTGGCGGATGGCCTGTTTGCCAAACCGGGCACGGGCCACGCGGGCGGCTTCGAAAATGGCCAGTTCGCTGTCGGTGTGGGCCGAGTAGGTGGTGCCTGCGACGCGGTCCACCACCCGCAGTGGCCGGGCGTCGTTCAGCAGGCGCAGCAGCAGGGCCCGTTTGGTGGCTTCGTCCAGGCCGGCGTAGTCCGGCTCGACGCGGGCTACGGCCAGCAGCTCGGCCACCACGGCCTCATGTTTGTCCGAGCTTTGGCGCAGGTCCACCGTGGCCAGGTGAAACCCAAACACCTGCACCGCCCTTGCCAGGGGCTGCAGGCGGTGCGCCATCAGGCTCTGGCCATGGTGGCTGGCCAGTGAGGTGGCAATCGTGCGCAGGTCGTTGGACAACTCGCTGGACGCGGCGTAAGCGTTCTGCGGCGCGACCGCGTGGCGCGCAGCCTCACCGCCGGTCAGGTCTTTCAGGGTGGCGGCCAGCCGCGCGTACACGCCCGTCAGGGCGCGTCGGTAGGGCTCGTCCTCGCGGTGGGCGTTGTGGTCGGGTGAGCTGTCGGCCAGTGCCTGCATGGCGGGGCTGACGTCGATCAGCCGGGCCGACATGGACAGCTCACCGCCCAGAAAATGCACCTCGGTCAGGTAGTGGCGCAGCGCCACCTCGGCCTGGCGGCGCAGGGCGTAGTTCAGGGTGTCGGCGTTGACGTTCGGGTTGCCGTCGCGGTCGCCGCCAATCCACTGGCCCATGCGCAAAAAGCTGTGCAGGTCTTTTTGGCCCAGGTCACGCTCCAGATTGGCGTAGAGCTTGGGGATCTCTCGCAAAAAGGTGGCTTCGTAGTAGCTCAGTGCATTGTCGATTTCATCGAGCACCGTGAGCTTGGTGTAGCGCAGCAAGCGGGTTTGCCACAGCTGGGACACCCGGGCGCGCAGCTGTTGCTCATTGGCCGCCAGCGCCTTGGGGGTCAGGGCGTCTTTGCTGTTGCCAGCGGCCAGCGCCAGCGCCTTGATGTCGTCGCGCGCGGTCAGCAGCTGCGCAATGCTGCGTTCGGCGTCCAGAATGCTTTTGCGCTGCACCTCGGTCGGGTGGGCCGTCAGTACGGGTGACACAAAACTGTGCGCCAGCAGCTCGGCGACGGTGCCCGGTGAAATACCGGCCCAGCGCAGCCGCGCCAGTGCCACGTCCAGGCTGCCTTCTTGCGTGTTGCCCGCGCGCTCGTGGACCGTGCGGCGGCGGATGTGGTGGCGATCTTCGGCCAGGTTGGCCAGGTGGCTGAAGTAGGTAAAGGCCCGGATCACGCTGACGGTCTGATCGCCCGAGAGGGCCTTGAGCATTTTTTTCAGGGCCTTGTCGGCTTCCTCGTCCGCATCACGCCGGAAAGCCACGGACAGCAGCCGTGTCTGTTCCACCAGCTCATAGGCGGCCACACCGTCCTGTTCCCGGATCACGTCGCCCAGCAGGCGGCCCAGCAAACGGATGTCGTCCAGCAGCGGGCGCTCGTTGTCACGCGCGTTTTTGCGGTCGCTGGGGCTGGAGGTCGGCCCGGGCTTGATGGTTTTTGCACTCGCTGCCGGGCTTGCCAGGGCGGTAGCCGGGGTGTCTGCGTTCGCCGCAGTGACCGCCGCCGTTGCTTTTGTTGCCATGTCCTCGTCCCTTTCGTTGATTTCTTGCCATGCTAGCATTCAGGCCCCCTACGAATCCCACAGGCCCAACGTGCCCCATGCTGTGCCCCGCGCCGCGCCCGACGACCTTGCTTCTTCGCGTCAAACCACCCCCTTCAGCGCCATGAAAGTCACCATCGCCACCCGCGAAAGCCGCCTGGCCCTGTGGCAGGCCGAGCACGTCAAGGCGCTGCTGACGGCCCGCCTGGGTTGGCAGGTCACCCTGCTGGGCATGACCACCCAGGGCGACCAGATTCTGGACCGCTCGCTGAGCAAGGTGGGCGGCAAGGGCCTGTTTGTCAAAGAGCTGGAAGTGGCGCTGAGCGAAGGTCGCGCCGACCTGGCCGTGCACTCTCTCAAGGACGTGCCGATGGACCTGCCCGAGGGGTTTGCGCTGGCCTGCGTGCTGGACCGCGAAGACCCCCGGGACGCTTTTGTGTCCAATCACTTTGCCTGTCTGGCCGACTTGCCGCAAGGCGCGACGGTGGGCACGTCTAGCTTGCGGCGCCTGGTGCTGCTGCGGGCGCAGCGGCCTGACCTGAAGATCGAACCCCTGCGCGGCAACTTGGACACCCGTCTGCGCAAGCTGGACGAGGGCCAGTACGACGCGATTGTGCTGGCCGCCGCCGGGCTCAAGCGCCTGGGCCTGGCTGAGCGCATCCGCACCGCGTTTGATGTGGCGGACATGCTGCCTGCGGCCGGGCAGGGCGCGCTGGGCATTGAAGTGCGTGCGGACCGGGCTGACCTGCTCGCGGCTCTGGCCACCCTGGCCCACCTGCCCACCTGGCTGGCCGTGACGGCTGAGCGCACGGTGTCGCGGGCCATGGGCGGCAGCTGCTCCATGCCGCTGGCGGCGTTCACGCAGTTCTCAAACAGCCAAGCGGGGCAGCTCATGACGTTGCAGGCCGCCTGGGGCGAGGTCGTGGCCCCTGAGATGGCAGCCCAATTGCCAGCTGCTGCGCTGATTCGCGCTGAACAAGCGGCGGTGGTGCGCGATTTTGCCGACGCCGAGGCGCTGGGCAACGCCGTGGCGACCCAGCTGCGCACGGGCGGCGCGGTCTGGGCCACCAACGACGCTGCGGCGGCAGGCCCCACGGCGTGACGCCGCGCGTCATCGTCACCCGACCGGCCGATGACGCCCTGATCTGGGTCGACCAGCTGAATGCGGCGGGCTGCCGCGCCGAAGCACTGCCCCTGATCGAGATCGGTGCGACCACCTCGCCCTCAAGAATCGATGCACTGCACGCGGCTTGGCAGACGCTTGACGCCTATTCGGCCTGTCTTTTCGTCAGTGGCAATGCTGTAGAGCACTTTTTTAAGTCAAACAGCCCACCGGCCAAGGGGATTATTGCCTATAGCGCTATAGAAAATATAGCAAATTCAGGCCTTCGCTGCCTGGCCCCCGGACCCGGCACCGTCACAGCGCTGCGGGCTGCGGGCGTGCCAGCGGCGCAGATTGACGCTCCACCGCCTGACGCGGGCCAGTTCGACTCTCAATCCTTGTGGCAAGTGATTGGCGAGCGTGACTGGCAAGGCCAGCGGGTGCTGGTGGTGCGTGGCGACAGCGTGACCGCTGAATCGCCCGACAGCCCGGCTGCCACGCCCGGCCGCGACTGGATCGCCCGGCAATGGACCTCCGCCGGGGCCATGGTGGACTTTGTCAGTGTGTACGAACGCCGGCCGCCGATGCTGACACCCGCGCAATGCCAACGCGCGCGGGCGGCCAGCACTGACGGCTCGGTCTGGTTGTTCAGCAGTTCCGAGGCCGTGAGCCACCTGGTCGGCCATGCCGCGCTGGCTGGCATTGACTGGGGGCGTGCCCGTGCCGTGGCCACGCACCCCCGCATTGCCGAGCGGGTGCGGCAGGCCGGTTGGACCGACGTGGCCCAGTCCCGCCCGGCATTGGCCGACATCACTGCCGCTGTGGCCGCCGTTGGCGTGGCCGGATCGGCTCGATAGAATCGTGGCACCCATGACCGATCGCCTCACAGAGTCTTCTGAACCCCTCGCGCCCTTGCCGACCACTGCGGGTACGTCTGCGCCGTTGACGCTGACGCAGCTGGTGGCCTGGCTGACGGGGGCGCTGGCGGTGGTGGCCGTGGTCAGCTGCGTGCTGCTGTGGCAAAAGCTGGACCGCATTCAGGAAGAGCTGGCCAAGCGCAGCCTGGACGCGGGCAGCCAGTCCCTGGAAGCACGCGGCCTGGCACGCCAAGCACAAGACAGCACCCGTGAACTGGCAGCGCGGCAAACCCTGCTGGAAACCCGGCTCAGCGAGGTCAGCCTGCAACGAAGCCAGCTTGAAGAGCTGATGCAGACGCTGTCGCGCTCGCGGGACGAAACCCTGGTCGTGGATGTGGAGTCGGCCCTCAAGCTGGCCCAGCAGCAGGCGCAGCTGGCCGGTACCGCGGAACCCCTGCTGGCCGCGCTGCAAGCCGCTGACCAGCGCATCGCCCGCGCCGCCCAGCCCCGGCTCAACCCGCTGCAGCGCGCCATCGTGCGGGACCTTGAGCGCATCCGCTCGGCCAACCTGACCGACGTGCCCGCGCTGCTGCTCAAGCTTGACGAGCTCAGCCGCTTGAGCGACGAGCTGCCGCTGGCCAATGGACCTGTCAGCAAGTTTTCCAGCGCCGCCAGCCCCGCGCCAGCGGCGGTTAAAAGCGTCCAGACGGCGTCCGCACCGGCCCCGTCCCGCCCCTTGTTGCCCGACTGGCTGGGGTTGAACGCCCTCAATGCCTGGGGCCAGGGCCTGTTGACCACCGCGTGGAGCGAGGCCAGCAAGCTGCTGCGCGTCAGCCGCATCGACCAGCCCGAAGCGGCCCTGATGTCGCCCGAGCAAGGGTTTTTCCTGCGTGAAAACCTCAAGCTGCGCCTGCTCAACGCCCGCATGGGCTTGCTGTCGCGGCAAACCGACACGGCGCGCGCCGATCTGGCGACCGCAGGTGCTTGGCTGGGCAAGTATTTCGACGCCACCTCCCGCAAGACACAAACCGCTGCGCAGTTGCTGCAGCAGGTGCAGGCGCAGCTGAAAACCAGCGACCTGCCGCGTCTGGACGAAACCATGGCCGCTCTGGCCACAGCGGCCGCAGGCCGTTGAAGCACCGCAGGCCCCCAACGTGATCCGTGCTGCAATCTGGTTCCTGGCGTTGTTCGGGGTGGCGGTGGCCACCGCCTTGGTGGCGGGCAACAACCGGGCGGTGGTCACCGTGTTCTGGCCGCCGCACCGTATTGACCTGTCTTTCAACCTCCTGGTGCTGCTGCTGGCCGTGTTGTTTCTTCTGGTGTACCTGGCCACACGGGCACTGACGGCGGTGTTTTCACTGCCACTGGAAGCCCGCCGCTGGCGCGCCCAGCAAAAAGAGCGTGCCATGTACGGCGCGCTCATGGATTCGCTGGCCCACCTGATGGCCGGCCGCTTCATCCGCGCCACCCGTTCGGCGGAGGTGGCATTGGCCCAAGAGAAAAGCCTGACCGCGTTGACCCAGCCATCCGCCCAGAGCCTGATTGGTCACCACGCCGGTCGTGCCGAGCAGCTGCGGGCGCTGGCGCACCTGCTGGTCGCCGAAAGTGCGCAATCCTTGCAGAACAAGCCGCTGCGCGACGCCAACCTGCAGCTGGCTCTGAGCAGCCCCGGTGTGCGCCATGGCCAGGAAGTGCGGGAAGGTGTTCAGTTCCGCGCGGCACGCTGGGCGCTGGAAGACCGCGACCCCACCACCGCGCTGGAGTGGCTTGCCCAGCTGCCGCAGGGCGCCGGGCGGCGCACGCTGGCGCTGCGCATCCGCCTGAAGGCCGCCCGCCAAGCCCGGCAGATCACGGTGGCGCTGGAGACGGCTCGCCTGCTGGCCAAACACCGCGCTTTTTCAGCCGGTGCTGCACAAAGCATCGTGCGTGGACTGGCGCTCGAGTTGCTCAATGACGCGCACGATCCCTCCCAACTTCAACAGACCTGGCAGTCGCTGGACGCCAATGAGCGCGCGATTCCCGAGTTGGCGGTTCATGCCGCCGCCCGGCTGGTGGTGCTGAACGGGGATGCGGCTCTGGCCCGCGTCTGGCTGGCACCTGTGTGGGAAGAAATGATCAAACCCCGCTCCGAGATGGGCGACAAGCTGCGCATCAAGCTGGTGGGGGTGATGGAGTCCGGTTTTGAGTCACTGGACGCCGCCTGGCTGGCGCGCATCGAAGCCGCCCAGACCGGCAGCCCGCGTGACGCCAACCTGCAGTACCTGGCGGGCATGGCCTGCCTGAGCAGACAGCTCTGGGGCAAGGCCCGGCAGCTGCTGACGCAGTCCGTGATGGGTCTGCAAGACACCGCGCTGCGCCGCAACGCCTGGCGCGCCCTGGCGGTGCTGGCCGAGCAACGTGGTGACGAGTCCGCCGCGGTACAAGCCTACAAACAGGCCGCGCAGCCCTGAACTGCCGCTGCGCTGGTCACCCGCCTGGGTAGCCACCCTTCACGGCGGTCATTGACAGCAGCGACGCGTGCTCAATTCGCCCGTTCTGGGGGCAATGCTTTCTTTGGTCATTGCCACGTCCTGATGTCCCCGCTGTATTGCTGTGCCTGCGGGCTTTTGAACCTTACTGCTTTGTGGTCGTATTCATTGGTTGATTGGTTGCGTTGCGTTGGCCGTGCGGTGGCGAAGCTGACGATGCCCCGCTTGGGTTCGACCATTAAAAAAGGCCCTTGACGGGCCTTTGGGGGTGTTTGTGAGAGTCGCCATGGACAAGCGGCCAGGCGCGACTCTCGATCACATCACATCACTTCACATCATGCTGAAGGCGTTTCAAACGGCAAAGGCATGGTGCCCAGGTCACGTTTGGTCTCAACCAATACCAGAGGGCCTTCGGTCGAGGGGACCAGCACCGGCCGCTCACGCGGAACGTGGACTGGCTTGGCTTCAGCGGCAATCGCGGCTTTGACCTCGGCGATCTTGGCGCTGTCGGAATTCACCCACTGCAGACCCGAGTTTTGCGCCACGGCGGCCAAATCCTGCATCGGCAGCTCATAGCCCTGAACTTTGGGCAGTTCACGCCCTGCAGTTTCAGGGGCGGGCGCCGCTGTCGGTTCGACCGTTGCAGCGACTGCTGCTGGTGCCACCTGAACCACAGGTGCCGCCGCAGGAGCCGGAGCCGCCGCTGCAGGTGCTACTGATTCCATAGCAGCAGGGGCAATCAGGACCGGGGCCGTCACGGGGTTTGGCACAAAAGCTGCCGGTTTATCGGCCATTTCAGCCGTTTCCGTGCGCTCACCGGGGGCGAATCCACCCTGGTCCTGGCCTTCACCGGCGCCGCGCTCTGCACGGTCACCGCGCTCACGACGGTCACGGCCATAACGGTCACGGCTGCGGCGTTCGCGTGGCTGGCGCTGTTCGGTGCCTGGCTCCTGGGCAACCACACCGGACTGGTCTTGCGGGGCGTCCGGGTTGGCGCTGAAGGTCTGCACGTCAGCGGGCACGGGCGAGGGTGCAGCGTCTGCGTTCGCTGCCGCAACCATCGGCGCATCGGCTTGTGGGTTGTCGTTGCGCTCGCCACGGCGGTCGTTGCGGCGACCATTGCGTTCGCCACGCTCACCACCGCGTTCACGGCGGCCTTCGGGGTTACCGGGTTGGCGCTCGGCAGCACCTTCGGGGTTCATCGCGGCAGCCATGGCTGCCTGGTTGGCCAGCGCCAGGTCCTGCTCGACGGCGTCACGCTCGACGCGCTCACCACGCGGTTCGCGGGCTTCGGCGCGGGGTTCACCACGCTCGCCTCGGCCTTCCGTGCGTTCGCGGCGGCCGCGGCCGGACTCGGCGCGGGGCTCACGCGGTTCCTGGCGTGGCTGAGCTTCTTGCCGGCCTTCTGTGCCAGTGTCCAGGCGGACATCGGCGCGCGGCTGGTTGCGGCCTTCACCGCGCGGCTCACGTGGCTCGCGGGGTTCGCGGCCTTCACCCATAGGGCGTTCTTGGCGCTGACCTTCCGGGTGACGTTCGCGGCGCTCGTTGCGGCCTTGGCCTTCTGGTCGACCTTCTGGACGGCCCTCTGGTCGAGCGTCGGTACGGCCTTCAGCACGTCCTTCCGGGCGTCCTTCGGTGCGGTTACGACCGCCACGGCGGCTGTCGCGGCCACCCCGGTCATTGCGCTCGCCTGGGCGTTCGCTGGTGCGTTCACCGGTGGCCGCGCCCGTTGGGCGGGTCTCCTGGCGTTCTGCAGGTTTGGCAGCTGGCGCAGGGGCTGCTGCTGGCGCTTCGACCGTACCAAACAAGCCTTTCAACCAGCCGAAAAATCCTGTTTCGGCGGGGGCGACAGGCGTTGGTGCCGTCACTGGGCGGCTCACGGCAACTGGCTGCGCAACCGGTGCCACACGGGCAGGGGCTTCTGGCTTGGGTTGCGCCTGGGGTGCGGGTGCATCCGGCAGCACGCCCTTGATCACGGGCTCCTGTTTGTTGTGCTTTTCCTGGCTGCGACGCGTGACCGTGGTCGGGTCCTCGATGTCCTCGGCCAATTTGTAGCTGGCTTCAATGCCGTCCAGACGCGGGTCGTCGTGTTTCAGGCGTTCCAGGCGGTAGTTCGGTGTTTCCAGTGTTTTGTTGGGCACCAGCAGCACGTTGATGCGCTGTTTCATCTCGATCTTGCTGATCTCCGAACGTTTTTCGTTCAGCAGGAACGACGCCACATCAACCGGGACCTGGCACAACACGGAGGCCGTGCTGTCTTTGAGCGACTCTTCCTGGATGATGCGCAAAATTTGCAGCGCCGAGCTTTCGGTGTCACGGATGTGGCCGGAACCCCCGCAGCGCGGGCAAGGAATCGACGCGCCTTCCGACAGGGCAGGGCGCAGGCGCTGGCGGCTCATTTCCATCAGGCCAAATTTGCTGATGGTGCCGAACTGCACGCGGGCGCGGTCTTGCCGCAGCGCATCACGCAATCGGTTTTCCACTTCGCGGCGGTTTTTGCTTTCTTCCATGTCGATGAAGTCAATCACCACCAGGCCGCCCAGGTCGCGCAGGCGCATCTGGCGGGCCACTTCGTCGGCGGCTTCCAGGTTGGTGCGGGTGGCGGTGTCTTCAATGTCGCCGCCCTTGATGGCGCGGGCCGAGTTCACGTCCACCGCCACCAGCGCCTCGGTCTGGTCGATCACGATGGCACCGCCCGAGGGCAGGGAGACCATGCGGGAGTAAGCCGATTCAATCTGGTGCTCGATCTGAAAGCGGCTGAATAGCGGCGCGTCGTCGCGGTAGCGCTTCACGCGGGCCGCATGCTCGGGCATCACGTGCGCCATGAACTGCTGGGCCTGGTCGTAAATATCGTCGGTGTCGATCAGGATGTCGCCGATGTCGTTGTTGAAGTAGTCGCGAATCGCGCGAATCACCAGGCTGCTTTCCTGATAAATCAGGTAAGCGCCCTTGCCGCCTTTGGCTGCGCCGTCAATCGCACCCCACAATTTGAGCAGGTAGTTCAAGTCCCATTGCAGCTCGGGTGCGTTGCGGCCAATACCAGCGGTACGCGCAATGATGCTCATGCCGTTGGGGTATTCCAGCTGATCCATGGCCTCTTTGAGATCGGCCCGGTCTTCGCCCTCAATGCGACGGCTTACACCACCGCCGCGCGGGTTGTTGGGCATCAGCACCACATAGCGGCCGGCCAGACTCACAAACGTGGTGAGCGCCGCGCCTTTGTTGCCACGCTCCTCTTTTTCCACCTGAACCAGCAGTTCCTGGCCTTCTTTGATCACCTCGTTGATGCGCGCCTGATTGACCGGCACGCCTGGGGCAAAGTAGGTGCGCGAAATTTCCTTGAACGGCAAAAAGCCGTGGCGGTCTTCGCCGTAATCGACAAAACAGGCTTCCAGCGAGGGTTCTACACGGGTGACCACCGCTTTATAGATGTTGCCCTTGCGCTGCTCGCGCCCCTCAATTTCAATTTCATAGTCGAGCAGTTTTTGCCCGTCCACAATGGCCAGGCGGCGCTCTTCAGGCTGCGTGGCGTTAATCAACATCCGTTTCATGGTGCTGTCCTTTACGTTTCAAAAAATCACATGCCCAAGTTGGGCTGGATGCCGAACAAACGCTTTGAAACGAAGGGAATTGCCGAAGAGCCGCCCAGGCACACGCGCACGCAAGCTGCGTGTGCGTTATCCGGGAGGGCTGGGGCGCGTGGAGTAGAGCGGGAGAAAGGGTTGATTTGCTACAAAATAAGTAGCTGCCCCAGCAGTATCTGCTTGGGCTGGAGGCATAAAAGGCTTAAAAAGCGGGGTTTTGAACCACCGCTGGCAGGCCAGCATGAGCGCCATCAACACCAATGTCTCGCTTGTATCCGCTTGCAAGACCCGCCGCGCGGGCGAATCTTGCAAGCTGTGGGTATTCCGTATTTCGTGTTTCAAAGTGTCGGCTCAAACGACTGTGTGGCGAACCCCCGCAGGCATCTGGCCTGCAATCTGCGCGCAAAACAACCGGTGGCATCGACCGTCTAACGTTGCGGCGGGTGGTGAGCTCGTAAAGTCCAAGCAAATCAACCACTTACAGCGGGCCGTTAGTGTTTTGGATTATAGGGGTCGAAAGCACAGCGCTAGCGGCTTGATTGTTGGACAAGTTTTTGTACAATGCGCGCCATGCAAGCCATCACCTACTCCGAAGCCCGCAACAACCTGGCCGCCCACCTGGACCGGGTGGTCAATGATTGCGACATCACCATCATCACCCGCCAAAAAGCCGAGCCCACGGTGCTCATGTCGCTGCGCGAATATGAGTCGTGGATGGAAACCATGTTTTTGCTGCGGGGGAAGAACGGGCCGCGGTTGCTGAAAGCAGTTGACGACATCAAGAACCGCCGAAACATCCACCGACGCGAATTGATCGACGAATGAACCTGTCATTTCACCCGCAAGCGTGGGACGACTACTTGTACTGGCAACAAGCAGACAAACAAATCCTGCGAAAAGTCAACAGCCTGATCCGCGACATGCAGCGCGACCCGTTTGAAGGCATCGGCAAGCCCGAGCAACTCAAGCAAAACCTCAGCGGTTTCTGGTCACGCCGCATCACCGAAGAACACCGCATCGTCTACCGCGTGGAAGACGACGATCTCATCATTGCCCAGTGCCGTGGTCACTATGACTGACCGCTCTTACCTTCCCTCCCGGGGGAGAAATATTTCTTGTTCCCTACCCCGCTGGGGGAGGGCTAGTGTGGGGGCATGAGCGATCAAACCTCAGCCGGAAGCCTAAAACCCCAAGCCACCTACCTACAAGTCACAGAAGACTCAGCCGGCCAACGCCTGG
>JBJXEI010000047.1:0-6979 GCA_046154065.1 Polaromonas sp. | reverse complement strand
TTTTCAGCCGCGCCGAACAGGTAAGCCCGGTTCCAGCTGCGGGACAGCGGCAGCGACTGGCCGTTGGACTGGTGCACCACACCGGCACCGCTGAGGCGGTAGTTCCAGCCCAGCGGCAGGGCGATCTGGTGCGGGTAGATGTAGATGGCTTCGGGCTCGAAGTCGGTGCTGCGAAACGGGCGCGACAGGTCCTTGTTGAAGACCTGCCAGTAGCTTTTCTGGCTGTAGGCAAACCACAGGGAGTCGTGGTCGCTCTCGTCGTCCTCGCTGCTTTTGAACAGCCCTTTGGCAATCTTGGTGCGCACCGACAGCTCGATCTTCGCGTCGGTTCGGCCAAACGCCTGCGACACCGCGGCGTTGTTGGTTGGGTTGCCCGAGGTGGGCAGCTGGTTGACGGTGTTGGCGGTGGCCACCCCCAGCGACAGCGGGCGGAAACCGCGCACCGTGAAGGTGTCGCAGTCGGTGCCGCGCTGCAGCTCCCAGAAGCGGGAAAGCGGCGAGTATTTGAGGTTTTTGCAGCCAATCGGCTGGCCGTCCGGGGCTTCGGTGTTCACGGCCGGCAAGATCAGCACCGGCGTGGCGGCCAGGCCGGTGGCGGCGTTGGCTGCAGCGGTGGCCACCGTGGGGGCCTGCGCCGGGATAGCGCTGGCGGCGGTGGTCTGCATGTCGGCCCAGGCCTGAAAACACGCCAGCTGCGCGGCGGCGTTGGCCTTTTGCGTCTGGCACACCTGCCAGCCCTGGGCGGATGAGCGCAGGGGCACATCGGTGGCCGACGAGGCGGGCAGCACCGGTGCAGGCGTCTGCGTTTGCGCGTGGGCCAGCGGCACCAGGGTGGTGAGCAGCGCTGCAAACACCCAAGAGGGGGCCAGCGGCGGGGCCCGGCGGGAAGGGGTGGTTGAGTCAAGGGTCATGCGGGCCTTTGCTGGGGCAAATTCAGAAGGTAGATGGGTTGGGGCCCGTCAGGGCAAACGGGTCAGGGTGAAACGAATGTCGGGCATATTGTCCATGTCCGCACTTAAATCCTTCCATTGCCCTGCAAATGCCGCACCGCAGGAGCCGGGCACCATCTCGCCGTTCCAGCTGGCGGTGATGCGGATGTTGTCCGAGGACTCGTCCAGCAGCAGCAGACCGCCGTCCAGGTCACCCGCCAGCGCGGCCTGCACGGGGGCTTTGGTTTTGGGCGTGGCCCGGGTCACGGTGCCGGCCAGGCTGTCTGAAAACTCGGCGTGGCGCTCCAGCACCATCGTGGCCGTGGCGGGCAGGCCTGGCGGCGGGTTGCTGTAACGCACCGCCCAGCGGCCAAACAGTTGCGAGGCTTTCATGGCTTCAGGCGCCGGACAGGCCGCGCCAGGCACCGCAGGGGCCTGAACGCCGGGTTTGACAGTTGTTTTTGGGCTGTTTTGGGCAACGGCCAAGGGAATCATTGCCTGTATTGCTATTAAAAATATAGCATTTTGAAGGAGGGTCAACTTCATCCCGTCACCCCAGCTGCTGGTTGGCGGCGGCCGCGGCTTTCGAGTCGGCCGACTTCTTCGCAAACTCGGCCCGCAGCGCCTTGAGCTTTTCACGCGGGTCTTCTTTCACCGTGGTTTTGTCCAGCCCCATCTCGGCGATGAAGCGGCTGGGCACCCCGGCAATCGTGTCGCGGTTCTTTTTGCGACGGCGCAGCCAGTTCACGGCCAGCGTGCGCTGGGCGCGGGTGATGCCCACGTACATTAGGCGGCGTTCTTCCTGCAGGCGCAGCACCAGGTTGTCGGTGTTGGTGCCGTCGTCGTCTTCCAGCTTGAAGGGCAGCAGCCCCTCGTTCACGCCAGCCAGCACCACGTGCGGCCACTCCAGCCCCTTGGACGCGTGCAGCGTGGACAGCGTGACCACGTTCTGGTCGCCTTCCTTGCCCTGCAGCGTGGACAGCAGGGCAATCGTTTGCACCACTTCCAGCATGGTTTTGGTCTCCGCGCTCACCGCGGTGCGGGGCTTGTTGGCCCCCACGCTTGTCGCTGCGCGTACTGCGCTGCCCCCCGGGGGGGCAGGGGTATCTTGGGGCGGCCCTGCGATCCCCTCATCGTCAATCTGCCCGCCGCAGCGCTGGGCCATCCAGTCGCAAAAGTCCATCACGTTGGCCCAGCGGGCGGCGGCGACTTTCTCGCTGTCTTCACCGTCGTACAGGTGCTTTTCGTAGTCGATTTCCTTGAGCCAGTCGGTCAAAAACACCTTGGCGTCTTCGGCGCCCACGGTGCGTTTGGCGCGGTGTTCCAGGTAGTTCAGGTAGCGGCCAAACTCCTGCAGAGAGCCAACTGCCTTGTTCGGCAGCACGGAGACGAGCGAGTGGCTGAACAGCGCCTCGAACAGGCTGATCTTGGCCTGCGTGGCGAAAGCCCCCAGCGCGCCCAGCGTGGTGTGGCCTATGCCGCGTTTGGGCGTGGTGATGGCGCGCAAAAATGCCGGGTCGTCGTCGTTGTTGACCAGCAGCCGCAGCCAGGCGCACAGGTCCTTGATCTCGGCGCGGTCAAAAAAGCTTTGCCCGCCGGACACCTTGTACGGGATGTTGGCGCGGCGAAACGCTTTTTCAAAAGGCTTGGCCATGTGGTTGGCCCGGTACAGCACACAAAAGTCGCCCCACTCCCGGTACTGCCCGCCTACCGCCTGCAGGCTGCCCTCGGCGCGCAGGCTCTGGATGCGCGCCACCACGCGGTCGGCCTCGTGCTCCTCGCTGTCGCAGTCCACCACCCGCACCGGCTCGCCTTCGCCCAGCTCGCTGAACAGCGTCTTCGGGAAGAGTTTGGGGTTGGGGCCGATCACGTTGTTGGCGGCCCGCAAAATCGCGCTGGTCGAGCGGTAGTTTTGCTCCAGCTTCACGACCTTCAGGTTCGGAAAATCCTGCGGCAGTCGCTTGAGGTTGTCCAGCGTCGCGCCACGCCAGCCGTAAATCGACTGGTCGTCGTCGCCCACAGCCGTGAAGTGCCCCCGCTCGCCGACCAGCAGCTTGAGCACCTCGTACTGCGTGGCGTTGGTGTCCTGGTACTCATCCACCAGCACATGGGCCAGCAGCCCTTGCCACTTCTGCGCAACCTGCTCGTTTTTTTGTAGCAACTGCAGCGGCAAACCGATCAGATCGTCAAAGTCCACGCTTTGGTACGCGGTCAAGCGCTCCTCGTAGCGGGCCATGATGGTGGCGGTCACGCGTTCGTTGTCGTCTTTGGCTTGCGCCAAGGCTTGGCTTGCATTCAGCCCCGCGCTTTTCCAGGCGCTGATGGCCCACTGCCACTGGCGGGCGGTGGCTGCATCGGTGCTGCCGCCCGCGTCTTTCAGGATGCTGGTCACATCGTCGGTGTCCAGAATGCTGAATTGCGGTTTGAGGCCCAGAACCGCGCCGTCTTCGCGCAACATGCGCACGCCCAGCGCGTGAAAGGTACACACCACCACCTGCCGCGCCGCCTTGCCAATCAAGCCCTTTGCCCGCTCGCGCATTTCGGCGGCGGCTTTGTTGGTAAAGGTAATCGCGGCAATGCGCTGCGGCTCCACACCGGTTTGAATCAGGCGCGCAATTTTGTGGGTGATGACGCGGGTTTTGCCAGAACCGGCTCCCGCCAATACCAGGCAGGGGCCGTGCAGGTAATTCACGGCCTCTTGCTGGGCGAGGTTCAGACCCGTGTTATTCGAAGACATGAAAATTGCCGGTGAATACGAATGACAGGCTACGCCACCGCAATTTTTATTGCGCAAGGCCCTTTTTCATTCACCGATTCTTCAAACGTGACGCGCTGCCCTGGGCGTAGCGTTGAAAAATGCACGCCGGGCATGAGGCTGCTCATGTGAAAAAACAGGCTCGTTCCTGCATGGGTTTGCACAAAACCATAGCCGTCCAACATTTTCAATATCGTTCCATCGCCTTCTGCGCCCGGTGTCAACGGTGGCAATTCAATTCGATTTCCAAGCGTTGCAGCAGATTCTGATTTACTCACAAACAGATTGGTCACATATAAATCATTGCGGCGCGTGCGGTCGTCAATCACGCTGCTGAGCAATACCGGGTAAGTGGATTCTTCAATCAACTTGGTGGAGGTGCGCGACATGTGCATTTCGCCATTCCACAGATAAGAGTAATCAAACCCGATCACCATCACCCGAGTGCCAAGCGTATTGAGCTTGCGCACCAGCGGAACATAGTCGCCATCACCCGCCACCAGCGCAATCACGTCAAAGTGCTTGTAGGTGGCCATTTCGTAGGCCTCCAGCGCAAACCACACATCCACGCCTTTTTCATGCCCGCCTTGCAGCGGCAAATAGTGCGTGACCACGCCTTCACGCATCAAAATATCATCCACAATGCGGTCAGAAAACAAGGAATCGCGCTCTTTGGCCTCATTGGCTGACAGACGGCCACGGAAGTAATGCGCATCGACAATCTGGCAATACCGGCTGTCGACACCTTCTTTTTGCGCCACCTCGTTGCGAATCAAGTCATGCAGGCCGCTAATATTGAGCCGGGCATTGCGCTCATGCTGGAATAAATAATAGTTGGAGGCTTTGTTGAAATAAGTTCCGTCGTAGAAAACACCGATTTTTGTGATTGTGCTGGAATTGTTGGGCATTGAATTTGAATGAATAAAAAAGAAATCGAATGAATTGATGAAATCCGCTTGGCGGCGGGGGGATGGACTTTAACATGCCTGTTTGAATACCCCGTGCGCTGACCCAGAAAGAGCCCAGATCAGCAGAACCTTAAAATAAAAAAATGAATATGCTCCCCGCACTGATCCCAGTTCTCCTGGTCACCCTGCCCTTTTTCGCCCTGGTGTTGTGCGGCTACCTGGCCGCCCGGCGCGGCATGTTGCCCTTGTTGGCCATTCCGGGCCTGAACAGTTTTGTTCTGTACTTTGCCCTGCCCTGCATGTTGTACCGCTTTGGTGCCAGCACCCCCATTGCCCAGCTGCTCGATGCCGCCACCGGTCTGACCTGGCTGCTGTGCGCGCTGCTCTCCGTCGGTTTTGTGGTGGCCGTCAGCCTGAACCGCCGGGTGCGCTGGAACGACGCGTCATTTGGCGCGCTGGTGGCGGCCTTTCCCAACACCGGTTTCATGGGCGTGCCCCTGCTGGTGGCCTTGCTCGGCCCCCGCGCGGCGGGCCCCGCCATCGTGACCATTCTGGTGGACATGGTGATCACCACCTCGCTGTGCATTGCCCTGTCGCGCCTGGACGGCGCCGACAAGCATGGATCGGCAACCGCCGTCAAAAACGCGCTACGCGGTGTGCTGGTCAATCCCCTGCCCTGGGCCATCTTGCTGGGCGGCCTGGCATCGGCTAGCGGCTTTGCATTGCCCGGCCCGGTCAACAGCACCGTAGGCCTGCTAGCCGACGCTGCCTCCCCCGTGGCGCTCTTCACCATCGGCGCGGTGCTCGCCCGCTCCCAAATGCTCCAGGCCCAAGCTCACGAAGCGCCCACACCCTTGGCCGATTACTTGCCGGTGGCGGTCTTCAAGCTGCTGATCCACCCGCTGCTGGTGCTGCTGGTCGGCGCGCTGGTGATTCGTCTGGGATTGCCGCTGGACAAGTTCGCATTGACGGTGATGGTGCTGGTAGCCGCCTTGCCAAGCGCCAGCAACGTGTCGCTTTTGGCAGAGAAGTTTCAGGCGAACACGGGGCGGATTGCGCGGATTATTCTGGTGTCAACAGCGACAGCGTTTTTTAGTTTTTCGGCGGCGGTGGCGTTGTTGACTTGATCCTTTAAAGCACCTCACAAGGTACAATTTAGCGATGTCTTCTGCGAGAAAAATACCAGCCATCTTCTATCGCTCAGCCAGTGGACTCGAGCCGGTACGTGAATGGTTGAAGGCCTTGGACAAAGCAGACAGACAAGTGATAGGCGAAGACATTGCCTATGTTCAGTACAAATGGCCCATCGGTAAACCTCGGGTTGATCACCTGCAAGGCTCGGTCTGGGAAGTGCGCAGCAACATTGGCAACCGGATTGCACGCGTACTTTTCGCCGTGGAGAAGTCTGAAATGATTTTGCTGCATGCCTTCATCAAGAAAACACAACGAACCAACCCCAGCGATATTGAACTGGCAAACAAACGTTTAAAGGAATGGAAAAATGGCCAAAACGACTAAACCCAACCCTCACACGGGTAGTAATTTTGATGACTTCCTCAAAGACGAGGGTATCTTTGAAGATGTTCAGGCCCGCGCCCTGAAACGGGCGTTGGTTGAACAATTGGATGAGGCCATGCAAACCGGCAAACTTACTAAAGTGAATATGGCTCAACGCATGGCCAACAGCCGCTCCCAGTTAGATCGCGTTCTGGATCCAAACCCTTAAAACCGACATTCTTATTATGTACCCACAAACCGGTTGAACCCACATAATAAGTATGATTATCTTGCACCTCAATGTCGTATACCATTTCCGTAGCGGGCGGACAATAAGCCTCGCAGTATGGTGAGCCTTTAACGTGCACAACTTTTAAGGGTCGGTAATACATGTTGAACAAATACCCACCCTCTGACCATTGACGTTCATCCCAAGGTACAAACCCAAAACCTACTTCACCAGAATGTACACAATCGACACGCCCAACCATGGCGGTTGTCCCGTTCAGTGCTTCAATTTCATCAAAGTGACTAAGCTGGTCCAGCGCAGTCCACTGAGGTATTGTGTCCGGTTCCGACTGGGACAAACGTCCTTTATATTGTTTAGCAAAGAACGGGTGGTTCGCCGTGGCGACTATGAATTCGTTCGAGCCGGGCACCGACTGTGCTCTGCCTAAAATTCTATTTGTTTCCAAGCAGGTAATCTGATTGATTTCATGGATGTTTCTAGGCCCTTGATTCAAAATAAATTGCAGCAGCATTACTTCTTGAAAGTCGTGCTCAAAGGTTTTTGTCACTGGCTTGTAAGATAACTCTCCACCATGCTCAGGCTTGGACAACACCAAATCCCCCAACTTTAATTGTTCAATTGGTACCAATCCATTGATTGT
>JBJXEI010000046.1:0-26997 GCA_046154065.1 Polaromonas sp. | reverse complement strand
GGGCCTTCCAGGAAGCAGTCCATCGGGCACACGTTGACGCAGTCGGTGTACTTGCATTGGATGCAGGGTTCGGTGACGACGAAGGACATTTTTTGGGCTTGGTGATGGTTTGAGGCTTGAGGTGAGTTCTTGGAGCGCATCAAAACGGGTTTTAGAGCCTTTGGGGGCCTGTACAAGCCTCCAAAAGACTAAAAACAAGTCGTTTAGATGTCAATTTGGCCTGCTGCCATTGATTTGCATGCCTGTCTTGCTATCAAAATAATAGTAATTCATGGCGCTGCCGACACTACCCGCTGCACCACCCAGCTGGCGTCGTCGTGGGGCAGGTCGTGGCCGGCCCAGGGGTGTTGGTGGTGGGGGGCTTGCCAGGCGGTGGCCAGGCGCTGGGTGCAGTGGGGGTGGACGAGGTGGTCGCTGGCCGATGACAGGAGCAAGGTGGGGCAGGCGGGGCGCAGGGGGCCGCAGGTGAAGCGGGCGGCCGCCCAGAGCTGGCGTTGGGCGTTGGCCTCTGCCACGGGGGTGGTTTTGCGGATGTGGGCCCAGTCGGCCAGGTCGGCGGCTTGGGTGTCCTGGCGGTTGCAGGTGAGGGTGTGGATGACGCGTTCGGCGTAGTCAGCGTCTTGCCAGCGGGCGGCGAGCAGGGCGAGCTGGGGCCAGTTGGCGGGGCGCAGGCGTTCGGTCACCGTGCTGAACGGGCGCATGCTGGTGTTGATGAGCACGAGCCGGGCGACTTCGTGGGGCCAAGTTTGCGCCCAGTCGGTGGCGACCATGCCGCCCAGGGACATGGCAAGCAGCGGGTACGGCGGGGCGTGGCCCAACGCCTGCAGCTGGGTGCGGACAAAGTCGGTCATGCCGCGCACGTTGCTGGGGGATGTCAGCGTGTTGAACTGGCCATTGCCGGGCAGGTCCAGGGTGATGACATGCTGCCCCAGCGCGTGGCCCAGCTGAGCGGGGAAGTCGCCCCAGTGCCGGGCTTCGCGGGTCAGCCCGCGCAGCAGCACCCACGGTGCGCGGGTCGCCGTCATGGCAGCCGCCTCGGCCGCCAGTGGGCGATGGCGAGCTGCTGCAGCTGGGTGCGGCGTTCGGCGTCGGGCAGCCAATGGGGCGCGGCGTAGGCGGCGCGGGTCAAAAAGTCCAGCAGGTCGGCGTGGCGGCGCAGCACGCGTTTGATGCGGTGGGCCTTGATGGGGTTGAAGATGCCGTGGCGTGAGAACAGCTGGCGCGGGTTTTTGCGGATCCACAGCCAGGAGCCCAGCTCCAGCGTCATGGGCAAAAACACATGGTCGGCCGGAGACTGGTCATAGGCGTGGTCCCACAGGTCGCCGTGCAGCAGGTACTGGTTGCTTTGCGGCTCAAAGCTGTAGTCATGGTGGGGCATGGACTGCTCCAGGATGGTTTTGAGCGCAAACATCTCGGGCAGGTGGGCCAGCAGCCGCCGGGTTTTGGCGTACGGAAACCAGATGCTGTCATTGAAGCCATACCCCGAATGGCAGTCGAGCGCCAGGCTGAAGGGGCGGCTGGCTAACTGCTGCTGCACCACCTGCAGCAGGGCGGCGCTTTCCATCTGCATGGGCGCGCCGGGCTGGCCGCAGTACCAGGGCAGCACGCGGCTGATGGTTTGGCCCCCAGCCAGAAACGGCACCCGCGACTCGGCCCGCTGGGGTGCGTTGCGCATCAGGTCCACGCCCTGCGGGTTGGCGCGTTTGTGGGCCCACATGCCACCGGGGTTGACGATGGGCATGAAGACCAGGCGCACATGCTGCAGCTGTTGTTGCAGCAGGGTGTCCCAGGCCAGGCGAAACAGCAGCGCGCGCAGGTAGTGCAGGATGACCTGGGTGCCAATGCGCTCCAGCCCGTGAATGCCGCCAAAAAAACCGACCGCCGGGGCCAGCGGATCGGTGCTGCCCAGGCTGGCCACCAGCATGGGGAAGCCCGGCGCGCCGCCAGCGGCCTGCACCTGGCCGACGGTCTGCACGTCCAGGTGGCGGCTGCCGGTGCGCAAAATGGTTTTGAGCTCTTCGTGCTCGGCAAAGGTCTCTAGCGGGTGGGCAGTGGGGCTCAGGTCGGGCAGCAACATGCGGACATGCTGACAGATTGATTTGACAAATCGCTACACGGCCAGGGCGGCTAGTCGTCCAACGCCGGCGCCAGCACCACGTCGGACGTGGGCAGGGCCACGCAGGGCAGGATCAGGCCGCTGCGTTTTTCGTCCAGGCTCAGGCCTGGCCAGGCGATCTGGTAGCGCACGCTGCCGCTGGTCAGCTGGCAGCGGCAGGCGCGGCAGGTGCCGTTGCGGCAAGAGCTGGGCAGGTCAATGCCCGCCTGCTGTGCGGCCAGCAGCAGCGGCTGGTCGCCGGGGGCGGCAAACACCTGGCCGCTGGGCTGCAGCCGGGCGGTGAAACGCTGGGGCTCGGGTGTGGGGCGGGGGGATGAAGATGGGGTGTCGGGCACAGGCGTTTGAGTAGGTGGGGCAGGGCGCGCGGTGAAGTGCGCGACAATCCCGCTCCTTTTGAATTATCTACACACGACTCTTCATGCCCAGCTATTCCGTACGCCCTGCCACTGCCCGCGATGCCAAAGCCATTGCTGAACTTCACGTTGCCGTCTGGCAAGCTGCCTACAGCAACCTGATGCCCGAGGACTTCCTCAAAGCCATGACTATTGAAAAACGGGTGGCGTTCTGGAAGGAAGCCATCGAGTACGCAGAGCCGCAAACGCTGGTGGCGGTGGACGACAACCAGGTGGTGGGTTTTGTGGGTTTTGACCGTTCACGTGACCCAGGTACCCGCAGCACGGTGGGCGAAATCTGGGCGTTGTACGTGGCCCCGGCTCACGCGCGCCAAGGCGCTGGCCTGGCCCTGTGGGACGGTGCCCGCGAAGGACTCAAGGAAGAAGGCTGCACGCAGGTCACCGCCTGGGTGTTGCTCAACAACGTGCCGGGCATGGAGTTTTTTGAGCACGCGGCTGGCTTCAAGCGTGAAATGCCCTCGCTGCGCACTACGGCGTTTGGCAGCGCCCGTCTGGAAGAAATCCGCCTGAAACGGGCGGTGGACTGATCCTTCGTTGCACTGGGCCTATGACGGCACATTGATCACCCGCTCATCGTCGGGGATCAGCGGGGTGCCTTCATCGGGCTCCACCGGCAGAGCCAGGCCTTCCTCGGTTTCTCCGTCTTCATCGAGTGGCGGCGGTTTGGGCCGGGTGGCCTCCAGCGGCGCCACTGCGTGGGCGGCGGTGCGAAATGGCCAGGGCCGGAAGGCCTGGGCTGCTGGGGCGAACGATTGGGGGCAATACATGGTGACAGGCTCCAGGTGAGAGTCGCGGGTCATCCCGAGAGTCGGGTTTGAATCGTCGCCCTGCGCGGGTCGCCCCTGGCTAGGTGGGCATGCCTTTGCCGTGTCAGCCAGCGCTGACATGCCGGGCTTGTGTTGATTCATCGGCACTGTCCTACAGTGCTGACCTGCGCGTGCGCACACGGCGGCGCCCCCTGCGTTTGTAAAGTGAAGAGCTGTCTTTTGACCTTCACCCATCACGAAAGCACGCCATGAACCAGCCCCCCGTTCTTACCGACACCTTTTCTGCTGACACGTCTGGCAACCCGTTGCAGGCCGGCGTGGACACGGCCACTGCTGCGCTGCACAGCACCATCGACAAGGTGACCGACCCGACACTGAGCTCCGTCAGCCGACTGGCCAGCGCGGCCCACCAGACGGTGGACAAGCTGGCCAACAGCGCGGGCCATGTGGCGGAAAAGTTTGCCGATGAGGCGCGCCGCGTCAAGCAGGCCCCCGCGCAGGCGGTGGACTACTCCAAATCGTGGGTGCAAGAGCGCCCGCTGGAAGCCGTGGGTGCCGCACTGGCCATTGGCTTCTTGCTGGGCCGGCTGACGCGCTGAACGCACGCCCATTGGAGCGCCCGTGACCGCCCTGGAGGCGGTTTTTTTCTGCGTGCGCGGCGTTTGCATCATGTGCATTGATGTGCATTGATCTGCATTGAAAAAAATCGGCCTAATTCCCCTGTCTTTTCACTTCACCGGAACCCACCATGGCCACCAGCCTTCTTGCCTTGCTTGACGACATTGCCACCCTCCTGGACGACGTGGCGGTGCTGTCCAAAGTTGCCGCCAAAAAAACCGCCGGTGTGCTGGGCGATGACCTGGCGCTGAACGCGCAGCAGGTCTCGGGCGTCAAGGCTGACCGTGAACTGCCCGTGGTCTGGGCGGTGTGCAAGGGCTCTTTCATCAACAAGGCGATTTTGGTGCCCGCCGCACTGGCCATCAGCGCCTTTGCACCCTGGGCCGTCACGCCACTGCTGATGGTGGGCGGGGCGTTCTTGTGTTTTGAGGGTTTTGAAAAACTGGCGCACAAGTTCATGCACAGCCCGCACGAGCAGGCCGCTGAACGCGAAGCGCGCAGCGCTGCCGTGGCCAACCCGGAGGTGGACCTGCTGGCGCTGGAAAAAGACAAGATCAAGGGCGCGGTGCGCACCGACTTCATCTTGTCCGCCGAGATCATCGCCATCACGCTGGGCACGGTGCAGGGCAAGGACTTTTCCACCCAGGTGTTTGTGCTCAGCCTGATTGCCATCGTGATGACGGTGGGCGTCTATGGCCTGGTGGCGGGCATCGTCAAGCTGGACGACGCGGGCCTGTACCTCAGCCAGGCTGGCAGCAATTTGCGCCGCAGTGTGGGCCGGGGCATTTTGTGGCTGGCGCCGTGGCTGATGAAGGGCTTGTCGATTGCCGGGACCGCCGCGATGTTTTTGGTCGGCGGCGGCATTTTGACGCACGGTTTGGCGCCGCTGCACCACACGATTGAAGGCATCACGGCAGCGGCTGGCCGTGTGCCGTCGGTTGGTGGGGCGCTGGCCTGGGTCACCCCGCTGCTGATGGACGC
The DNA here is from genome assembly GCA_046154065.1 of Polaromonas sp. Lineage (GTDB taxonomy): Bacteria > Pseudomonadota > Gammaproteobacteria > Burkholderiales > Burkholderiaceae_C > Polaromonas. The sequence goes on along the minus strand of JBJXEI010000046.1, from coordinate 22,102 downwards.
GGTGGTGGGCATCGTGGCCGGGGCGCTGGTGCTGGCCGGGGTGATGCTGGTGAAAAAGGTGTCAGGCAAGCGCTGATTCAGCGGCCACCAGTTCGGTGGCCTGGTTTTTAAGCTCTCGGGCGGCGATGGCCGCCCTGCATTGCAGCGAGCTTTTGCGCTGCATCAGGTCGTGTTTTTCAAACAGCTCTGCAATCCAGTCCACAAACACCCGCACCTTTTTGCTCAGGTGACGGTTGGGCGGGTAGACCACATACACCGGCTTGGCCTCGGTGCACCAGCCGGGGAACAGCGGCTCCAGCGCGCCACTGCTGATGTGGTCCTGCACTAAAAACGTCAGTGTGGGCAGCACGCCCAAGCCCGCCAGCGCGGCCACCACGCCCGCGTTGGAGTCGTTGACCGACAGCTGGTGGTTGCCACCCACGTCCACCACCTCGCCGTCCTTGTGCATGTTGAAGCTGTAGAGCTTGCCGGTGTGTGGTGACACAAAACGGATCATGCGGTGCTGGGTGCTGTCTAGCTCCTTGGGGTGCTGGGGCACGCCGTGGCGCTGCAGGTAGCCGGGGGAGGCGCAGCACATCAGGTAGTACTCGCCAATGCGCCGGGCCACCAGAGACTGGTCAGTGACCACACCGCCGCGCACCACGCAGTCCACGTTTTCAGACAGCAAGTCCACCGGCCGGTCGCTGATGCCGACTTCCAGCGTGATGTCGGGGTAGCGTGCGTAAAAGTCCGGCAGCGCCGGGATGATGACCGCCAGCCCCAACGACGAGGGCAAATCCACCTTCAGCTTGCCGCGCGGGCTGGCCTGGGCGTGCGACATGTTGGCTTCGAGTTCATTGACCTCGTCGAGCAGGCGGCTGGCCTGTTCGTAATAGGCCGCGCCGTCGGTGGTGACGGTGACCTTGCGTGTGGTGCGGTTGAGCAGCTTGGTCGCCAGCTCTTTTTCCAGGTCTTGGATCAGCCGGGTCACGGTGGGCTTGGGCACGCCCAGCACATCGGCCGCCCGGGTGAAGGTGCCGGACTCCACAACCCGCACAAACGCTTGCATGGCAGAAAACTTGTCCATCAAAAATCCTTGGCTTTGTGTTTTTATTGTTTCTCAGGTGAAACAAAGTATGAATGAAAAGGCTATTTATTGCTTGAGGCCTAAGCCTTACATTTTGCTGCATCGCAACATACGCCGGTGCCTTTAGGACCCCAAAGCCCTGCGTTGGTTTCACCCATTATTTTTTTTCGAGGGATTTTTCATGCAAACGTTGTCCACCGCTGATCGCCGCCATCCCCCGAAACAAGGGCTGGCCATTGCGCTGGCTGTGGCCGTGGTGCTGGGCGTGTCAGCTGCCGCCTTTGGTGTGAGCAGCACCAACGCCCAACCCGCTGGTGCACCGCCCGCTGCCACCCCCGTGTCGGTGGCTGCCGTGGTGCAAAGCAATGTGGCGACCTGGGACGAGTTTTCAGGCCGGCTCGAAGCCGTCGAGCGGGTGGACATCCGCTCCCGCGTGGCGGGCAGCCTGCAAAGCGTGCATTTCCGCGAAGGCGGCCTGGTCAAAAAAGGCGACCTGTTGCTGACGATCGACCCGGCCCCTTACGCTGCCGACGTGGACCGGGCCGACGCCCAACTGGCCGCCGCACAGGCCCGGGTGGCGCAGGCCAAGGGTGAAAACGAGCGCTCGCAGCGGTTGTGGTCCGAGCAGGCCATTTCACGCCGTGAGTTTGACGAACGCATCAACGGCCAGCGTGAGGCAGACGCCAACCTGCGCGCCGCGCAGGCCGCCCTGCAAACCGCGCGCCTGAGCCTGGGCTACACCCAGGTGCGCGCCCCGGTGTCGGGTCGCGTCGGCCGGCTGGAAGTTACCGTGGGCAATCTGGTCGCCGCCGGGCCCAGCGCCCCGGTGTTGACCACGCTGGTGTCCGTCAGCCCGATCTACGCGAGTTTTGACGCGGATGAACAGACCGTGGCCAAGGCGCTGGCGCAGGTCAAGGTGGCGGGCTCCAGCAGCCGCAAGCTCGACAGCATTCCGGTGCAGATGGGCACCGCTGCCAGCACGGATACGCCTTACGAAGGCCGTTTGCAGCTGGTTGACAACCAGGTCGACGCCAAAAGCGGCACGGTGCGCGCCCGCGCCGTGTTTGACAACACCGACGGCACGCTGATGCCCGGCCAGTTCGCCAAGGTGCGCATGGGCCAGGCCAAGGAAGCCACTGCGCTGCTGGTCAATGAGCGGGCCGTGGGCACCGACCAGAGCAAGAAGTTTGTGCTGGTGGTGGGCTCTGACAACAAGGTGGTCTACCGCGAGGTCACGCTGGGTGCGTCCGTCAACGGGCTGCGTGTGGTGACCAGCGGCCTGCAGGCCAACGAGCGCATTGTGGTCAACGGCTTGCAGCGCGTGCGCCCGGGGGCGCTGGTCGCACCGCAGGTGGTGGACATGTCGGCCAAGGCGGAGCTGTTGAACGCCGACAAGCCCGTCAAAGTGGCGGCGAAATCGTGAGCCTGAGCACCGTCATTCAACAAGAAGAACAACCATGAACCTGTCTAAATTTTTCATCGACCGGCCGATTTTTGCCGGTGTGCTGTCGCTGCTGATGCTGATTTCCGGCCTGCTGGCGCTGCGCACACTGCCGATTGCCGAGTACCCCGACGTCGTGCCGCCCACCGTGGTGGTGCGCGCCACTTACCCCGGTGCCAACCCGAAAGTGATTGCCGAAACCGTGGCCACGCCGCTGGAAGAAGCCATCAACGGCGTTGACAGCATGCTCTACATGAGCAGCCAGGCCACCACCGACGGGCTGATGACGCTCAACGTCACCTTCAAGCTGGGCACCGACCCGGACAAGGCCCAGCAGCTGGTGCAAAACCGCGTGGCCCAAGCCGAGCCGCGCCTGCCCGAAGAAGTGCGCCGCCTGGGGGTGACGACGATCAAAAGCTCGCCCGACCTGACGATGGTGGTGCATTTGACCTCGCCCAACGACCGCTACGACATGACCTACCTGCGCAACTACGCGGTGCTCAACATCAAGGACCGGCTGGCGCGCATTGGTGGCGTGGGCCAAGTGCAGCTGTTCGGCTCGGGGGACTACTCGATGCGCGTCTGGCTGAACCCGCAAAAAGTTGCTGAACGCGGCCTGTCCGCCGGGGACGTGGTGCGGGCGATTCGTGAACAAAACATCCAGGCCGCGGCCGGTGTGGTGGGGGCGTCACCCGGCTTGCCGGGCATTGACGTGCAGCTCTCCATCAACGCGCAGGGCCGTTTGCAGAGTGAAGAAGAGTTTGGCGACATCATCGTCAAAACCGACACCGGCGGTGCCGTGACCCGCCTGCGCGACATCGCCCGCCTGGAACTGGGCGCCGCCGACTACGCGCTGCGCTCGCTGCTGGACAACAAACAGGCCGTGGCCGTGCCGGTGTTTGCAGCACCAGGCTCCAACGCGATTCAAATTTCTGACGACGTGCAGGCCGTGATGCGTGACCTGAAAAAGTCCATGCCCGAAGGCGTGGACTATGAAATCGTCTACGACACCACGCAGTTTGTGCGCTCGTCGATTGAAGCCGTGGTGCACACGCTGCTCGAAGCCGTGGCGCTGGTGGTGCTGGTGGTCATCATCTTTTTGCAGACCTGGCGTGCGTCCATCATCCCGCTGCTGGCGGTGCCGGTGTCGGTGGTGGGCACCTTTGCGGTGATGCATCTGTTTGGTTTTTCCATCAACGCGCTCAGCCTGTTCGGCCTGGTGCTGGCCATCGGCATTGTGGTGGACGACGCCATCGTGGTGGTCGAAAACGTGGAACGCAACATCGAGGCCGGGCTGGCCCCGCGCCAGGCCACCTACAAGGCCATGCGTGAGGTGTCGGGCCCCATCATCGCGATTGCACTGGTGCTGATCGCCGTGTTTGTGCCGCTGGCCTTCATCAGCGGGCTGTCGGGCCAGTTCTACAAACAGTTTGCGCTGACGATTGCGATTTCCACCGTGATTTCGGCCATCAACTCGCTGACGCTGTCCCCGGCGCTGGCGGCGCTGCTGCTCAAGGGCCACGACGCCCCCAAAGACGCGCTGACCCGCGGCATGGAAAAGCTGTTTGGCCGCTTCTTCCGCGCCTTCAACCGGGCCTTTGGCCGGGGTTCTGAAAAGTACAGCCAGGGGGTCAAGGGTGCCATTTCACGCAAGGCCGTCATGCTGGTCGTCTACGGCGTGCTGGTGCTGGCCACGGTGGGCCTGTTCAAGGCGGTGCCCGGCGGGTTTGTGCCCGCCCAGGACAAGCAGTACCTGATCGGTTTTGCGCAGCTGCCCGACGGGGCCACGCTGGACCGCACCGAAGACGTGATCCGCCGCATCAGCGACATCGCCATGAAGCAACCCGGCGTGGCGCACGCGATTGCGTTTCCGGGCCTGTCGATCAATGGCTTCACCAACAGCTCCAACTCGGGCATTGTGTTTGTATCCCTCAAGCCGTTTGAAGAACGCAAGGGCGCAGACCTGAGCGCCGGCGCGATTGCAGGCCAGCTCAACGGCAAGTTTGGCGCGATTGAAGAAGCCTTCATCGCCATGTTCCCGCCCCCGCCGGTGCAGGGCCTGGGCACCACCGGCGGCTTCAAGCTGCAGCTGGAAGACCGCGCCTCCCTCGGCTACGCCGAGATGGACAAGGCCACCAAGGCCTTCATGGCCAAGGCCGGTGAAGCGCCTGAGCTGGTGGGGCTGTTTTCGAGCTTCCAGGTCAACGTGCCGCAGCTGTATGCCGACATCGACCGCACCAAGGCGCGCCAGCTGGGCGTGCCGGTCACCGACGTGTTCGACACCATGCAGATCTACCTGGGCAGCCTGTATGCCAACGACTTCAACAAGTTTGGCCGGACCTATTCAGTGCGAGTGCAGGCCGACGCACCCTACCGTGCCCGGGCCGAAGACATCGGTTTGCTCAAGGTGCGCGCCAGCTCGGGTGAGATGGTGCCGCTGTCCGCGCTGATGAAGGTCACGCCCAGCTTCGGGCCGGAACGGGCGATTCGTTACAACGGCTTTTTGTCCGCCGACATCAATGGCGGTGCCGCGCCGGGTTACTCGTCAGGCCAGGCGCAGGACGCGATTGCCCGCATCGCCGCCGAGACCCTGCCACCCGGCATCAGCTACGAGTGGACGGACCTGACCTACCAGGAAATCATCGCGGGCAACTCCGCCATGTGGGTGTTCCCGCTGGCCCTTTTGCTGGTGTTTCTGGTGCTGGCCGCGCAGTACGAAAGCCTGACGCTGCCGATCGCCATCATTTTGATCGTGCCCATGGGCCTGCTGGCCGCCATGCTGGGCGTCAAACTCACGGGCGGGGACAACAACATCTTCACGCAGATCGGGTTGATTGTGCTGGTCGGGCTGTCTGCGAAGAACGCGATTTTGATCGTCGAGTTTGCGCGGGAGCTGGAGTTTGCCGGGCGCACGCCGATCCAGGCGGCGATTGAAGCGGCCCGCCTGCGCCTGCGGCCGATCTTGATGACCTCGCTGGCCTTCATCATGGGCGTGCTGCCCCTGGTGCTGTCGACCGGCGCAGGTGCTGAAATGCGGCACGCCATGGGGGTGGCGGTGTTTTTCGGAATGATCGGCGTGACGGCGTTTGGCCTGTTTTTAACGCCCGTGTTCTACGTCACGCTGCGCGCCATGACGGGCAACCGCCCCCTGAAACTGCATGGTGAGGTGCCGCACATCGAGGGCTTTGCCGTGCCGCACGCCAACGGTGGCGCTGGCCACAGTGCCCAGCCCGCCGCTGCAGTGAAACAACACGAATAAAACACACGACGGAGTTCTCATGACGTACACATCCCCTTTCCGCTGGGCCCTGGTCCCGCTGCTGGCCGCCCTGGTGCTGGCCGGTTGCGCCACCCCGGCCGCCATTGACACCGCCAGCCTGCCCACCACGCCCGCAGCCTTCCGCGAAGCCAGCACCACCACCGCGCCTGCGCTGCAAGGCCCGTGGTGGGGCGTGTTTGCCGACCCGGTGCTGAGCCAGCTGGTTGAACAAGCTAGCCGCAGCAACAACACCGTGCAAATCGCCGCTGCCCGACTGGCGCAGGCCCGTGCGATTGCCGGGGCGACGGAGGCCAACCGGGCGCTGCAAGTCGGCCTGGGCGGCGGGGCCACGCGGCAAAAAGACCTGAGCACCGGCCGCGTGCCCCAAACCGTGGTCAACGCCGGGGCCAATTTGTCGTATGAATTGGACCTGTTCGGCAAGCTCTCGGGCGCGTCCAACGCCGCCGGGCTGGACGCCCAGTCGCGTGAAGCGCTGCTGCGCAGCACCCAGCTGCTGGTGCAGGCCGACGTGGCCCAGACCTACCTCAGCCTGCGCGCCATCGACACCGAACGTGCGCTGGTTCAAAGCACCCTGGTTGCCTACCGCAACACCCTGCGGCTGACCGAGGTGCGCCTGCGCGAAGGCGACGTGGCCGAGCTGGACGTGGCCCGCGTGCGCGCCGAAGTCGCCGCCACCGAGTCCGACAGCCTGGCCCTGGACCAACGCCGCGCCCAGCTGCAAAACGCCCTGGCCGTGCTGGTCGGCCAGGTGGCCAGCAGTTTTGAGGTTGAGCCCATCCCCTGGGCCACCGCACTGCCCAGCATCCCGGCCGGGGTGCCCAGCACCGTGCTGACCCGGCGGCCCGACGTGTCTGCCGCGCAAAGCAGCCTGCAGGCCGCACAAACCCGCGTCGGCGTGGCGCAAGCCGCGTGGTTCCCCGACATTTCTTTGACCGCCAGCGGCGGGTATGCCGCGCCAGACCTCAAAGACCTGTTCAAACTCTCGGCCCGTGCCTGGGGCGTGGGCGCACTGCTGTCCCTGCCACTGCTCGACGGCGGGCGGCGGGAGGCCGGCGTGCAAAACGCCAACGCTGAACTCGACATCGCCCTGGCCAGCTACCGCGAGCAGGTGCTGGTCGCCTTCAAGGACGTGGAAGACCAACTGGCCGCCCTGCGCCTGCTGGCCGACCAGTCCGGCGCACAACAGCGCTCGGTCGATTCGGCCAGCCGCGCCACGGTGCTGTCCGACGCCCGTTACCGCAACGGCTACGTCAGTCAGCTGGAACTGCTCGACGCCCAACGCAGCGAACTGCGCAACCGCCGCCAGGCCCTGCAAGTGCGCGCCGCCCAGTACCAGGCCACCGTGGGGCTGATACGCGCGCTGGGCGGTGGCTGGGTTTGAGGAAGGGCGAGTAAGTCAGTCGCCACCGGGGCGAGACCCGGAAGCCCCGCAAGGCAGAGCAGAGCAACCCGGAACCCAGGGCGAAAAAACAGCTATTAATTCAGGAGCACTGCATGCAATGAAAACCTAGGCTGCAAGGGGTTTCGGTGCCTGAAAATACTGTTTTTAAGGTTTTGAGCACGGTTTTTCACCCTGGAGGCCTCCAAAAGCCAGAAAAAAGCTTTTTCAAGGTCAAAAATCCCCGCTAGCCAAGGCTTTGATTGCCTGTTCTGCTCCTGAATTAATAGCAAATTAAATCAAAACAAAGTAGGCAGCTGCCCGCTCGCCCCGCGTCTGTGCGCGCCGCATCACGGGCGCACCGCCCCCTCAGCTCCACAAACCGCCCATGCATTAAAGTCTCACACCGCCCACCACTCGCCACCCCCCTTCACGCATGACCCCCAGCCCCCAAGCTCCAGCGCCGGTTGAAACCGCCTTCGCCGAGGTGGTCAAGGGCGTTCCTGGCAGCTGTGCCCCGCCATTCCCCCATGGCGCTCACCCACTTCCCCGCCGCCTGTGCTGATCGGTGAACGTCCCCGTTGGGCGCCGCTGCGGGTGGTGGCATCTGGCAAGGCGTTGCCGTCCCAGTGCGTGACCGCCAGCGACCTGGACCTGCGCCTGGGGTTGGCGGCAGGCACCACCTGGCGGCAAAGCGGGGTGCGTCAGCGCTATCTGGCGGCATCGCATGAGAGCCAGAGCCAGCTGGGCGCGCACGCTCTGGCCGATGCGCTGCGGCGTGCGGACATGGCGGTTGGCAGCATTGACTTGCTGATTTCGGCGTGCGGCGTGCCCGAGCAGGCCTTGCCCTGCACTGGCGCGTTGATCGCCCACCACGCGGGCTTGACGCGCGGCACCCCGGCTTTTGATGTCAACGCCAGTTGCCTGGGGTTTTTAACGGGGCTGCAGGTGGCGGCCGGGCTGCTGGCGCTGGGCACGTACCGCCGCATTGCGCTGGTGTCGTCGGACCTGGCGTCGCGCGGGGCGGACTGGTCCGACGCGGAGTCGTCCCTGATTCTGGGCGACGGCGCGGCCGCGGTGATTCTGGAGCGCGGTGACGGCACGCAGGGCATTGCCGCCTTCAAGCTGGCCACCTTCCCGGAGGGCCGGGCTTACTGCGAGATTCGCGCCGGGGGCACCCGCTGCAACCCGGGCCAGGGCATCACCCCGCATGACCATCTTTTCCGCATGAATGGCAAGGCGGTGTTCAAGCTGGCCGCGCAGGTGCTGCCGGGGTTTTTGGCCGAGCTGATGGCGCACGTTCCCGGTGGGCTGGCGTCCATCGACCTGGTGGTGCCCCACCAGGCCAGCCACCTGGCCATGGCGCACGTGGCCCGCAAGCTGGGCTTGCCGGCTGACCAAGTCATCAATATTTATGCCACGCATGGCAACCAGGTGGCCGCGTCCTTGCCGACTGCCCTGCATGAGGCGCGCATGGCCGGCCGCACGCCACCGGGCACGCGTGCGCTGCTCATCGGCACGGCGGCCGGGGTGTCGGTGGGCGGCCTGGTGCTGCAGCTGTGATGCGTGTGCTGGTCACCGGGGCCACCGGCGGGCTGGGCCGCAGCGCGGTGGACGCCTTGCTCAGCCAGGGCGCGGCGGTGGTGGCCACGGGCCGCAACGTGGCCGTGGGGCGGGTGCTGTCGGGCCAGGGGGCCCGCTTCGTGCCGCTGGACCTGGTGCTGGCCCGCCCGGCTGATTGGCAGCAACTGCTGGCCGGGGTGGACGTGGTGTGGCACTGCGCCGCGTTGTCGTCACCCTGGGGCCGGGCGGCTGATTTTGTGGCGGCCAACGTGGCGGTCACCGAGCGCCTGCTGGCCGCTGCCGGGGTGGCCGGGGTGACGCGGTTTGTTCACATCTCCAGCCCGGCAATTTACTTTGACTACACCGCACGCTGGCAGGTCACCGAGGACTGCCACGCCCCCGGTCAGGCCACGCGCCGCCGTTATGCCAACGCCTACGCCCGCACCAAGGCCCAGGCCGAGGCGTGCGTGGCCCAGGCCGTGCAGCAGCACCCCGGCATGCACTGCACGGTACTTCGCCCACGCGCGATTTTTGGCCGCTACGACCAGGTGCTGATGCCGCGCCTGGCCCGTGTGCTGGCGCTGCGCGGCGGGCGCCTGCCTCTGCCACGGGGCGGGCAGGCCGTGCTGGACATCACCTACGTTGACAACGTGGTGCAGGCCATGCAGCTGGCCAGCGCACCCAACGCGCCGCAGCGCATGCCCAGCGGCGCGGCTTTCAACATCACCAACCACCAGCCTGTGGTGCTGCGGGACGTGCTGGCGCAGCTGTTTGCCCAGTTGCTGGGGCGGCCGTTTCGCATTCAGGCCGTGCCCTACCCGGTGATGCTGGGCGCGGCGCACCTGCTGCAGGCCTGCGCGGCCATCACCCGGCGTGAGCCACTGCTGACGCCCTACAGCGTGGGCACGCTGGCGTTTGACATGACGCTGTGCAACCGCAAGGCCACCGAGGTGCTGGGCTACGTGCCAGCCGTGTCGGTTGACGAGGGCCTGGCCCGCACCGCCCAGGGCATGCGCGATGCGCAGTGAGCCGACGAGCGCGGTTCACGTGCGCGCTTTTCGCGTCGGCCACTGCACCCACCCGGCGTGCATGGTGCTCAAAGGCGCGGGGCTGCAAAGCCTGTGCTTCCCGTCCCGGGCGTATTTGATTCACACCCGCGTGGGCTGGGTGCTGTGGGACACCGGCTACGCCAACCACTTTCATGACGCCACCTCCCACGGCGTGTACCGGCTGTACCCCTGGGTCACGCCGGTGACGTTTGAGCCCAAGGACGCGCTGGTGGCCCAGCTGCGCGCACACGGCCTGGCCCCGCGTGACATTCACACGCTGGTGCTGTCGCACTTTCATGCCGACCACGTGGCTGGCCTGCGCGATTTTCCCCAGGCACGGCTGGTGTGCAGCGCTGAAGGCTGGAACGCCGTGCGCGGCCTGCGGGGGCTGGGCGCGGTGCGGCGTGGTTTTGTGCCCGGCCTGCTGCCGCCTGACATTGAGGCCCGGCTGCGTTTTGTCCAGGCCTGCCCCAGCGTGCCGCTGCCTGCCGCACTGCAGCCCTTCACCCAAGCGCGTGACGTGCTGGGCACGGGTGAGCTGCTGGTGGTGGACTTGCCCGGCCATGCGCCCGGCCACCTGGGCGCTTTTGTGGCGGCTGACACCGGCTGGGTGCTGCTGGCGTCTGACGCCGCCTGGGTGCCCGAGGGCTACCAGCAACTGCGCGGCCCGTCCGAGCTGACGTTTTCGGTGCAGCACCACCGCAGCGCCTACTACCAAACCCTGCGCCAGCTGCACACGCTGCACCAGTCAGGGCAGGCCGCGATCTGGTTGACGCATGAAAGTGATGCGCCAGCTGAGCCCGAACCGCTGGGGGCTACCCCGTGATGCGCCTGGCACGTCTGCGGCACCTTGCCTGGTTGCTGCTGGCCTACTGGCAGGCCAGGCGCTTGCGGTTTGCCAGCCGAGCGGCGCTGGAGGCGCATCAGGCGCAGGCCCTGGCGCGGTTCAAGGCGCGGCTGTGCGCACAAAGCCCGTATTTCAGCGCGTTCAAGCACCTGCCGCTGGGCCAGTGGCCCGTGATGGACAAGGCCACCATGATGGCCCACTTCGACACCATGAACACCCAGGCGCTGGCCCTGGGCGACGTGCTGGCCAAGGCCCATCAGGCCGAGCAGCAACGGGACTTCACGCCCACGCTGGCCAGCCGCAGCGGGGCGCTGATCACTGTGGGCTTGTCGTCAGGCACCTCCGGCCAGCGGGCGGTGTTTGCTGTCAGCGCCCGGGAGCAGGCCCAGTGGGCCGGTGTGCTGCTGGCCCACGTGCTGCCCCACGGTTTGCGCAGCGGCCAGCGCGCCGCGCTGTTTTTGCGTGCCAACAGCAACCTGTACACCGCCGTGCGCAGCCGCTGGCTGGCGTTTGAGTTTTTTGATTTGTTTGAACCGTTCGACAGCCACCTGGTGAGGCTGGCGCACTACCAGCCCACGCTGCTGGTGGCCCCCGCGCAGGTGCTGCGGCAACTGGCGCTGGCGCAGCAGGGCGGGCAACTTCGCATCACCCCGCAGCGGGTGATTTCAGTGGCGGAGGTGTTGGAGCCGCAAGACCGCACGCTGATCGAGCAGGTCTTTGGCCCCGTGCATGAGGTGTACCAGGCCACCGAAGGGTTTTTGGCCAGCACCTGCCCGCACGGCACGCTGCACCTGCATGAAGCCCATCTGCACATGGAGCCGCAATGGCTGGACGACGCCCAGACCCGCTTTGTGCCCATCATCACGGACTTCAGCCGCATGACCCAGCCTATCGTGCGCTACCGGCTGGACGATGTGCTGGTGCTGCGCCCCACGCCGTGCCCCTGCGGGCAAGCCACCCGCGCCCTGCTGCGCATTGAAGGCCGGTGTGACGACCAGCTGCAGCTGGCTGACGCGCAGGGGCGGGCGGTGGTGGTGTTTTCAGACGTGCTCAGCCGCGCCCTGGCACAGGTGCTGCCGCTGACGGCGGACTACCGCCTGGTGCAGGACGGCCCGGCCCTGCTGCACCTGCACGCCGACCTGGCGCTGCCCGAGCTGGCGCGTGTGCAGCGGCACCTGCAGGCCACGCTGCAGGCGTTGGGGGTGCACACCGCAGCACTGCGCTGGGCCTTGCACCAGGATCTGGCGGCTTTTGAGCCCACCCGCAAGCGCCGAAGAATCTACCGACTGCCCCCGCCCCCTGTTCAGCCGTCCGATGTCCAGCCAAGCCACGCCTGATCCACTTCAAGGCGGCCTTGCCACCCGCCTGCGCTGCCTGCTGCTGGGCTGGGGCACGGTGGGCATGGTGTACGGGCTGGGCGCGTTGCTGGCCACCCACTTGGCCGTGCCCACCGTGTTGCCCGAGTCCGCGCTGGACCGCTGGCTGCCCTTCAACCCGGCGGGAATTTGGGCGTATGTGATGTTTTTTGCCTTGGTGCCTTACGCTTACGCGGTGGTGCGGGCCGAGCGGCTGCGCCGGTTGCAGCACGCCATGCAGGCCAGCGCACTGCTCAGTGGTGCGGTGTTTGTGGCCTGGCCGACCACCTTGCACTACCCCGTGGCGCTGGGTGACGGGGTGAGCCTGGCGCTGCTGCGCCTGCTGCTGGTGGTGGACACGCCCTACCACTGCCTGCCGTCGCTGCACGGCGCGTTGACGGGGCTGTGCCTGCTGGCGCTGACCGAGCGCCAGCGGCCCTGGCACTCGGCGGCCGTGTGGCTGGTGGGGGCGGGTGTTTGTGTGTCGGTCATTGTGCTGCGCCGCCACCTCAGTGTGGACCTGGCCGCCGGGCTGGTGGTGGGGTGGGCCAGCTGGTGGGGCGTGGCGCGGTGCAGCACCCTGGGTGGGCGGGTCCGCTTGATGCGAAAGGTGATGTCATGAACGTGTTTGCTTTGTCTTTTCTGGGCATGTTGGGGCTGGTGCTGGCTGAGCGCACGCTGCTGCGGGCGCTCAAGCGCCGCGTGGCCCCGTGGCAAGAGCTGGTCTTCAACCTCAACTCCGGCCACGTGGTGATGTGGGCGTTTCGGGGGGTGGAGGTGCTGGCCTTTGCGCTGGTGCTGCAGCACGCCAGCCTGGGCTGGGTCGGCCACTGGCCCGCTGCGTGGCAGTGGGTGTTTGCGTGGGTGGCCTGGGACCTGTGCTTTTACTGGATGCACCGGCTGCATCACACCGTGCCGCTGCTGTGGGCGGTTCATCAGGTTCACCACACCGGGGAGCACTTTGACTTGTCCCTGGGCATCCGCAACTCCTGGTATTCATCTCTCAGCTCCTTTCCCTTCATGGCGATTTTGGCGGTGCTGGGCGTGCCGCTGGAGGTGTTTGTGGTGGTGTCGTCGCTGCATTATTCGGTGCAGTTCTACAACCACAACGCGGTGGTGGGCCGCTCTGGCTGGCTGGACCGCGTGCTGGTCACACCGTCCAACCACCGGGTTCACCACGGCACGCACCCGCTCTACGTCAACAAAAACTTTGGCGGCACGCTGCTGCTGTGGGACCAAGTTTTCGGCTCCTACCAAGTCGAGCGCGCTGACCTGCCCATGCACTATGGCCTGGCACCAACGCCCGGGGGGCACGCCGCCACCAGCTGCAACCCGGTGTGGGCCAGCCACCCACCGCTGCGGGCCTGGTGGCAGCGCCGGTTTCAGTCAGCACCCGCCGCACAGCGCGTGACTGACGGCTACATCGGCGTGGGCGGCGTGCTGCTGTTTGTGTTGGTGATTGCCTACGTCAACGCCGAAGCAGGCCTGAACGGCGCACGGCAGGCCGCGCTGTTTGCCGCCCTGGTGCTGGGCACCATGGCACTGGGCGGCCAGTCAGACGGGCGGCGTTGGGGGCTGCACATCTGGGTCGCCTTGACGCTGGGCTTGCCTGTGGGCGTGTGGGCCGTTTGGGGCGGCTGGGCACATGGCCTGTTTCCCATCGCCGTTGCCTTGTGCCTGCATGGGGCGGTGGGCTGGCGCCGGTGGGGTAGGGCGGGGCAGCGGCCGCCGGCTGCCGTTGAAGAGACAAACCCATCATGACCCGCGTGAAACAAGCCACCCAGGCGCTGCCCAAGCTGCGCTTTCAACACGCCGCAGACCTGGCCTTTCGGCGCGACTTGCTGCGCGAAGCTGCGCTGTACCTGCAAGGCGGCGCAGGCGCGCGCCATGGCGACAGCTGGGTGTACGCCAAGGCGCTGGGCCTGGCACTGGCCATGGCGGCGGCCTACGCAGCAGCGCTGCACGCCAGCACCCCCGCCGGGTTTGCGCTGGCCTACATCGGTGCGGTTTGCCTGGCCATGGCCCTGGGCATGAACGCGCTTCACGACGCAGCCCATGGGGCCTTGTTCAAGTCGGCCCGTGCCAACGCGGTGGTGCGGCGGCTGGTGGCGGTGCCCGTGGGCATTGACGCAGGCTACTGGACGGCCCGGCATGTGCACGTTCACCACACCTACGCCAACATTGACGGCTACGACCTGGACACCGAACCCAACCCGTTTTTGCGCCAAACCCCGTTCCAGCCCTGGTCGCCCCAGTACCGCTGGCAGCACCTGTACTGGCCCGTGGTGGCGGCCTTGTCCCTGCCCTATTTGTGCTGGTACAGCGACTGGGCTGACCGCCTGCAGGCCACCAAGCTGCACCAGCTCAATGGCCCCGTTCACCCCACGGGCTGGGGCCTGTTTGTGCTGGGCAAGGCCGCCCACGCGGGGCTGCTGCTGGGGCTGCCCCTGTGGGCGCTGGCGGGCACACCCATCGGCTGGGGCACGGTGCTGGCGTGCTATGTGGTGGGGCAAATGCTGGCGTCGTGTTTTTTGGTGGCGCTGATTTTGGGCACCCACTGGGCCGAAGTTGATTTTTTCCAGCCGCCCGCCAGCGGCACGCTGCCGCACACCTGGTATGAGCACAGCTTTCACACGGCCTGCGACTGGATGCCCCGGCCCGCCTGGGCCGCGTACTGGCTGGGCGGCCTCAATGCTCACCTGACGCACCACCTGTTTCCCACCTACAGCCACCGCCACTACCCGGCGCTGGCCCGCATCGTGCGCCGCGTGGCGGGGCAGCACCAGCTGGCCTACCGCCAGCTGGGTTACGCCCAGCTGTGGGCGTCCCAGCAGCAGTTCCTGAAAGCCATGGGGCAACAGCCTGTGTTGGGTGTCGAGCAGGGTTTTGCTACTAAATAGATAGCTAAGTAGGCAATCAGCACCTAGGCAGTCGCGGTGTTGGGCCTGTAAATCGTCTTTTTTAGGCCGTGGAGCGTGCTGCTAGGGGCCTGTCGGACTTAGGTCGTCGAAGCGAAAACCGCAGGTTTCGCCAAAATTGACCCCAGCGAGGACAGTTTTTGACGATTTCGCCGGCGAATATCTGGATATTTGCCAAGAAAGTGGCGAAAAATGGACCGCTGCGGTCAATTTGCAGCCGGCGAACCCTAAGTCCGACAGGCTCCTAGGTGGCCCATCTGTTAAAACACTCGGTTGTTTTCAAAAAGTTGCTTGTCCCATGTCCACACCGTCTGCCGTCCCCACCCCCGCCGCTGCGCCCGCTTTGATTTCCTGGTCGGAGGACGGCCAGGCGCGCACCGCCCACTGGCGCTCTGAACGCAGCGCACCCGCCCCCAAACGCGTGGTGCTGGCCGACGACACGATGTCCGCCGACGCGGCTTACCGCCTGGCCTGTGAGGGCACTGGCCTCTTGTGGCGCGGAGACTTTCAGAACGCCCGCCTCTTGATTCAGGCACTGACCCGTCGCATTGACAAGCCGGTCAAGGATTCCAAACAGGCCAAAAATGACCGCAAGAAGGCCGCTGAGGCCGCCGCCCATGGCGTGCCACCCGGCCAGGCGTTTCACCTGCACCGCCAGGCGCAGGCGCAGCGCGCCCGCGTGCTGGGCATGGTGCTGATCGAGTTTGGCGCGGACTACAAAATCGACCTGCGCCGCGCGCCCGACGCGATACAGGCATGTATTGAAGCCTGGGGAAAGATCGAAGAATCTGCTGGGAACAGTGTGACGTCCCTGCGGGAGCTGCTGGGCGTCATCAGCGCGCATGAGTGGCGCAAAAAAGGCGTGGCGTTTGACGTGCTGGGCCCACCGCCGACCAACCGCATCCACCCGCATTACGGCGTGTTTTCCCCCGTGCGTGGCGAGTATGTGGACCTGGTGGCCAATGCGCCGCTGCCCACACCGCGCCCAGCCAAGTTTGTGGCGTTTGACATTGGCACCGGCACCGGCATTTTGTCGGCCGTGCTGGCGCTGCGTGATGTGGACCAGATCGTCGCCACTGACTGCGACCCGCGCGCGCTGGTCTGCGCCCGTGAAAACCTGCACCGCCTGCGCCTGACGGCGCCGATCAAGGTCATGCAGGCCGATTTGTTCCCCGAAGGCCTGGCCTCAGTCATCGTTTGCAACCCGCCGTGGCTGCCAGCGCGCCCCGGCTCCCCGCTCGAAGGTGCGGTGTACGACGAAGGCAGCCGCATGCTGATGGGTTTCATCAACGGGCTGGCCGCGCACCTGGCTCCGCACGGTGAAGGCTGGTTGATCCTGTCCGACTTTGCCGAGCACCTGGGTCTGCGCACCCGGGTCGAGTTGCTGGCTGCCATCCGATCTGCGGGCTTGAAGGTGCTGGGCCGCATCGAGACCAAACCCGAGCACCCCAAAGCCATCGACGCCAGTGACCCGCTGCACGAAGCGCGGGCTGCCGAAGTCACGTCGCTCTGGCGTCTGGGCGCTGTCTAAACAGCCATGATCTTGTTGGCCCCGATGGAAGGGCTGCTGGACTTTGTGCTGCGTGACATCCTGACCCGCGTGGGCGGCATTGACCGCTGCGTGTCCGAGTTCATCCGCATCACCGACCAGCTGCTGCCCGAGCGGGTCTTCACCCGCATCGTGCCCGAGCTGCTGCACGGCGGCTGCACCCCGGCGGGGGTGCCGGTGCGGGCCCAGCTGCTGGGCTCGGACCCGGCCTGTCTGGCCGACAACGCCGCCCGCCTGGCCAGCCTGGGCCCGGCTGGCATTGACCTGAATTTTGGCTGCCCGGCCAACGTGGTGAACCGCCACGGCGGCGGGGCGTCACTGCTCAAGGAGCCTGAAACCCTGTACGCCATTGTTTCCGCCGTGCGCCGCGCCGTGCCCGCGCACCTGCCGGTCTCAAGCAAGATGCGCCTGGGCTACAGCGACGACTCCCGCGCTGTGGACTGCGCGCTGGCCATTGCCGAGGGCGGCGCCAACGAGCTGGTGGTGCATGCCCGCACCAAGGTGCAGGCCTACAAACCGCCCGCGCACTGGCACCGCATTGCCGACATCCGCGCCGCCGTGCGCATTCCGGTGGTGGCCAACGGCGACATCTGGACCCCGGACGACGCGCGCCGCTGCCGGGAGGCGTCACATTGCCATGCGCTGATGATCGGCCGTGGTGCGGTGGTGAACCCGGGCCTGGCCCTCAGCATCCGCGCCATGGACGGGGAAGCCGTCAAACCGGGCATCACCTGGGACGAACTGCTGCCGCTGATCGCCGAGTTTTGGCATATCGTCTGCACCCGGCTGGACGCCAAATCCCGCGCCGGTCGGCTCAAACAATGGCTCAACTTCCTGCGCCGCCACTTCCCGGAGGCCGAGGCTGCCTACCAGGCGCTGAAGACAGTGACGGACCCGGCGATGGTCAGCGCGTGGCTGGCTGACAGCGGTTCGCTGCGGGTGCCAGGGTAAGGCCACGACAAAGGCCGGTTCATGTGCCAGATGCAAGGTCCCACGGAGACCGGTGTAGACGGCGTGCCAGCCTGGCTTGTGTGGCGTGCCGTGGGGCAGGAGAAAACCCCACCGTGTGGTGAATCGCTTCAGCCCACCAGCAGCCGGTGCACCAGGTCCGCCGTGGTCGATGCCTTGTACTTGCGCATCAGCCGGGCGCGGTAGATCTCGACCGTGCGGTGGCTGATGACCAACGCCCGGCCGATTTCCTTGGACGTCAGCCCGTCCATCAGGTGGGCCGCCACTTCGCGTTCGCGGGCGGTCAGCTCGGCCGTCACCGGGCGGCGTGAACTCAGGTCTTCAAAGCTCCAGATACCCGCTTCATGCGGGGCGCTGCGGTTCAGCGCGCGGCCGGTGACGTGGCACCAGAAGGTCTCGCCGCGCATGCGCCCGTCGACCCGTTTCATGATGCGGTTGTCGGAGTAGCGCCCGCTGGCGTTCAGGATGGGGACCATGCGGGCGCCGATGCGCTCGTACTCGTCAGCGCTGGGGTACAGCACCAGAAACGACTGGCCCACCAGCTGTTCCCGGCTGGCGCCGAACATCTCGCACACGTGTTCATTGCAGTCCACAATGACCCGGTTACGCGACATCACCAGGCCGATGGGGGCCATGTCAAAGGCCAGGCGGTAGTCCACCGGGGTGGGCACGGGCGACGTGGGGGTGTCAGGAAGGTGGTGGGGTATGGGCAGTGGCATGGATGGCGGTAGGTTGGCCCGAAGCAGGGGCTCGCCTCATGGGACTTACCTTTAAGAAAAACTACCTAATGGGTTACGTAGTATCGTTAAGCCAGAATTTACTCTGAATTTGACCAGGAGAGATGCTGTGAAAAAACTTTACCCCTCGGCTGCTGAAGCCCTCAAAGGCGTGGTCAGTGACGGCCAGTTGATGGCAGTGGGCGGCTTTGGTTTGTGCGGAATTCCCGAGGCGCTGATCGACGCGCTCAAGGATTCTGGTGTGAAGAACCTGACCGTGATTTCCAACAACGCCGGGGTGGACGGTTTTGGCCTGGGCAAGCTGCTGGAGACCCGTCAGATCACCAAGATGATCGCCAGTTACGTGGGTGAAAACAAGGAGTTCGAGCGCCAGTTTCTGGCCGGTGAGCTGGAGCTGGAATTCACCCCGCAGGGCACGCTGGCTGAAAAACTGCGCGCCGGCGGTGCGGGCATCCCCGCGTTTTTCACCAAAACCGGTGTGGGCACCCAGGTGGCTGACGGCAAGGAGCTGCGTGACTTTGACGGCGAAACCTATGTGATGGAGCGCTCGCTGGTGCCTGACGTGTCCCTCGTCAAGGCCTGGCGCGCCGACCAGTCCGGCAACTTGCAGTTCCGCCTGACAGCGCGCAACTTCAACCCCGCCGCCGCCATGGCTGGCAAGGTATGCATTGTGGAGGTGGAAGAGGTGGTGGAAACCGGGGCGATGGAGCCGGACCAGGTCCACCTGCCGGGCATCTATGTGCACCGCATCGTGTGCAACCCGACGCCTGAAAAACGCATCGAAAAACGCACCATCACCGAAAAAATCACTGAACAAGCGGGAGCATAAGCATGGCCTGGACCCAAGACCAAATGGCCGCCCGTGCGGCCAAAGAACTGCAAGACGGTTTTTACGTCAACCTGGGCATCGGCATTCCGACGCTGGTGGCCAACCATGTCAGCCCCGACATCGAGGTCTGGCTGCAGTCTGAAAACGGCATGCTCGGCATCGGCCCGTTCCCGACGGAAGATGAAGTCGACGCCGACCTGATCAACGCTGGCAAACAAACCGTGACGACGATCAAGGGCTCGTCGATTTTTGGCTCCGAGCAGTCCTTCGCCATGATCCGCGGCGGCAAGATCAACCTGTCCATCCTGGGGGCCATGCAGGTCAGCGAAAAGGGCGACCTGGCCAACTGGATGATCCCCGGCAAGATGGTCAAGGGCATGGGCGGCGCGATGGACCTGGTGGCGGGCGTCAAGCGCGTCATCATCCTGATGGAGCACGTGGCCAAGAAAAAAGACGGCACCGAAGACCTGAAAATCCTGCCGACCTGCACCCTGCCACTGACAGGCGTGGGTGTGGTGGACCGCATCATCACCGACCTGGCCGTGATGGACGTCACCCCCGACGGCCTGAAGCTGGTGGAGCTGGCCGACGGTGTGACCCGTGAGTTTGTGCAGTCCAAAACCGGCGTGACCCTGATCTGAGCAAGGGCGCAGCCCCACGGGCCACCATGACAAAAGCCGCAGCGTTCAGTCTGCGGCTTTTTGCGTGGTGGCCGGTGTGTTTTATTTCACCGTGATCTGAATTGACGCACTCATCGGCGCGCCGTAGGACTGGTGGGCGCCGTTGGCAAACTGGGACGTCAGTTTGTACTGGCCAGGTGGCAGGGTGATCATGGCCTCCGTTTGGCCGGCCCCAAAGTGCTTGTGCTGGTCATCAAACGGCACCGACTCGCCCGCCTTCACTGGCATCTGGTTGATGAGCAAATGGTTGTGCCCGCTGTTGGCCACAATCTCCCCGGCCGGTGCCACGGCCATGCCTTTCACGCCAAAACGCACCTTGAAGGTGGTGGGCACCGTGGCGCCGTTGACCGGCTCCAGCAAGGACACCGACTGCGCTGGCTCTGCCAGCGTGCCGGGCATGGCGCATGCGGTCAGCAGCAGGGCGGCAGACGCTGTGGCCAGGGCGAGGGCGCGGCGGGTGTGGCGGTGAAAGAGGGGGCTTAAATTCATGGGGATCTCCTGATGGTTGGAAATTTTGTGAGGAACTCGCGACTCATGCAGACGGTGTACGCTGCTGCCAGACCCGCAGATTCATTCTTGCACCATTGGCAGATTGCCGCCACCTGCCGTGCCAGAGGCCCGCAGACCCGAGCTGTGGCCGTGTTGCTGATGGTGATGTGGTGACCCGCGCCACCCGCCCACCCACGCAATTGCCTGTTTGACCTCATGCCAGATTCTTCGCCCACCCCCCTTGCCGATGCGCGGCCTTTGGCGCTGCAGCGCATGCAGCGCCTGGCCTTGCTGCTGCTGTTGGCCGCCGTGGCAGGTCTGGCCCTGAGCCACGCCATGGGCGGGCAGGGCGCCTGGGGCTGGATGCTGGCGTTTTGTGAAGCCGCCGCCATTGGTGCGTTGGCCGACTGGTTTGCCGTGGTGGCGCTGTTCCGGCGGCCGCTGGGTTTGCCGGTGCCGCACACCGCGGTGATTCCGGCCAACCAGGCCCGCATTGCCGACAGCCTGGCCGATTTTGTGCGCGACCACTTCCTGGACCCGGACACCTTGATGGCCAAGCTGGCCGCGCTGGACCCCGCCGCCCGCCTGAGCGACTGGCTGCGAGACCCCGCGCGCCTGGCCGGGTGGATGGCGCAGGCCAGGCACTGGGCGCTGGGCATCCTGAACGCGCTGGACGACGAGCGCCTGCAAAACGCTGTGCTGCAGCAGCTCATCGCCAAAGCCCGGCAGTGGGACGCGGCCAGCACCACTGGTGAGCTGCTGGGGCTGCTGACCCAGGACGGGCGGCACCACGACCTGCTGGACGCCGGCCTGCACAAAGTTGGCCAGTGGCTGGAGCAGGGCGATGTCAAGGACGTGGTGGCTGGCTTGCTGCTCAAACACGTGCGCCAGGAATGGCCACTGATGGCCAGCATGGTGGACAAAATCTCGTCCACGTCGGACATGGCCCACAGCTTTGCCGACAAACTCAGCCGGTCTGCCCTGGCCGAGCTGCAGGACGTGCTGGCCCAGCCCGACCACCCGCTGCGCCACCGCTACGAAGCGTGGCTGGCGCAAACGCTGGAGCGCCTGCAGCACGACCCGGCCCTGGGCCAGTCCTTCAACGACCTCAAAAACCGCCAGCTTGATGACCCGCTGGTGCGCCGCTACGCCGCCACCCTGTGGGCCGACGTCAAAGCCCTGCTGCAAAAAGACCTGGCCGACCCTGATTCCGCCATCGCCATGCACCTGCGCACCGCGCTGCAAGGCTTTGGTGAACAAATGGCCAGCGACACGGACCTGCGCGCGTCGGTCAACCAGCACCTGCTCGCCGCCGCCCGCGACGTGGTCGGCCAGCTGCGCGGCGGCATCACCCAGCACATCTCCCACACCGTCAAATCCTGGGACGGCCAGCAGCTGGCGCATGAACTGGAGCTGAGCGTGGGCAAAGACCTGCAGTCCATTCGCATCAGCGGCACGCTGGTGGGCGGGCTGGCAGGCCTGGTGATTCATGCGGTGTTGGTGGGGGTGGCGTGAGGGCGAACGTCATTCTTGTAAAAGTCTAATTTCTGTATTGACAGAAATTTCAGATTCAGCATAATCAAGCGCATGGAACTTTCAGACATCAACCGCCGCTTTGTCCTGCATTGGGGGGAAATGGGCTCCGCCTGGGGCGTGAACCGCACCGTGGCCCAAATTCATGCGCTGTTGTTTGTCCATGGCCGCCCGCTGCACGCGGAAGAGCTGGCTGACACGCTGAACGTGGCGCGCTCCAACATCAGCACCAGCCTGAAAGAGCTGCAAAGCTGGAAGCTGATCCACGTCACCCACACCATGGGTGACCGGCGTGATTATTTTGAGACTTCTGCCAGCGTGTGGGAGCTGTTTCGCACCGTGGTGCGGGAGCGCAAGCAGCGGGAATTTGACCCGACCACTGCGCTGCTGCGGGAACTGGTGGCGTCACCCGACTTTGA
>JBJXEI010000045.1:0-27261 GCA_046154065.1 Polaromonas sp. | reverse complement strand
CGATGGTGGCTTTGAACGGGTCGGTGTCCCAGGCCTGCCCTTCGACCGGCACCACGTCGGTGTGGCCCGACAGCACCAGGCCGGGCCGGCTGCCGCCGCCCACGGTGGCAAACAGGTTGGCTTTTTTGCCGGTGGCGTCATAGGTCAGGCGCGACTGAACGCCCAAGCCCGCCAGGTAGTCGCGGGTCCACTCGATCAGGCCGAGGTTGGAGTCCCGTGAGACGGTGGGGAACGCAATCAGGCGTTCGATCATGGCCATGACCTCTGGCGAGGGTTGTGACAAAGGGGTGGTGGTTTGGGTCATGGTGGTGGCTGTGGTTCAGAGTTGGTCGTTCAGGTGGCAGGCGGCGAAATGCGCGGGTGCCACTTCTTTCAGGATCGGCTTGTCCACACTGCAGCGCGGCATGGCGTGCGGGCAGCGCGGGTGGAAATGGCAGCCGGGCGGCGGCCGCAGGGGCGACGGGATTTCACCCTTGACGGCAAAAAACTCGGTTTTGCGCACTTCCAGCTTGGGCGCAGACGCCAGCAGCGCCTGGGTGTAGGGGTGGTTGGCGCGGCTGAAGACAGCGTCTGCCGGGGCCGACTCGACCACACGGCCCAGGTACATGATGACGACGCGGTCTGACAGGTGGCGCACCACGCCCAGGTCATGGCTGATGAACAAATACGTCAGGTTCAGCTCGTCACGCAAGCGGATGAAGAGGTTGAGCACCTGCGCCTGGATAGACACGTCCAGCGCCGCCACGGCTTCGTCGCACACCAGAAACTCGGGGTTCACGGCCAGCGCGCGGGCAATACCCACCCGTGCCCGCTGCCCGCCCGAGAACTGGTGCGGAAAGCGCCGCATCACCGCCGGGTCCAGGCCCACGCGCTGCAGCAGGCCTTCGACGTACTCGGCTTGTGACTTGGCCGCAATCATCTTGTGGGCCACTGGTGCTTCACCGACGATGTCGAGCACCCGCATGCGGGGGTTCAGCGACGCGTAGGGATCCTGAAAAATCATCTGGATGCCCAGCTGCTTTTTGCGCCGCTCAGCGGCAGGCAGCACATCGATGTTGTCGCCCTTCCAGTGCCGCGTGCCCGACGTGAGGCTGTGCAGGCCCACGGCCATGCGGCCCAGGGTCGATTTGCCACAGCCTGATTCACCGACCAGGCCGACGACTTCACCGCGCTGAATGCTCAAGCTCACGTCGTCGACCGCATGCACTACCTCTTCCTGCGCGCTGGCGCCCAGCAGGTTGGCGATGCGGGCGGCCGCGTCCAGCGACTTGACAAAGCGTTTGCTGACGCTGGTCAGCGCCAGCAGGTGTTCTGTGGGGTTTTGCATCACAACACCTCGGCCAGCTGGGCTTCAACAATCGTTTGAACGGGGTGAAAACATCGCAGCGTTCGGCCTTCGAGTGCGCGCAGTTCGGGCTCGGACTGGCAGGCGGCCGTGGCGCTGTCGCAGCGCTCCCGGAAGGCACAACCCACGGGCAAATTCAGCAGCGAGGGCGTCATGCCGCGGATCTGCCGCAGCGGTTGGCCTCGCGGGTTGCGGGACGGGGCCGAGGCGATCAGCCCGTGGGTGTAAGGGTGGCGGGGTTGCTCCAGCACCTGCTGCACGGTGCCGCTTTCCACAATTTTCCCGGCGTACATCACACACACCGTGTCCGCCAAGCCTGCCACCACCGACAAATCGTGCGTGATCCAGATCAGGGCGGTGCCTGATTCACGGCAGAGTTTTTGCATTTCATACAGGATCTGGCCTTGAATCGTCACGTCCAGCGCGGTGGTCGGCTCGTCGCAAATGATGAGGTCGGGTTTGTTGAGCAGCGCAATCGCAATGGCCACGCGCTGGCGCATGCCACCTGAAAACTGGTGCGGGTAGGCCAGCAGGCGCTCATCTGGCGAGGGGATGCCCACCCGGGCCAGCGCGTCACGGCACAGCGCCCGCGCGGCGTGCTGGCTCACGTCGTGGTGGGCCAGCACGGCTTCCATCATCTGGGTGTCAATGCGCAGCACCGGGTTCAGCGTCATCATCGGGTCCTGAAAAATCATGGCGATGCGGTCGCCCCTGATTTTGCGCATGGCCTCGGGCGGCAAGCCGCGCAGCTCCTGGCCGCGCAACTGAATGCTGCCACCGGCGACTTTGCCGGGCCGGTCGATCAGGCCCATGATGGAATAACCCGTCATGGACTTGCCCGAACCGGATTCGCCGACCAGGCCCATGATCTGCCCCGGCATGACGGTAAAGGACACGTCGTCCACCGCCTTGACGATGCCGGCCTGGGTGGTGAACTGGGTGGTGAACTGGGTGTGGAGGTTGGCCACGCTGAGCGTGGGCCGCAAGGCTGGTGAGGAGGTCATGGAGGGTATCAAGGAGTCACTGCGTTTGCAAACGCGGGTTCAGCACATCCCGCAGCTGGTCGGCGACCAGGTTGATCGCCACCACCGTCAGCAGCAGCGCAATGCCTGGGAAAAAGCTGATCCAGTACTTGCCCGACAACAGGTACTCAAACCCATTGGCAATCAGCAGGCCTAGCGACGGTTCGGTCACCGGCAGGCCCAGGCCTAGAAACGACAGCGTGGCTTCCAGCGAAATGGCGGACGCCACCTGCAGCGCGGCAATCACGATCAGCGGCGGCAGGCAGTTGGGCAACAGGTGGCGCAGCATGATGCGGGCCGGTGACAGGCCCAGGGCGGTGGCCGCCTCGATGTATTCCTTTTTGCGCTCAACCAGTGCCGCGCTCCGGGCGGTGCGTGCGTAGTAGGCCCACTGCACAGCCACCAGCGCAATGATGATCTTGCCGACGCCCTGCCCGGTCAGCGCCAGCAAGATCAGGGCGATCAAAATCGGCGGAAACGACAGCTGGATGTCGGCCACCCGCATGATGAAGGACTCAACCCGCCCGCCCGAATACCCGGCCAGCAGGCCCAGCGTCAGGCCGATCACCAGCGCAATCACGGTGCTGACCACCCCGACCATGACCGAGATGCGGATGCCATACAGGATGGCTGACAGCATGTCGCGGCCCTGCTCGTCGGTGCCCAGCAAGAATTTGATGTTGCCTTCGGCCGACATCTGACCGGGCTCCAGACGCGAGTCCATCACGTCGAGCCGTGACAGGTCGTACGGGTCCTGCGGGGCCAGCACGGGGGCGAACAGGGCCGCCAGCAAGATCACCACCATCAGCACAAAGCCCGCCAGGGCGATCTTGCTGCTGAAAAAATTGCGGGTGAAGCGGCGCAGCGGTGTTTCCACTGCGATGGCTGCGGGTTGGGTGCTTGTTTGCATGCTCAGCCTTGGGTGTTTGACAAACGCACACGCGGGTCAAGCAGGGAATAAACCACATCGACCACCAGGTTGATGACGATAAAAATCACCACGATCAGCATCAGGTAGGCCACGATGACGGGCCGGTCCAGGAAACGGATGGAGTCGATGATGAGTTTGCCCATGCCGGGCCAGGCAAACACCGACTCGGTGACGATGGCAAACGCGATGATCGAGCCGAACTGCATCGCAATCACGGTGACGATAGGGATCAGGATGTTTTTGAGCACATGCACCCCAATGATGCGGGTGTTGCTCAGGCCTTTGGCGCGCGCAAACTTCACGTAGTCCTGCAGCAGCGCCTCCTGGGCGCCCGCGCGCGTCAGGCGAATCACCAGCGCAATGTTGAACAGTGCCAGGTTGAACGCTGGCAGCAACAGGTGCTTGAGCCCGTCCAGCGTCAAAAAACTCACGGGAATGCCTAGCAACAACTGTGTGCTGCCGCGCCCGCTTGACGGCAACCAGCCCAGCTGCACGGCAAACACCATGATGAGCATCAGCCCGACCCAAAACGTGGGCAGCGAGAACCCGAGAATCGACACCGCCATGATGGTTTTACCCGCGATGCCGTTGGGCCGCAAGCCGGCCCACAAGCCCAGCGGAATGCCCAGGGCAATCGACATGACGATGGCGACCACCGCCAGCTCCAGCGTGGCGGGCATGCGTTCGATGATGAGTGTCAGCGCCGGGGCCGAGAACGCAAACGAGCGCCCCATGTCGCCCTGCAGCGCGTTGGTTACAAACAGGAAGTACTGCTGCCACAGCGGCTTGTCCAGGCCAAACGCCGCAATGGTGCGGGCGCGGTCCAGCTGGTCCGCGTCGGGGCTGATGAGCATGTCGATGGGGTTGCCAATCGCATACACACCGACAAACACAAGCAGCGACATGACCAGCAAAACCACGACGCTTTGCAGCAGCCGCCGGATGATGAAAACGAGCATCGGGGAACCTGGAAAAAGGGAACAAAAAACGCTACACGGCGGTGGCCATGTAGCGCTGGTTCAACGGCTTACTGCTGGATGAACTCGTACGCGTGGGTGCGTTCGTCGGTGCGCGGGATGTAGGCAATGCCTTTTTTCGTGGCCCAGGTGGTGACTTGCTGGTGGATGGGAATCAGGCCGCCGTCGTTGATGGCAATTGCGCTGGCGTCCTGCAGCAGCGCCAAGCGGGCCTTGTCGTCCACCGTGTTCAGGGCTTTTTGCAGCAGATCGTCCATTTTGGGATTGCAGAACTTCAGCCAGTTGAAGCCACCCAGGCCCTTGGCCGGGTTGTCGCAGGCCAGCAGCGCCCGCAGCGGGGACGACGCTTCACCCGTTTGCGCGCCCCAGCCGAGCAGGCCGATGGAGTATTCACTCTTGGCCCCCCGGGCCGAATACACCGACATGGGCAGCCCTTCAACCTTGGTCATGACGCCGATGCGCGAGAACATCTGGGCGATGGTCTGCGCGATTTTTTCGTCGTTCACGTAGCGGTTGTTCGGGGTGTGCAGCGTCAGCCCGAAACCATTGGGGTAACCGGCCGCGGTCAGCAGCTTTTTGGCACCCTCCGGGTCGTACTTGACGACCTTGAGCGCGGGGTTGTTGCCGAACAGGGTTTTGGGCACCAGGTTGTTGGTCGGCTCGGACAGCCCTTCCATCACGCGGTCGCGGATGGCTTCACGGTTGATGGCCATCGACAGCGCGGTGCGCACGCGCACGTCCTGCATCGGGTTTTTGTCCAGCGGTTTGCCGTCCTTGTCGGTCACAAAGGGGGACTTGTCGCGTTTGGAGTCGGGGTACAGGTAAATCAGGCGGTGCGACACCTTGGAGTACAGCGCCAAGCTGGCATCCGACCGGACCTTGGCCAGGTCGGGGGTGGGCACGTTTTCAATCGCCTGCACATCACCGGCCAACAGCGCCGCCAGGCGGGTGGCCCCGTTGGGGATGAAACGCATGGTGACCTTGGACCAGGCCGGTTTTTTGCCCCAGTAGGCGTCGTTGCGGTCCAGCTCCAGCCGGTCGTCACGCAGGAATTTGGCGAACTTGTACGGCCCGGTGCCAACCATGCCTTTGCCGCTCGAAAAATCATCGCTGCTGATGCCGGTGGTGGCCTTTTTCGAGACGATGTAGATCGACGTCAGGTCGGCCAGCATCAGCGGGTACGGCTCCTTGGTGGTGAAGCGGATGGTGTACGGATCCATGATCTTTTTGTTGATGATGGCCTTGGTGTAGACGTCAAACTTGCCCGGGCTGCCGACGATGATGGCCGGGCGCTCCATGGACCAGGCGATGTCTTCGGCGGTCATTTCGCTGCCGTCATGGAACTTCACACCTTTGCGCAGCTTGAACTCCCAGGTCAGGTTGTTGACCGGCGTCCACGACTCGGCCAACGCGGGGATCACGCGGCTGTCCGGGTCCATGGTGACCATGGTTTCAAACACGTGGTCCGACACATTCAGGTTCGGGAACAGGTTGTAGAAATGCGGGTCCAGCGAGGTGGGCGGCGAGCTCATGGCGAGCTTGAACTCCTGCGCAGAGACCATCGGTGTGGCGATGGCCAGCAGGGCGGCGAGCGCTAGCCCGGCGAGTCCCTGGGGTGCGAATTTCGAGGCTGACTTCAGGTGCATAAAAAACTCCATCAAGTAAAAACCAGGTGCTTCAAACGGGACACGGTGCCGGGCGGGCACGCCGAACTCAATATACACAGATTGCATACGAAAGCGGTCATTCGGGGTCGCTCACCAGACAAGTGGCAATTCGGGCAAACTGATGTTTTGCCTGCTTCACCTTCGACAAGGATTTGCCATGAAACTGATCGACGCCGTCGTTGACTTCCATTCCGAACTCCAGGCGATACGACGCAATATCCATACCTACCCCGAGCTGAGTTACGAAGAAACCCGCACCGGCGACCTGGTGGCAGAAAAACTCACGGCCTGGGGCATTCCGGTGCTGCGCGGCATGGGCGTGACGGGCGTGGTGGGTGTGATCCAGCGCGGCACCAGCACGGCTGCCATTGGCCTGCGCGCCGACATGGACGCCCTGCCCATGCAGGAGTTCAACACCTTTGCGCACGCTTCCCAACACGACGGAAAAATGCACGCCTGCGGGCATGACGGCCACACCGCCATGCTGCTGGGCGCGGCGCACCACTTGGCCCAGCATGGCCAGTTTGACGGCACGGTGTACGTGATTTTTCAGCCCGCCGAGGAAGGCGGCGCGGGCGCGCAAAAAATGATCGAGGACGGCCTGTTCACGCAGTGCCCCATGCAGGCGGTGTACGGCATGCACAACTGGCCTGGCGCGCCCACGGGCAGTTTTGGCGTCACACCGGGGCCGATGATGGCGTCGTCCAACGAGTTCGAGGTGATCGTGCGCGGCAAGGGTGCGCATGCCGCGCAGCCGCACAAGGGCGTGGACCCGATCATGGTGGCGGTGCAGATCGCACAAAGCTGGCAAACCATCGTGTCACGCAACAAAAGCCCGCTGGACGCGGGTGTGCTGTCCATCACCCAGATCCACGCAGGCAGCGCCACCAATGTGATTCCGGACGACGCGACGCTGATTGGCACGGTGCGCACCTTCACCCTGCCGGTGCTGGACCTGATGGAGCAGCGCATGCGGGACGTAGCCACGCACACGGCGGCCGCGTTTGGGGCCGAGGTCGAATTCAACTTCAAACGCAACTACCCGCCGTTGATCAACCACGCGGCAGAGACGGCCTTTGCCGTCGGTGTGATGCAAAAGATCGTCGGCGTCGAGAACGTGGACGCGGCGGTCGAGCCCACCATGGGCGCGGAGGATTTCGCCTTCATGCTGCAGCACAAACCAGGTTGCTACGTGTTCTTGGGCAACGGCGACGGTGGCCACCGCGACGCGGGCCATGGCCTGGGCCCGTGCAATCTGCACAACCCCAGCTACGACTTCAATGACGATCTGCTGCCGATTGGTGCAACGTACTGGATCGAGCTGGCGCAGGCGGCATTGCCGGTGCGCTGATTTTTAAAGGGGCTGAATTAAAGCGGCTGGATTTGGC
Source organism: Polaromonas sp. (assembly GCA_046154065.1). Lineage (GTDB taxonomy): Bacteria > Pseudomonadota > Gammaproteobacteria > Burkholderiales > Burkholderiaceae_C > Polaromonas. Next base: position 19,931 of record JBJXEI010000045.1, on the reverse strand, counting down.
CGCTGTCCGGCTTGTCCAGCCACGCCTGAAACTCATCAGCCAACTGCTGGCTGGCGCTGACCGCCGCCGTCCACGCACGCACCCTGCCGGGCAGGTCCGCGCCGTAGCGGGTGAAGTCGGTCCGGTCGGGCAACTTACCGTTCGGCAGGGTTTTGACCCAGTCGGGGTTAGGGGCCAGCAGCACCATGTGGTCCAGGAAGTGGGTGGACTTGTGCCGCCATGTCAGGCCCTTGTCGAGCCAGCCAGGCACCACGGCCTTCTGAAAATGCGGGTAAAGCACGATATTGCCGCTCTGCAACACATTTTCAGTGTCAAAAGTGCTACCAGCCTTGGTTTTGATTGCCTGCTGCGCTATCAAATCAGAAGCGTTGTAGTTCAAGTGCAAGTGGTAGTCGGTGATGCCGCCGTCCCAGTACGCCCCCGGCGGTGCCCCGGGAATGTCCCGCACCGAGCGCAGCACGAACGGGATCGAGCAGCTGGCCTGCAGCGCTGGGTTGAAGTTGGCCTCACTCAGCGCAACCTGCCGGGTTTTGTAGTCGCTGGTGGCAAACGGCAGCGCCGCGCCTTCGGTGGAAAACACCACCCGCTCCAGCCACGCGCCCATGGCCTTGCGGTTCAAGCCGTTGGTTAAAAACGCACCCAGGTAGCCCAGCGGCGTGGCCACTTTGTGCTCACGCCCCAGCAGGTGCCGCCCACGGGAGGTGACGATGTGCAGCCGGTAGCGCGGGTGGCTCAAGACCTCGGCCACGCGGCCACCGTAAAAGCGGGTCAGGCTTTCGCCGAACTTTTCACTCACAAAATCAGCCGTGGGCCGCTTCTGACCGGGTTGCAGCTCGTAGTGCTGGGCGATGTAGTCACGCTCCAGCCGTTCAAAAGCCGCCACCGGTTGGTTCAAACACGCAGTGGCCATGCGCCACGCACCAATCGACGCCCCGACCAGATGCACCGGGTGGTCGGACTGGGCCAGCCAGTCGCCAAAAATGAAGCGGTCCAGCGGCCCCAGGATCAAACCCTTGGGCCCACCGGCCGCGCCAGGCACCACGCCCACGTCACGGGGCTGCAGCCCGTGCGCGGCGATGTGCTGGCGGGCTTTGGGGCCGGCGTAGATGTGGAGGGCTTTCATGGGGCTACCTATCGTGCCGCTTCGGGCCATTGCCGCGCACAGTGCAACAGCACCAAAATCCAGACCGTATCGCCTTCGATTTGATAAACCATGCGGTAGTTTTTGTGGGGAATCAGTTCACGCGTGCCTGAAATCTTTCCATCCCGACCGATCTTGGGGTGCTCGCTCAGCAGCACCACGGCGTCACTGAACAGAGTGTCCATCTTGGCCGCTGCGCGCGGGTTGTCTGCGGCAATGTAATCCCAGATATCTGCGCGATCTTGTTGGGCTCCAAGCGTCCAGAAAACATTCATTCGGCGTTAATTCTCGCCGTGAAGGCTTGCACGCCGGGCCGCAAATGCGGATTCCACGGCCTCGTTGCTGAGACCCTCGCCTGCGCGCATGGAGGCCCTAGCCAGATCGACTTTGTGCTGCAAAAACGCATCGTATTCGCGGGCGCTGCGTTGACGCTGTACGAAGTCGCGCATCAATTCCCGCAGGATTTGGGAGGCCGGTCGATGTGTGGCCTCGGCCTCCTGCATGAAATCATTGCGCAAGTCCGACTCCAGCTTCATCGTAAAAACAGCTTCTTTTGACATGGAATGCTCCTGGATGTGTGATGTAAAAGTATATACCTCGACAGTACATTGTCAATCCATGGTGGAAATGGGTTTACTTCTTCAACCCCGCCAGCTTGCTGAATGCCGATTCCATCGCAGTCGCCGATGAGGCCTGCTGCCCGCGGGGTGCGTTGCCGCCATTGAAGCCGCGCTGCCCTCCGCCCGAGGCACCCGGCCGCGCGCCTTCAAAGCGGTTGTCACGCGGGGCGTCGCGCCGGGCGGGCGCATCGCCCAGTTTCATGGTCAGGCCGATGCGTTTGCGCGCCACGTCGACCTCGGTCACGCGCACTTTGACGATGTCGCCGGTTTTGACGACCTCGCGCGCATCGGTCACAAACTTGTGGCTCAACTGGCTGACGTGCACCAGCCCGTCCTGGTGCACGCCCAAGTCGATGAACGCGCCGAATGCGGCCACGTTGCTCACGGTGCCTTCCAGTTCCATGCCTTCACGCAGGTCCTTGATATCGTCCACGCCGTCGTTGAAGCGGGCGACCTTGAAGTCCGGGCGCGGGTCACGGCCTGGTTTTTCCAGCTCGCCGATGATGTCCTTGACGGTGATGACACCGAACTTTTCATTAGCAAACAGCTCGGGTTTGAGGGTTTTGAGCATGTCGGCCCGGCCCATCAGCTCGGCCACCGGCTTGCCGGTGTGCGCCATGATTTTTTCGACAACCGGGTAGGTTTCGGGGTGAACGCCCGTCATGTCCAGCGGGTTGGTGCTGGTGCGCAGGCGCAAAAAGCCGGCGCTTTGCTCAAAGGTTTTGGCCCCCAGGCCTGTGACCTTGAGCAGGTCGGCACGGGACGCAAACGCGCCATTCGCATCGCGCCAGCGCACCACCGACTTGGCCACGGTTTGCGACAGGCCCGACACCCGGGCCAGCAGCGGCACGCTGGCGGTGTTCAGGTCCACGCCGACGCTGTTCACGCAGTCTTCGACCACCGTGTCCAGGCTGCGCGCCAGGTCGGACTGGTTGACGTCGTGCTGGTACTGGCCCACGCCGATGGACTTCGGGTCGATTTTCACCAGCTCGGCCAGCGGGTCTTGCAGGCGGCGCGCGATGCTGGCCGCGCCGCGCAGGCTGACGTCCACGTCGGGCATTTCCTGGCTGGCAAATTCGCTGGCGGAATAAACGGACGCACCCGCTTCGCTGACCACCACCCGTTGCATGCCGTCGATTCGTTTCATCAGGTCGGCGGCCAGCTTGTCCGTCTCACGGCTGGCGGTGCCGTTGCCGATGGCAATCAGGTTCACGCCGTGCTTTTCGCACAGCTTGCCCAGCGTGTGGAGGGAGCCTTCCCAGTCCTTGCGTGGTTCGTGCGGGAACACCGTCGCTGTTTCAACCAGTTTGCCGGTGGCGTCCACCACGGCCACTTTCACCCCGGTACGAATGCCCGGGTCCAGGCCCATCACCACACGCGGGCCGGCCGGTGCGGCCAGCAGCAGGTCGCGCAGGTTGTCGGCAAACACCTTGATGGCGACTTTTTCCGCGTCTTCGCGCAGGCGGGTGAACAAGTCACGCTCCAGCGACAAACTGAGTTTGACGCGCCAGGCCCAGGCCACACACTTGCGGATCAAATCATCGGCAGGCCGCGCCTTGTGGCTCCAGCCCAGGTGCAGCGCGATTTTCCCTTCGGCCATCGACACCACGGGCCCTTTGGGCGGCACCGCGCCTGCGGTCAACGGCGGCTCGGGCAGCACCAGTTTGGCGTCCAGAATCTCCAGCGCCCTGCCCCTGAACACCGCCAGCGCGCGGTGCGACGGCACGCGGCCTACGGGCTCGTCGTAGTCAAAATAATCACGGAACTTCGCGTGGTCGGCGTTGTTTTCGTCCTTGCCGCTGACCAGCTTGGATGAAAACAGCCCTTCGGCCCACAACCAGCCGCGCAGCCCTTGCACCAGCGCAGCGTCTTCCGCCCAGCGCTCGCTCAAAATATCGCGCACCCCGTCCAGCACCGCCGGCACGGTGGTGAAGTCGTCGCCCAGCTCGCTTTTCTCGGCTTTCACAAAAGCCACGGCCTCGTCCGCAGGCGTCAATGTCGGATCGGCAAACAACTTGTCGGCCAGCGGTTCAATGCCGGATTCGCGCGCCATCTGCCCCTTGGTGCGGCGTTTTTGTTTGAACGGCAGGTAGATGTCTTCCAGGTCCTGTTTGGTGGCGGCCTGGGCAATGGCGTCGGCCAGTGCGGGGGTCAGCTTGCCTTGCTCGGTGATGCTGTTGAGGACCGTTTCCTTGCGGTCTGCCAGCTCACGCAGGTAGCCCAGGCGCTGCTCCAGCTCACGCAGCTGAATGTCGTCGAGCCCGCCGGTGGCTTCCTTGCGGTAGCGCGCCACAAACGGGACGGTGGCACCGCCGTCCAGCAGGTCAACGGCGACTTGCACCTGGTTGACCTGGACGTGAAGCTCTTGGGCGATCTGGCGAATGATGTGGAGCATGTGGTGGTGTTTGGGTTGAACGAAGCGGAAAACAACCACGCATCAAGGCAGCACTTTAGACAGCCCTGACGCGAAAAGCCGGAATTGTCCCACAGCGATATTTGCGGTTTGCACAGACACTCCAGCTCATTCAAAGGGAGTTTTTCATGCGCATTCGGACCATCTTTTTAATCATCTTCATCGTGCTGGTGGCGGCTTTTGTGGCGCTGAACGTGGATGAATTCACCCGCAGCAGTGTGCTCAGCCTGGGCTTCACGACGGTGCAGGTGTCGCTGGGCCTGGTTATGTTGCTGCTGCTGGTGGTGGCCACGGTGGTGTTTTTGGGCAGCACCTTGCTGATGCAAAGCGCCAACCTGCTGGAAACCCGCAAATACGCCCGGGAGCTGAACACCCAGCGTGACCTGGCCGACAAGGCCGAGGCGTCTCGCTTCACCGAGCTGCGCCACTACCTGGACGCGCAAGCCACCGCTGAGCGGGAACGTGAGGCTGTGGCCAGCGCCGCGATTGACCAGCGCTTTGCCGCGCAGCAGCAGGTGTTGCTGGCCCGCCTGGACCAGTCGGACAACACGGTGGCAGCCCACCTCGGTCAGCTGGAAGACCGGCTGGAGCAGCCTTCACGCGGGCTGATCCGGCCTTAAAAATGGCTTGAACCCGGCTGGACTGCCTGTAAGAACGTAGTCCCTCCCACGACCAATGACAAGTTCATGGTGGCTCCGCTGGCCAACCCGGTTAGCGCTGCCATGTACCACCTTGGAGCTTGTCATGCGGCCACCACGTTCATCGGCTTTTTCAGCCAACCCTGTCAACTCAGTCTTCCAATTCGTAGTGTTCAGCGCTGCGTTGGTATGGTCTTCAAGCAGTTTGGCTGCGCAGAACCAGTGTTCGGCCACCTCCAATACCACCCTCACCCCCGTGCTGGAGCTGTACACGTCCGAAGGGTGCAGTTCGTGCCCGCCAGCGGACAAATGGGCTTCCACCTTCAAGGAAAAAAGCCAGCAAGGCGTGGCGGTGGTGCAGGCTTTTCATGTGGGTTACTGGGACTACATCGGTTGGGCAGACCGGTTCGCCGCACCCGCTTACACGCAGCGGCAACGGGACATCGGCATGCGCGAAGGGCTGCGCAGTGCCTACACCCCGCAAGCGGTCCTCAATGGCAAGGACTGGCCGCGTTGGTCGGCGGGTTCCCCTGCCAGCGTGACGCAGGCCTCCGCCAAGGAATTGGCCCGGGCCCGCATCACGCTGCAGCAGTTGGGCGCTGACCAGTTTGAAGCCAGCGTGACGTCGGTGGCCACACCCAGCAACCCTGCTCCGGCAGCGAGCTGGTCTGCTTACTGGACGGTGACCGAGCACGGCCACAGCTCCAAGGTCAAGGCGGGTGAAAACGCTGGCGAATTCTTGAAACATGACTTCGTGGTGCGCCAGTACACCCCGGCGGGTGAGTACAAAAACAGCAGCTCGGCCCAAAAGCTCGCGTTCCGCAGCATCGCGCCCACACCGGGCCATCCTCGGCAGATCAACCTGGTGGTGTTTGACCCCCAAACCGGGGCAACCCTGCAAGCGTTGAGTTTGCAGTGTGTGGCATAGGAGCTTAGGCGCCGGTGCGGCGCTCAGGGCGATGCCGCCAGGGGCCCTGCCTGCAGTGGTCTGGCCGATCCGGGCACCATTGGGCGTGTGTGCTCAAAGTTTTCAGCCTGCTGCCGTTGCAGAAAAGAGGTCAGTGGCAGCGTCAGCCGGACCCGCGTGCCAGCGCCCAGCTTGCTGGACACCGATAATTCGCCGCCCAGCGTTTTGGCGCGGTGGCGCATGCTGGCCAACCCTTTGCCGCTGCGCTGGGTGCCCGCTTCCACGGGGCGGTCTTCCTTGCGGCGGGGAATGCCTCGGCCGTTGTCACGCACTTCCATCACCATCATCGTGCTTTCGGGCACAAAACGGCAGACCACTTCCACGGCGGACGCGCGGGCGTGCAGCATCACATTGGCCAGGGCCTCTTGCGCGATGCGCAGCGCATGCTGGGCCGCTTCGCCCCGAACAGCCTCCAGTTCGTCGCGCATTTCCACGCGCCATGACATGCGAATGCCGAGCTTGTCCAGTGAGTGCTGCACCCGATAGCGCAATTGCCCCAGCGCGTCCAGCACATGGTCATTGGCACTGTCCAACGCGTCCACCGTCATTTTCAGGTCCACCAGGCACTGCTCGATGGCCAGCGCGATGGTGTGTTGCTGTGGCGTTCGGACGTCCAGTGAAGACAGGATATTGACCAACTGCGAGGCCACGCCATCGTGAAGGTCCTGGCCGATACGCCGGCGCTCGTGCGCCACCGCCAACGCCGCAGCGTCCAGCGGCGGGCCGAAGTCCGACAACAGCTCCATGTTGGCACTGCGCGGAAAGTCCGTCGCAAATGAAGTTGCCGCCCCATTGACCGCGACACGGGTGTCTGCGTGGGTGCTCATCTGCCACACCACCAGCAGGAACAAGGCATACATCGGGTGAACCAACAAACCCACACGTTGCCCGTCACCACCGAGGATCAGCTGGTCAGCACACAAGCCCAGACCCATCAGGCAGGCACTCAACGCCAGCCAGCCCGCCGTGCTGTGGGTTTTTTGAACCTGCCGCGCCACGGCCAGCGTTACCACGGCGGCGGCCAACAGATTGATGGTGACCCAGACCGGGTACACCGGTGATTGCGCAAGGCGGGCAAACGTCTCGGCCAGCAGCCAGGGTTGCCAATGCAACGCGGCCAGACCCATCAGCGCCTGGGCCGCCAGCAGCAGGTAGACCGCAGAGTGGGTCACGCCCGCCACAGACAGCAGCAAAAAGCCCACGCTGACCACCATGGCCTGCAGGCCCACGTGCTCCGCGTAGTGCGCCGCCACCAGCAAGGGTGGCTGCAGGGTGGCCGCTATCTGCAAACCGGTCACCGTCACCAGGTGCAGCAACCAGATACCGGCCGCGACCTGCATGGCCATGTCCTGCGGGCGCTGCTGGCGGCGCCATGCACGGCGAGACACCGCCAGTGCCCAGCAGGCCATGACCATGCCCAACGCGGCGCTGACCACGGTCAGCCACAAGGTGTTGGCAGCAGACATGCTCAAGTCCCAACCATGGTGAGTTACAAAAGCCCCATGTGCGCGGCCGAGCTGACGGCCTGCGCCCGGCTGCGGACCTGCAGCTTGCGGTACATGTTTTTGATGTGGGTGTTGACGGTCTGGTAGCTGATCATCAGCCGCGTCCCGATCTCCGCGCTGGTGTAGCCAGACGCCACCATTTTCAGGACCTCTTTTTCACGCTCGGACAGCTTGTCCTTGAGCCCATGCCCAGCAGCGCCGATGGTGCGGACATGCGGTTCCTGGGGTTGTTCGAGCTTGTGCAGCAGGCGACGCGCCAGGTTGGGCGTGATGGACGCACCCCCGTTGACCACCTGCAGCACCGCCTGCGGAAAGTTGCCGAACCAGGAGTTTTTGACCAGGTAGCCCGTTGCGCCCAGCTCGAAGGCCCGCAGCGCGTGCTGCTCGTCTTCCATGCCCGAGATCACGATGGCTTCGGCCAGCGGGTGCGCTGTTTTCATGTGTTCGATCAACTCGAACCCCGTGCCGTCACCGAGGTTCAAGTCCACCAGCATGACTTCAAAAAGATGCTGGGAAATCAGCTTGCGCCCTTCCTTGACGCTGCTGCCCTGCGCCACTAGGTCACAGCGCAAGTCCGCCAGCAGTTCCTGTGAGATCACGCGCCGCATGTGGGCGTCATCGTCAATCAGCAAGACACGAATGGGCCGGCCCGGCTGACCGATCAGAAAGTCGGGCCACATCGCAGCGCCGGTTGGGTGGGCGGGTGTTGCTTCCGGGGTCGGGGCGTCGTTCAAGGTCGCTCTGGCGCCAGAATTGGCTGCATGGGATTCGGCACATTCCGACGTCACGTCAACGGGTAAGGTCGCTGACCGATGGCTCGCACGACCGGTGTTCACGCCAGGTGCCGACGGGGGTTGGGTGTTGCCAAAACGCAACATACGAAATGAGTTGAATGTTTGCATGATTTGTCTTTCTTCTTTTTCAGCCAATCGACAAGCCTGGCATTTAAATTTTTCACAAAGCCGATGTCGAAAAAGTCAACGCCGTTTCCCCTGTCACCTTGACCGCCCTCTTTGCTGGTCTTTTGCCATTTTCTCGAGACAAAGCCCAATACGACGGAGGGCAGCAACATGTTGTTACCGGCTGTTGCGCGGGTCTTGTTCGACATGTGTTTGGCAACCCGTCAACGCGCATTGCCAAACCGCCTGGATGAAATTTGCCCGTGGTGAACTGGATTTTGAGCTTTTAAAAAACACTTGAAAAGTGATTTATTTCACTGCCGCAGGTGGCCGACACGCAGCGTAATTTTCCTGAAAATTGTTTCATGCGATACCCCTGGTGACACATTGACAAAGTCGATGATTTTTCTGCATAACCTGGACACCTGAAAATAACGCAGTTTCCCGACGTGAAGGATTAAAAATTCTGAATCATCTTAAAAAATCAGTTCGCGCTTTGCTGCTTGCGCCCGTGCTGCTTTTTCTTTTGTTTGAAGAGTGGGGTTGGCAGCCGCTGGCCAAGGCCTTTGCCGCACTGGGCCGCCTGCCCTGGTGGGGCCGGCTGGAGCAGCGAATTGTACACCTGCCGCCGTGGGCGTCACTGCTGGTCTTCGGGGTGCCGGTTGTGGCCCTGGTGCCCATCAAGCTGCTGGCGCTTTACCTGTTTGGCCAGGGGCATGTTGCCCTTGGCTTGTGCATGATCGTGGCGGCCAAGCTGGCTGGTACCGCCATTGCCGCGCGGCTGTTTCAGCTGACGCACCCCGCGCTGATGCGCATGCCCTGGTTTGCGCGCCTGTACACCCCCTGGAAACGCTGGAAAGACCAACTGCTGGACCGTGCCCGCGCCAGCCGGCCCTGGCAGCTGGCGCGTCGGCTGAAAAGCCGCGTCAAAGTGATGGGGCGTGCAGGCTGGCGGCAGATCAAGGCGGCCTGTGCGGCACACCCGCCCTGACACCCGCACCCCGTGATGCAGGTCACAGCGTTTTTGCGCGCTCACGCAGGGCCGCCATCAACGCGGTCAGTGCCGGGGGTGTCTGGCGGCGGCTGGGGTGGTAGAGGTAGCAGCCTGGAAAGGTGGGGCACCAGTCCTGCAGCACCCGCACCAGTCGGCCACTGGCCACGTGCGCCTCGATGTCTCGCTCATAAATGATGGCCACGCCCTGCCCTGCCAGCGCGGCTTGCAGGATCATGTCGCCGTCGTTGAACACCAGCGGCCCGTCCACCTTGACCTGAAACGGCCGCCCGGCGTTTTCAAATTCCCAGGCGTACAGCCCACCGCCGCTGGCAAAACGGTAGTTGATGCAGCGGTGCTCTGACAGCGCCTGCGGCGTCTTCGGCGCGCCATGGGCGGCAAAGTAAGCAGGCGTGGCGACGATGGCAAAACGCAGGTCAGGCCCGACCCGCAGCGCGATCATGTCCTTGTCCACTTTCTCACCGAAACGGATGCCCGCGTCAAAACCGCTGGCCACGATGTCCGTCAGGCCGTCGTCGATGCTCACCTCCACCCTGACATCCGGGTGGGCTGCCAAAAACGCTGGCAACACCGGCCACAGCACGTGCATGGCAGCGTAGCGAAAGGTGGTGATGCGCACGGTGCCGGCCGGTTTGTCGCGCATTTCACCCAGCGCCATCAGCTCGGCGCTGATGTCCTTGAACGCGGGCCGCAGCGTGCGCAGCAGTTGCTCGCCAGCCTCCGTGGCGCGCACGCTGCGGGTGGTGCGGGCCAGCAAACGCACCCCGAGCCGCGCTTCCAGCGCCTTCATCGCATGGCTGAGCGCTGACGCTGACATGCCCAGACGGGCCGAGGCCTTGGTGAAGCTCATCTCGTCGGCCACCAGCATGAAGGCGGCCAGGTCATTGAGTTCGTCTCGTTTCATTGCTGTATTTTATTCATGAGTTCATGCAGATTATGACGACTAGTAAATGCAATGACGCGCTTTTACAGTCCCACCATCGCGCTGTTTTTGGCGTCATCCATGGGGGAAAAATCATGCAATACAAACAACTGGGCCGCACCGGCCTGATGGTGTCCGAGCTGTGTCTGGGCACCATGACCTTTGGCGGTGATGCGGTGTTCAGCGTCATGGGCTCGGTACAGCAACCCGAGGCTGACCAGCTCATCGGCCGCGCGCTGGACGCAGGCGTCAACTTCATCGACACGGCCAATGTCTATTCGCGCGGACGGGCGGAGACCATCACCGGACAGGCGATCAAAAACCTGGGCATTCAGCGCAGTGACCTGGTGCTGGCCACCAAGGCCTATGCCGGCATGGGCCCTGGCCCCAATGACCGAGGCGCGTCGCGCGGCCACCTCATGGACGCGGTGCACGCCAGCCTGAAACGCCTGGGCACCGACTACATCGACCTGTACCAACTGCACGGCTTTGACACCGTGACACCCGTCGAAGAAACCATGCGCGCCCTGGACGACCTGGTGACACAAGGCAAGGTCCGCTACGTGGGCTGCTGCAATGCGCGCGCCTGGCAGATGGTCAAAGCCAATGCCGCCGCAGAAAGGCTGGGCCGGGTGCGTTTTGAAAGCCTGCAGGCCTACTACAGCGTTGCCGGTCGGGACCTGGAGCGTGAAATCACCCCCATGCTGGCCGACCAGCAACTGGGTTTGCTGGTGTGGAGCCCGCTGGCCGGCGGCTTGCTGGCCGGCAAGGTCACGCGGGATGACGCGGCTGCCGAAGGCACACGCCGCGCCAAGCTGGACTTCCCGCCCGTGGACGCGGCGCGCGCCTGGGCCTGCATTGACGCGATGCAGCTGATCGCGCAGGCGCATCAGGCGTCGGTCGCGCAGGTCGCGCTGGCCTGGCTGCTGCACCAGCGGGTGGTCACGTCGGTCATCATCGGCGTGAAGCACCTGGACCAGCTCAACGACAACCTGGGCGCGGTGGCACTCAAGCTGACGGCAGATGAGCTGGCGGCGATGAGCAGCGTCAGCACCCTGCCCCCGGAATACCCGGCGTGGATGGCCGACACTTGGGTCGCGTCAGAGCGTTTTGCGCCCACACCACTCCTTAAACCATAGCAAGACAGGCAAGCAAAGCCTAGGCTGGTGGGTGATTTGAGCTAAAAGATGGCTGCGAACACAGGCTGCAGGCGCGTGGCCATCAGGGTTTAACCTCTTTTGGTGCAGAAGGCTGTGCGCTTTGCGCCATACTGATGCCCTACTTTCCTTGTCAACTACTGGGCGCGCTGCCCGTGCGGCCTGCCCGGTTTTAATTTTCCAGACCACCATGCTCAAAACGTCTACCGACAAAAACAAGATCAAGTTCCTGCTGCTCGAAGGCATTCACCCGTCCGCCATCAACGTGTTGCACGCCGCCGGCTACACCAACATCGAAAGCCTGACCGGTGCACTGGAAGGCGACGAGCTGCTGGCCAAGATAGCCGACGCGCATTTTGTCGGTATCCGCTCCCGCACGCAGCTGACGGCCGAGGTGTTTGCCCACGCGAACAAGCTCGCTGCGGTTGGCTGCTTTTGCATTGGCACCAACCAGGTGGATTTGGTCGCTGCGCGTGAAAAAGGCATTGCCGTGTTCAACGCACCGTTTTCCAACACCCGCTCGGTGGCTGAGCTGGTGCTGGCCGAAGCGATTTTGCTGCTGCGCGGCGTGCCCGAGAAAAGTGCGGTGGCGCACCGCGGTGGCTGGCTGAAGTCGGCTGACAACTCGTTCGAAATCCGCGGCAAGACGCTGGGCATCGTCGGCTACGGCTCCATTGGCACGCAGCTGTCGGTGCTGGCCGAGGCGCTGGGCATGCAAGTGGTGTTTTTTGATGTGGTGACCAAGCTGCCGCTGGGCAATGCACGGCAGGTGGCGCGCCTGGAGGACTTGCTGGCGCAGTCCGATGTCGTCAGCCTGCATGTGCCCGAAACCCAGGCCACGCAGTGGATGATCGGCGCAGCGCAAATCGCGGCGATGAAGCCCGGCAGCGTGTTCATCAACGCCTCACGCGGCACGGTGGTTGAAATTGAACCTTTGGCCGACGCGCTGCGCGCCAAAAAGCTGCTGGGCGCCGCCATTGACGTGTTCCCCATCGAGCCGCGCAGCAACAAAGACACCTTCGAGTCCCCCCTGCGCGGGCTGGACAACGTGATTTTGACGCCGCATGTCGGCGGCTCCACGCTGGAGGCGCAGGAAAACATCGGCATCGAAGTGGCGGAAAAGCTCGTCAAGTACAGCGACAACGGCACCTCCACCTCGTCCGTCAACTTCCCCGAAGTCGCCCTGCCCGCCCACCCCGGCAAACACCGGCTGCTGCACATCCACCGCAACGTGCCAGGCGTGTTGTCGGAGGTGAACAAGGTGTTTTCAGACAACCACATCAACATTTGCTCGCAGTTTTTGCAAACCAACGAGGCCGTGGGCTACGTGGTGATCGACATTGACGCCGCGCATTCCGACACCGCACTGGCCAAGCTGGCCGCCGTGCCAGGCACCATCCGCAGCCGGGTTCTATTTTGAAGCTGTGTGACCTGAACCACTTCTAGAATTACTGCACTGCAACAAAGCACCCCTCAACACCACAAAGGAATTTTTCATGGCTTCAATCAATTTCATCGGTGGCGAAAAAGGCGGCGTGGGCAAATCCGTCACGGCACGGCTGCTGGCCCAGTACCTGATTGACAAGGGCATGCCTTTCACCGGGTTTGACACTGACCGCTCCCACCATTCCTTCAACCGGTTTTATGCCGACTACGCGTCCCCGGTGGTGGTTGACAGCTTTGAAGGGTTGGACCTGATCGTCAGCGCGTTTGAAGACAACCCCAACCAGACTGTGCTGGTTGACCTGGCTGCGCAAACGTCAGCGCCATTGGCCAAGTGGATTCAGGACGCCGGGTTGATCGAGTTGTTCTTGGAGATGGGCATCATGGTCAACTTCTGGCACGTCATGGACGATGGCAAAGACGCCGTGGACCTGCTGGACCGCCTGCTCGACACCTACGGCTACGGCCCCAACTACATCGTGGTGCAAAACCACGGACGCGGTTCCAACTTTGCGCTGCTCAAAGCGTCCACCGCGCTGAAACGGGCCGAAAGCCACGGTGCAAGCGTGCTGGAACTGCCCCGCCTGCATGACGCCAGCATGCGCAAGATCGACGCCAGCAACACCAGCTTCTGGAAAGCCATTCACGACAAGGACAGCGACGCGGCCCTGGGCCTGCTGGAGCGCCAGCGCGTGAAGATATGGCTGAAAAACACCTACGAGCTGTTTGACCAGTTGCCGATCTGATTCGGCAGTCGATTGGCAGGGCCTCAGCCCATCGCCACAAACCGGTCGACGCGGGCGGCCTGCAACACCTCAGCGTCCTGCTGGCCCAGCATGTCCAGCGGACGCATCGCCTTGAGCGATGAATTGGGCTGGACAAACCACACCGCCATCTCCCAGCTGTCAAAAGCGCCTTGCAGCTCACCCATCACCTGGGCCACCGCTGGCCGAACAGCGCTGCTGCCTGCCTCAAACTGGAACAGGGGCACCCACAGGGTTTGGCGCCACGAGAAACTCAATATCGCCCCCGACACCAGCCGCCTGGCCAGATTGGTCAGGTGGCCGGGCTCCTCCGAGCGCAGGGAGCGACTCAAATCGTCAGCGCGCACCACGCCCCCGGTGGGCCGGTAGGCCGACAGCAGGGCCACAAACCCCAGCGGTGTTGGGTAGTCGCTGACGGCGAGCGGGGGGGCGGCGGGCAGCGTGGGTTGAAACGGCATGTCTTCCGATGCCGACTCGGTGTGCACCACTGCGCGTTCAGGCTGGTGTCTTGGAAACCGGACCTGCGGGTTGGCGGGCAGCGGCGCCAATGAGCGGCCACCCAGCGTGCGGTACATGGCGTCCCGTGCGGCGGAAGGAATCTGACGCCACGGCTGGGTCAGCCGTTCGTGAAAAGGTGAAAAAGTGGCGGTGCTGCCACCATCAACGTGGTGGTTTGAGGTCATCGAAAGCGGTAGATTCATGCGTGGTTGTCTCCTGGAATTGAGCTTGTGCGCTTTGCTTGGCAGGTAGAACCACCCACCAAGAAGACGCACAACATGCCATCCGTGAAGCGTGACGCACAGGGCTTGCCGGGCGTGGAAGTTCACAGAGCATTGCCGGGTAGGACAAGTACCTCTTTACCGTCACTGCGGCGTCACATTCGCGGCAGGTTCACGCGGGGGTGGCCATAGCGCGTTCCATCCAGGGTTTTGCGCCGTGGCTCTTAACGCTATTAAATCTATAGCAGACCAGGCAATGATTGCCTAGGCCGGCGGGCAATTCGGCCTTAAAATCCGACGTCAATCCACTGTCAACACCCAAAATTTAACCTGAGGGTTAAATTTCAGTGCTTTTTTGGCCGTGTAGTTGACATGCATCCAGCCCGCCGCTGCTGGCTTGCACGGCCACAGCGCTCAGGCCGCAGGCACCTGCAGGCCCAGCAAATTGGCCAACGCAGCCGTGGGCATGGCGCCTTCCTGCGTCACCAGCGCCCCGGTTTGCGCGTGGGTGCCGACGATGGTGGGGATGGACGCAAACCCCAAGCGGTTGAACAGCGCGGTGTTTTTGGCTACCGCGGCCAGCTGGGCTTCGGCCCCGGCGCTGGCAATGCCGCCCGTGCCGGCCTGCATTGACGCTTCATGCGCGTTCATCGCCGCCACCGGGTCCGCAGCGGCCAGCAGCGCGGCCCCCTGGGTGCGGCTGGTGTCGTTGAGTAGCTGGACCGGAATCCACACAAAGCGGGCTTGCGCCGTCAGCGGCTGGGCGGCGCGCCACAGGGCACTGCAGTGGGGGCACTGCGCATCAAAAAACACATACACCACCCGTGCGCTCATGGCGCTGCCGGCGGAGAACCCGGTGGCGTCCTGGGCCACGGCGGCCACCGACACGGTGGCTGCTGCGGGTTTGGCGGCGTCCGGCGGCGCGGGCGCGTCCTTGCAGGCTACCAGGACGGCGCAGCTGGCGGTCAGGATCGCCAGGGCCTGGCGGCGAGAAAAAGCAGAAGTAGGTTGAGCGGTCATGAATCGGCCTGAAAAATTGAACAAGTCCAACGATTGTGCAGGCCGCCGCCCGTCAGTGCTGGCGCTGTCTCAAGCAGCCCGCAGCGCAGCCTTCAGTTGCGCGCCAATCTCCGGCTTGCCCGCGAACGGGTCGGTCGGGTTGCGGCTTTGCAGCACGTCTTCCATCCGGGTCTGCACCGACTTGATGGCCTTGGGGTGGCTGTAGATGTAGAACTGGTTGGCGGCGACCGCGTCAAACACCATGGCAGCCACGTCCGCCGCGCTGACCTTGCCCGAGTCCACGGCCTTGCCGGTCATGGCCTGGCCAATCAGCTGGCTTTTGGTCGGCCTGGCGGCTTTCAGTTCGTCAGGGCGGTTGCGGTGGCTTTGGGCGATGCCGGTGGCCACAAAAAACGGGCACAACACGCTGGCACCCACCTGGTCGGTGACCAGTTGCAGGTCCTGGTACAGCGTCTCGGTCAGGGACACCACCGCGTGCTTGCTGACGTTGTAGACCCCCATGTTGGGCGCGTTCAGCAGCCCGGCCATGCTGGCGGTGTTGACGATGTGGCCCTGCCAGGCGGGGTCGGCGGCAGCGGCGGCCAGCATCATGGGGGTGAAGTTGCGCAGGCCGTGCACCACACCTATCACGTTGACGCCCAGCACCCACTCCCAGTCTTTCAGCGTGTTTTCCCAGATCAGGCCGCCGGAACCCACGCCCGCGTTGTTGAACACCAGGTGCGGCGCGCCGAAGCGCTCGAACACGGCGGTGGCCATGGCTTGCATCTGGTCGGCGCTGGACACGTCGAGCTTGAAGGCCAGCGTGGGCACGCCCAGCGCCTTGATCTCGGCGTCGGCGGCGTCGAGTGCGTCCTGCTGCACATCGACCAGCACCACGTTCATGCCGTGGTGGGCCGCAATGCGGGCGCATTCCAGGCCAAAGCCCGAGCCTGCGCCGGTGAGCACGGCGGTTTTGCCTTTGAAATCAGTGATCATTTTTGTCTCCGTCAGGGTTTTTTGATTGCGGTTTCGTCAGATTCGGGCGGGACGAACCATTTCGATGTGGTCGATCCCGTCTTCGTCGTACACTGGGCCGGCCTTGGCAAAGCCGTGCCGGTTGTAGAACTTCTCCAGCCGGGCCTGCGCGCCAATGCGGATCGGCGATGTGCCCCAGTGGCTGTGAATGGCGTCAATGGCGTGCTGCATCAGCACATGGCCCATGCCTGACGCTCGCGCGCTGCTGCGGGTGATGACGCGGCCAATGCTGGCTTCGGCGTACTTCACGCCCGCCGGGAAACACCGCGCATACGCCACCAGCTGCCCGCCTGAGCGGCCCAGCAGGTGCGTGGCTTGGTCGTCCGCGCCGTCCAGGTCCTGAAAAATGCAGGCCTGCTCGACCACAAACACCTCGCTGCGCAGCTGCAGCACCTCGTACAGGGTGCGCAGTGGCAGATTGTCAAAGGGCTCGAACGCCCAGGTGATGTCGGTTTCGGTGAAGGTCGGGGTATCAGCGGTCATCGGGGTCGTGAAGAAGTAGAGGGAAAGTCAGGCGGCCTTGAGTTGGTAGCCAATGCGCGGGAAATGCACATGCACCGTGCCCGCCCGCTCGTCCGTGCGGCGCAGGGTGTAGTGCATGCGCGTGGCGGCGATCAGCTCGCCCGTCGTCGGCTCGGGGCCAAAGCTTTCACCGCTGACGGTGACGGGGCTGCCCAGCGCAATGCCGTGCTCGTCCCGAAAAGGCTCGTCATGCAGGGCGGCGGGCGTGGCTGCGGCGGCAACGGCAATCGCTTCGGCAGCGCTGAATTTTTCCATCGTGCCGTGGCCGATGGCGGCCATGCGTTCCATCCACGCCAGCACAGCGGGGGTGGCGTCAAAAATATCGGCCACCACGGGCGTGTTGACGCGGGTGAACCACAGCGGGTGGAACATCGCAAAGTCAGTGATGCAGGGCGCATCACCGAGCAAAAATGGGTGGTCGTCCAGCATGTCGGACAAGCGCCGCAGGTAGGACCGGTAGGCCCCGGCGGCGTCGGCCGGGCGCAGGCGCATCATGCCGCTGCTCATGGCCTTGCGGTCTTCGGCGAAGGCTTTGGCCGCCTCGGGCGGCACGCGGGCAAACATGTGCGCAAAGCCCTTGGGCTGCAGGTTGTAGGCCATGGCGGCCCAGAACAGCGTGTTGTCAGCCCAATGCGCCAGCGTGCGTGCCATGCCCTTGCTGTGCGCGGGGTAGAAGCTAGGCTCGGGTTGCAAGTGTTCCAGCACGTCGGCGATCAGCGCGGTGTCGCAGTAAATGTCGGCACCGATCTGCAGCACCGGTGTTTTGCGGTAGCCGCCCGTCAGCGCCACCACATCAGGCTTGGGCATGATGGACGGGATGATGACCGACTTCCACGGCAGCTGTTTGTAGCCCAGCATGAGCCGGGTTTTCTCGGCAAACGGCGAGGTGGGGTAGTGATGAAGAATGATGTCAGCCATGACGGAGCCCTTTCAAACCAGTTTGACGACTTGTTTGCCGAAGTTTTTGCCTTTGAGCAGGCCCAAAAACGCTTCGGGTGCGGCTTCAATGCCGTGGGCCACCGACTCACGGGGTTTCAGTTGGCCGGTGCCCACGAGCGTGCCCAGCTCCTTGAGCGCGGCGGGCCAGATGTGCATGTGCTCGGACACGATGAAACCCTGCACCTTCAGGCGGCTGCGCAGAATCAACATGGGGTGGGTGATCGGTGTGGGCTGGCCGTCGTAGCCAGAAATCATGCCGCACACCGCGATGCGGCCGAAGTCGTTCATCAGCGGCAGCACGGCGTTGAGCACCAGCCCACCGACGTTTTCAAAATAACCGTCAATGCCTTTGGGGCAGACGGCCTTGAGTGCCTCTGACAGGGACTCGGCCGTGTTGTGCAGTTTGTAGTCGACACAGGCGTCAAAGTGCAGCTCATCAACGGCGTACTTGCATTTGTCCGGGCCACCCGCAATGCCAATGACACGGCAGCCGCGCGCTTTGGCCAGCGCTGCAAATGCACTGCCCACCGCCCCCGTGGCCGCGCTGATGGCGACGGTTTCGCCCGCTTTGGGCTCAATGATGTGGACCAGGCCGTAGTAAGCGGTGACGCCCGGCATGCCCACCGCACCGAGGTAATGCGACAGCGGCACGTGGGTGGTGTCCACCTTGCGCAGCGCGCCCACCACGTCGGCGCTGACCACGCTGTACTGCTGCCAGCCGCCCATGCCGACCACCTTGTCGCCCACCGCAAACTTGCCGTTGAGGCTTTCGACCACCTCGCCCACGGTGCCGCCGATCATGACTTCCCCCAAGCCCTGGGCCGCTGCGTAGTTCTTGCTGTCATTCATGCGGCCGCGCATGTAGGGGTCCAGGCTCAAAAAGTGGTGGCGCACCAGTACCTGGCCCGCTTGCAACGCGGGGGTGTCGGTGGTCACGAGTTTGAAATTGCTGGCCACGGCTTCGGCGGTGGGGCGGTTGTCGAGCAGGACTTGTTGGTTGCTGGGCATGGGGTGCTCCTTGAATGGATGAGGAAATGATCGCTATCGAATAAATAGCTGCCCAGGCAATTAAACCGTGGGCTGGTGCGCTGAAAGGCTTAAAAAAGCAAAAAAAAGCTCAGTCGGTCGACAAAACCCCGGCAGCGGCTGCCGGGCTCAAATCATTCGCTGTTCTGGGGCCCGTGACCAGGCGTTTGACGTACTTGAAGGTGCCAGTGGCGTGGGTGCATGCCCTGCCCTGCGCGTCAAACAGCGTGGCCTCGGTGAAAGCCAGCGTGGCGGTGCGGTGAATCAGCCGCCCTTTGGCCGTCAGGCGGCTGCCGTCGCCGGGCGCGGGCCGCATGAAGCTGGTTTTCATCTCGATGGTGACCACACCCATCTCTTTTTGCACGCTGCGGGCGGCCACCGCCATGGTCACGTCCAGCAGGGTCATGCAGGCACCACCGTGCGTGACTGCAAACGAGTTCAGGTGTTCAGGCTGCGGCGTGTAGCCAATGGCCGACTCGCCCCCCTCAAACAGCTCCAGCGCAAAACCCAGGTGGCTGACAAAGGGAATCTCTGTACCGAAGCTGAGGTCCGTCATGTTCAGCCGCCGGTGACAGAGCTCACGCCGCCGTCCACCGCCAGCCATTGGCCGGTGATGTGTTTGCCCGCGTCGGAGGCATACAGCACACACAGGCCTTTCAGGTCTTCGTCATCTCCCAGGCGGCCCAGCGGCGCGTGGGACGCCAGCTTTTCCTCGCCCATGGCCTTGAGCGTGCCCATGGTCATCTTGCTGGGGAAAAAGCCCGGGCAAATCGCGTTGACCGTGATGTTGTACGCGCCCCATTCGCAGCCCAGAGCGCGCGTGAAGTTGACCACCGCCCCCTTGGACGTGTTGTAGGCCACGGTGGTCATTTCGCGCGGATTGCCGCCCAGGCCAGCGATGGACGCCACGTTGATGATGCGCCCGGTTCCGCGGGGAATCATGCTGTGTTTGGCGATGTGCTGGCTCAGGATGAAGTAGCCGCGAATGTTGACATTCATGACCTTGTCCCAGGCCTCGACCGGGTGGTCTTCGGCCGGGGCACCCCAGGCCGCGCCCGCGTTGTTGACCAAAATATCGACGTTGCCCATGCGCTTGATGGCTTCGTCGCCCAGCGCGCGGATGTCGGCTTCCTTGGAGCAATCGGCGGCAATCCAGTCCACATCGATCCCGGCGGCCTTCAGCTCGGCAGCGGCTTCGACCAGATCGGCC
>JBJXEI010000044.1:0-31979 GCA_046154065.1 Polaromonas sp. | reverse complement strand
GCCTGGTCGCTGCAGCGCGTGCTCAAGCTGAACCTGGCCATGGCCTCGCCCTGGAAGAGTTACGGCTTCAGCGCCCAGAACGTGGACAAAGCCATCCGCGCGCCGGACGCCACCACCCTGGTGATCGACCTGCCCGAGCCTACCGATCCAAAAATGGTGCTCTACACCCTGGCCACCTCGGTCAGCTCTGTGGTGCTGGACCGCAAGAAGGTCATGGAAAACGACAAGAACGGCGACATGGGTGCGGCCTGGCTGACCACCCATGCCGCCGGGTCTGGCCCGTTTGCGCTGGCCGACTGGCGCGCCAAGGACGCCCTGCTGATGAACCGCTTCGACGGCTACTGGCGCGGCCCTGCCAAGCTCAAGCGCGTCATCATGCGCCACATGACCGAGTCCCAGTCGCTGCGGCTGATGCTGGAGCGCGGCGACCTGGACGTGGCCTCTGGCATGTCGGTGCCCGATATCGAGTCCATGAAGAAAAACGCCGACGCGGTGGTGCAGCCGGTGCGCCGGGGCACGCTGTACTACGTGGCCGTGAGCATGAAAGACCCCAAGTTTGCCGACAAGCGCGTGCGCCTGGCGATGCGCAGCCTGATCGACTACGACGGCATCAACAGCACGGTGATGCCCAACTACGGCGTGCCGCAGCAGCGCCCGGTGCAAATGGGTCTGCCCGCCAGCCTGCCCAGCCCCGGCTACAAGCTGGATGTGGCAGCGGCCAAGAAGCTGCTGACCGAAGCCGGTTTCCCCAACGGCTTCAAGACCACTATCCGCGTGCTGGCCGACCCGCCGTTCATCAACATCGCCACCAGCCTGCAGGCCACCCTGGCCAAGGCCGGTATCGAAGCCAGCGTGCTGTCCGGCACGGGCAACCAGGTGTATGGCGCCATGCGCGAGCGCAACTTTGAAATTCTGGTGGGCCGTGGCGGCGGCGGGGTCGAACCCCATCCGCATTCCAGCCTTCGCGCCCTGGTCTACAACCCGGACAACAGCGACGCGGCCAAGCTCACCAACTTCCAGGGCTGGCGCACCTCGTTCTTCAGCCCCGAGCTGAACCAACTGATCGAAAAAGCAGAGGTCGAGCGCGACGAAGCCAAGCAAACCGCCGACTACCAGCAAGCCCAGAAGCTGTATGACACCCAGGTGGGCGCGATCCAGCCGTTCTCGCAGATGGTGGACACCGTGGTGTTGCGCAAGGACGTGCGCGGCTACTTGGGCCACCCCTCAGCCACCACCCGACTGCGCGATGTGAGCAAGCAGCGCTAAGGCGTTGGGTGCCCCTTCCCTGGAGACACATCCGTGACCACTTCAACCCCTCGTGCACTTGCCCAGCGCCTGCTGAGCGTGGTGCTGACCCTGCTGGGCCTGCTGCTGCTGACCTTCGTCATCGGCCGTGTCATGCCGCTGGACCCGGTGCTGTCCATCGTCGGCCCCGACGCAGACCGCTCCACCTATGACCAGGTCTACCAGCAGCTCGGCCTGGACCGGCCGCTGCCGGTGCAGTTTGCCTACTACCTGCGCGACCTGCTGCACGGCGACCTGGGCCACGCCCTGCTGACCGGCCACAAGGTGACCGACGACCTGGCCCGCGTGCTGCCCGCCACCATCGAGCTGGCCACGATGGCCATCTTGCTGGGAACCGGTGTGGGCGTGCCGCTGGGCGTGTTTGCCGCCACCCGGCGGGGTCGCCTGGCCGACCACGTGGTGCGCGTTGTCAGCCTGTTTGGCTATTCCACCCCGGTGTTCTGGTTCGGCATGATGGGCCTGCTGGTGTTCTACGCATGGCTGGGCTGGGCCGGTGGCGCCGGACGGGTGGACTTGGCGTTCGATGGCCTGGTGGTGCCGCGCACCGGCCTGCTGCTGGTGGATGCGGCGCTGGCGGGCGAGTGGGAGGTGTTTCGCAGCGCGCTGAAGTTCTTGGTGCTGCCCGCCTGCATTTTGGGCCTGCACTCCATGGCCTACATCAGCCGCATGACGCGCAGCTTCATGCTGGCGCAGCTGTCACAGGAGTACATCACCACGGCGCGGGTCAAAGGCCTGTCCGAGCGCGGTGTCGTCTGGGGCCATGCGTTCCGCAACATCCTGGTGCAGCTGCTGACCATCGTGGCCCTGGCCTACGGCAGCCTGCTCGAAGGCGCGGTGCTGATCGAAACCGTCTTCGCCTGGCCCGGCTTTGGCCAGTACCTGACCAGCAGCCTGCTGCTGGGTGACATGAACGCCGTGATGGGCTGCGTGCTGGTGGTGGGAGTGATCTTCGTCACGCTGAACCTGCTGTCCGACGCCCTGTACCACGTGTTTGACCCGAGGACCCGCTGATGGCTGCCCTGACCTTATCTGACAAAACCAACAAGACTGCCGCCGCCACGCCCCAGACGGCGGGCCAGGCTTGGCTGCAAAGCGCCCGCCGCACCCTGCAGCGGCTGCTGCACAACCCCATGACCGTGGCCGGCCTGCTGGTGGTGTTGGCGCTGATGATGGTGGCCCTGCTGGCCCCGCTTATCGCCACCCATGACCCGCTGGCCCAGGACCTGGGCCAGGCGCTGCAGGCCCCCGGCAGCGCCCACTGGTTCGGCACTGACGAATATGGCCGCGACGTGTTCAGCCGCCTGGTGCATGGCTCGCGCATCTCGCTCTACATCATTGCCCTGGTGACGGTGATCGTGGGGCCGGTGGGGCTGGCGGTGGGCAGCATTTCCGGCTACTTTGGTGGCTGGGTGGACAACCTGTTCATGCGGGTGACCGACATCTTCATCTCCTTTCCCAGTTTGGTGTTGGCGCTGGCCTTCGTGGCCGCCCTGGGCCCGGGGCTGGACCACGCGGTGATCGCCATCGCGCTGACCTCCTGGCCGCCGATTGCCCGGCTGGCACGGGCCGAAACCCTGTCGCTGCGCTACGCCGATTTCGTGGTGGCGGCCCAGCTGCAAGGCGCGTCCAGCAGCCGCATCCTGCTGCGCTACATCGCCCCCATGCTGCTGTCGTCGGTGGTGGTGCGCCTGACCATGAACATGGCCAGCGTGATCCTGACCGCCGCCGGTCTGGGCTTTCTGGGTCTGGGCGCCCAGCCCCCGCTGCCCGAGTGGGGCGCCATGATCTCCAGCGGCCGCCGCTACATGATGGAGTGCTGGTGGCTGGTGGCCACGCCCGGCGCGGCCATCATGCTGGTCAGCCTGGCCTTCAACCTGCTGGGCGATGGCCTGCGGGATGTGCTCGACCCCCGCAATGAGTAACCCCGCCATGCACAACATTTCTGCCCCCAAGCTGCAAGTCGAAGACCTGCACATCCGCTTCGCCACGCCCGACGGCCCCATGCACGCCGTGCGCGGTGTGTCGTTCAACCTGTCGCGCGAAAAGCTGGCCATCGTGGGCGAGTCAGGCTCCGGCAAGTCCACCGTGGGCCGGGCCCTGCTCAAGCTGCACCCGCGCAGCGCCCAGATCGAAGCGCGCAAGTTGGCCTTCGACGACATCGACCTGCTGGACGCCAAACCCAAGACCATGCAGGCCATTCGCGGCAAGCGCATGTCCATGATCATGCAAGACCCCAAGTACTCGCTGAACCCGGTGGTGCGCGTGGGCCAGCAGATCGCCGAGGCCTACCTGGCGCACAACCGCGTGCTGCGGGCTGAGGCCTATGAGCGCGCGCTGGCCATGCTGGAGTCGGTGCGCATCCGCGAGCCGCAGCGGGTGTTCAACCTGTACCCGCACGAGGTCTCGGGCGGCATGGGCCAGCGCATCATGATTGCCATGATGCTGATCACAGAGCCCGAGATCCTGATTGCCGATGAGCCCACCTCGGCCCTGGACGTGTCAGTGCGCCTGCAGGTGCTGGCCGTGTTAGACGACCTGGTGGGCCAGCGCGGCCTCGGGCTGGTTTTCATCAGCCACGACCTGAACCTGGTGCGGCATTTTTGCGACCGCGTGCTGGTGATGTACGCCGGGCGGGTGGTCGAAAGCATTGCCGCCGCCGACCTGGACCATGCCCAGCACCCCTACACCCGGGGCCTGCTCAGTGCGCTGCCCAGCCTGGACCAGCGCCGTGCGCGCCTGCCGATCCTGCAACGTGACCCTGCCTGGCTCACGGCCTGAAAAAAAGCTCAAAGAGGTTTTCATGACCATGATCAACGTCAACGCGCTGCACCTGAATTTTGGTGCTGTCAACGTGCTCCATCACGTGAATCTGCAGGTGCAGGCTGGCCAGTCCTTCGGGCTGGTCGGTGAATCCGGCTCCGGCAAAACCACGGTGCTGCGTTGCCTGGCTGGGCAGTACATGGATTGGAGCGGGCAGCTGCACATTGGCGGCCAGGTGCTGGGGCGCAAGCTGAGCCGGGCTCAAAAGCTGGCGCAGTGCCGCCAGGTGCAAATGGTGTTCCAGGACCCCTATGGTTCGCTGCACCCGCGCCACACTGTTCACACCGTGCTGGCCGAGCCGCTGCGCATCCACGGCATGGACGGGGCAAGTGAACGCATCGACAGCATCCTGGCCAAGGTCGGGCTGAACAGCAGTTTTCGCTTTCGCTACCCGCACCAGCTGTCGGGTGGCCAGCGCCAGCGCGTGGCCATTGCCCGCGCCCTGATCCTGGAGCCACGCGTGCTGCTGCTGGACGAGCCGACTTCAGCGCTGGACGTGTCAGTGCAGGCGGAGATCCTGAACCTGCTGGCCGACCTGCGCGAACGCGACGGCCTGACTTACCTGATGGTCAGCCATGACTTGGGCGTGGTGGCCCACCTGTGTGACCAGGTGGCCGTGATGCAGCATGGCCGGATCGTGGAGACACTGAGCACCCAGGCGCTGTGCAACAACGCCGCGCAACACGCCTACACCCGCATGCTGGTGGACGCCAGCCGGTCTTACAGCCGCGAGATGGCAGCCTAATTGAGTAACTGCCGAACTGCCGTAGTAGCGTCAGGCTCGTAAAAGCGGGTTTACTTCGCCGCGCCCAGCGCCAGCGCCGCTGCGCGTGACGCGGCCAGCTCGCTGGCGTCGGCCTTGGCCGTTGGCCAGCCTGCCAGGTGCTGGGCGCTGAAGTCGGCCAGCGCAGCCAGCCATTCCGGGTTGTCGTTCAGGCAGGGGATGTAGCTGAAGGCTTGGCCGCCCGCGTGCAAAAACGCCTCACGCGCTTCCATGTTGATTTCTTCCAGCGTCTCCAGGCAGTCGCCGGTAAAACCAGGGCAGATCAGGTCCACCGTTTTCAGGCCGCCCTGGGCCAGCTTGATCAATGTGGGCTCGGTGTAGGGTTCCAGCCATTTGGCACGGCCAAAGCGTGACTGGAAGGTGACCTGGTAGCGGTCTTTGGCCAGGCCCAGCCTTTCGGCCAGCAGGCGCGCGGTCTTGTGGCATTCACAGTGGTAGGGGTCGCCCAGCATCAGCGTGCGCTGCGGTACGCCATGAAAACTCATGACCAGCTTGTCGGCCTGGCCGTTTTTCATCCAGTGGGCGCGCACGCTGGCGGCCAGCGCATTGATGTAGCCCGGCGCGTCGTGGTAGTGGTTGACAAACCGGAACTCGGGAATGCGCCGTGTGACGGCTGCCCAGGCATAGACCGCGTCAAACACGCTGGCGGTGGTGGCAGCGCTGTACTGCGGGTAGGCCGGCAGGATCAGCACACGCGTCACGCCGTCAGCCTTGAGCTGCTCCAGCTGCGAGGCGATCGACGGGTTGCCGTAACGCATGGCGTAGCGCACGTCCACGTTGTGGCCGCGAACCGCCATGTAGCCGCGCAGCATGGTGGCCTGTTTTTCGGTCCACACCTTCAGGGGCGAGCCTTCCTTCATCCAGATGCTGGCGTACTTGGCGGCCGACTTTTTGGGCCGCACCCGCAAGATGATGCCGTGCAGGATCAGCCACCACAGCGGCTTGGGGATTTCCACCACCCGGGCGTCGCTCAAAAACTCGGCCAGGTAGCGGCGCAGCGCGGGCGCGGTGGGCGCGTCGGGGGTGCCCAGGTTGCACAGCAGGATGGCGGTGGTGCTGCCCCCGGCGTTGGCGGGGGCGGTGCCGTGGGCGAAGGCCGGCTCGGGCTTGAAGGGGGACAGCAATGACATGTCGGCGCTTTGGCAATGAGGTGGATGAAGGAGCGGTGGCGTGCGGTGCAGGGGTGTCTAGGGCGCTTGCCGCAGCGGGCATTGGCGCATGACAAATATTCATGTCGGTTCTGCGCTGCAGGTGCTGTGCGGCCCACCTGACCTCAGTTATTCTCGCCTACCTATGCTTGACCTCTCGCTCATCGAAGCCATAACCCTGGACCTTGACGACACCCTGTGGCCCGTGTGGCCCGCCATCGAGAGGGCAGAAAAAGCGCTCGACGAGTGGCTGGGCCAGCATGCACCCATGGCCGCAGCGCTGTTTTCCAACTCGGCGGCCCGGCTGGACATTCGCCAGCAGGTGCTGCGAGCCCACCCTGAATGGGCTCATGACCTGAGCGCCATCCGGCGTGAGGCCATCCGGGTGGCGCTGGTGCAGTCGGGTGAAAACCCCCAACTGGCTGGCCCCGCATTCAACGTGTTTTTCGAGGCCCGCCACAGCGTCCAGCTGTTTGACGACGCCTTGCTGGGGCTGGAGTTTCTGGCCAACCGCTTCCCGCTGGTGGCGGTGTCCAACGGCAACGCCGATGTGCAGCGCATCGGCCTGGGCCGCTACTTTCGTGCCAGCATCAGCGCGCAGCAGTTCGGCGTGGGCAAGCCCGATCCGCGGATTTTTCACGCCGCTGCGGGGGCGCTGGACCTGCTGCCAGCCCAGGTGCTGCACATTGGCGATGACCCCGAGCTCGACGTGCTGGGCGCCCTGAACTGCGGCATGCAGGCGGTGTGGGTCAATCGCACCGGCCACACTTGGGCGCATGACCAGACCCCGCACCTGACGGTGGAGTCCTTGACCCAGCTGTGCGACCTGTTTCCGTCCAACACCACGCCCGCGCCGCTGTAGCGTGCCGGCCGCAGTGACGCGATGAGCCTGACGATCTACGGCACCGCCGCTTCACGCGCGGCCCGGCCGCTGTGGGTGGCCCAAGAGCTGCAGCTGGCTTATGAGCACATCCCCCTGCACTACCTGGGCGGCGGCACCCGCACCCCCGAGTTTTTGGCCATCAACCCCAACGGGCACATCCCCGTGGTGGTCGACGACGGCGTGGTGGTCTGGGAGTCCATGGCCTGCGCGCTGTACCTGGCCGACCGCTTCCGCCCACAGGGCCTGCCGACGCTGGGGGCCACCAGCCCGGCAGAGCAGGCCGAGCTGCTGCGCTGGAGCTTCTGGGCCGTGACCGAATGCGAAAAAGACGCGTTGGCGTTGTTGATGCACAGCGCCCTGATGCCGGTGGAGCGCCGCAAACCCGCCCTGGCCCTGGAGGCCGAGCGCCGGCTGGCCGCTCCTCTGCGGGTGCTGGAGCAACACCTGCAACACCGGCGCCAACACCAGCCAGAGCCGTATCTGGCCGGTGACCGTTTCACCGTGGCCGACGTGTGTGTGGCCAGCGTGTTGGCCTGGGTGCGCCACGCCCCGGCGCTGATGGCGCCGTGCCCCGCCGTTCAGGCCTGGCTGGCGCGTTGCCTGGCCCGCCCGGCCTACCAGGCGGTGCAGGTCCTGGCGCAGTAACTCTGCAGGTTTGCTATTTATTTGATAGCGATACAGGCAATAAAAACCAAGGCTAGTACGTTGTTTGATGCCTAAATCACCTGCTGGAGGCGTTTGGGAGGTCTGCACCGGCCCGTACAAGCCTCTGCAGGGCTTGGGAGCGGCTTGCGGACATGCCCGCCGCCCGTCCCAATACTTACAGCCTGCGTGCCACCGCCAGCCCGGAGCGCACCGCGCCCTCCAGCGTGGCGGGGTAGGGGCCTTCGACATAGTCACCGCAGGCTGACAAGCCCTCAGCAATCGCCGTGCCGGGGCGCAGCAGGGCGGCGGTGCAGGCGAAGGTGGCGCGCTTTTCCACAATGGTTTGCACGCTGTGCAGCGCGCCGCAGCCGAAGGCCGCCCCCAACTGGCGCCTGGCTTGCTCAAGCACCTGTGCCGTGAGCATGGCGCTGTCGCCAACACTGGCGCTGATCACAAACGCCAGCAAACCAGCCGGGCTGCCAAGCTGGCCCCGGTCAAATACAAACTGGGCCGGTTCTGTCGCGCTGGACGGCAGCGCGAGCATGGGCTGCGGCAGGCGCGCCCCGCTGGCCTGGGCGTACACGGTGGTGATGGCTTCAAACTGCAGCGCCTGCGCGGCCTTCAGCCAGCCATCAGCCGCCACACCGCTGCCGGTGACCAGCCGCGCTGCCTCGGTCGGCGTACAGGCCAGCACCACGTGGTCGAACGCCAGGGTGTTACCCGCTGCGACCTGCCAGCTACCGTCCTGGGCTTCAATGCGCTGCACCCTGGCCCCCAGCTGCACCGCGCCCCCGCGCTGCAGCAGCCAGGCCAGCGCAGCGTCAGGCAGCAGCGCACTCAGGTCAATGCGCGGCAGCAGCAGGTTGGATCCGCCGCTGGTGGCAAACATCGAGTCCTGAAGCACCCGTAAAAACACCTGGCCACTGGCCCGGTCGGCCGGGGTGTTCAGTGCTGACACACACAGCGGCTCGATCAGCTGCGCCATCACGCGGGGCGGCAGCGCGTGGCACAGCGCGGCCACGGTTTGCTGCGGCGGGCAGGCAAAACCGGCCAGCTGCCAGCGCGTGGCCACCTTCAGCAGCGCCAGTTTGTCGGCCAAAGTCCAGCCGCCAGCCATCACAATGCCCAGCACCGCGTCCAGCGGGGCGGGGCAGCGCGGCAGCTTCAGGCCCCGGCCGTCCGGCCCCTGCAGGGTCAGCGGCAGGCGCAGCAGGGCAGCCGCCGGGTCCACGCCCATGTCCGCCATCAGCTGCAGGGTGTCGGTGTAGGCCCCAATCAGGATGTGCTGGCCGTTGTCGAGCGGTGGCTGAGAGTCGCTTGCAGGCACGCGCCGTGCGCGTCCACCGGGTGTGCGGGCAGCTTCGAAGACCGTGACGCGGTGGCCAAGCCGGGTGGCTTCGACCGCCGCGGCGCAGCCGGCCCAGCCCGCGCCGACGATGGCCACACGCAGCGGCTGGCTGGAGGGGGTGCGGCTCACTGGACTTGATTGAAGGCTTGCGTTTTCCACGCCAGCCAGAACTTGCGTAGCGGCGTCAGGCTCACGCGCTGGTGCAGCACCTGGTAGTTGTCCGCCGCAATTTCGCGCAGCAATGTGCGGTAAATGCTGGCCATCATCAGGCCCGGCTTCTGGGTGCGCCGGTCGGCCTCGGGCAGCATGGCCAGAGCTTCGTCGTACAGGCCCAGGGCCCGCTGCGTCTGAAAAGCCATCAGCGCGGTGAAGCGCTCGGAATACTCACGTTTGAGCACTTCGTGCGCCTTCACGTCGAACTGCTGCAGCTCGTTGACGGGCAGGTAAATGCGGCCGCGCATCGCGTCCTCGCCCACGTCTCGGATGATGTTAGTCAGCTGGAAGGCCAGGCCCAGCTTGTGGGCATAAGCGGTGGTGGCTTCATCCGTCTGCCCAAAAATGCGCGCTGCCACTTCGCCCACAATGCCGGCCACCAAGTGGCAGTAACGCTGCAGGTTGGGAAAGTCGAGATAACGGTTTTGGCTCAGGTCCATCTGGCAGCCGTCAATCACGGCTTGCAGGTGCCGCGCCTCGATGCGGTAGGTGGCCGCCATCGGCATCAGCGCCTTCATCACCGGGTGGGTGGGCTCACCGTTGAAGGACTTGAGCACCTCGGTGTGCCACCAAGCCAGCTTGGTCGCGGCCACGCCAGGGTCACTCACCTCGTCCACCACGTCGTCAATCTCACGGCAAAACGCGTAGAAAGCCGTGATGGCGGCGCGCCGCTCCTTGGGTAAAAACAAAAAAGCGTAATAAAAGCTGCTGCCCGATGCGGCGGCTTTTTGCTGGACGTATTGCTCTGGAGTCATATAAAGATTGTCACATCCAAAGTGAGCGCCACAGCATGACCAAAACATCCCATTTGCCCAGCTTGGGCCGTTGCTGCAAGGTGTTGAAGCCCAGCGCCTCGATCTTGTCCAAAATCCGCAGGCCGCCCTGCACGACCAGGCGCAGCTCCCAGCCGCATCGTCCAGGCAGTTTTTTGACCAATTTTGAGCCAAACAGCATCTGTGCCTTGGCTTTGCTTGCCTGGTCTGCTATTAAGTTGATAGCGTTTTGGGTGGGGCGTTGGGCCAGCAGGTCGGCCTCGGTGACGTGGTGGGTGGCCCAGGCGCTTTGCGGCAGGTAGATGCGGCCGCGCGGAATGTCCACGCTCAGGTCCTGCCAGAAGTTGATCAGCTGCAGCGCGCTGCAGATCGCGTCGCTTTGCGCCAGCGAGGCGGCGTCCTGCACGCCGTACAGGTGCAGCAGCAGGCGCCCCACGGGGTTGGCAGATCGGCGGCAGTAGTCGGCCAGCTCGGCGGGGGTGGCGTAGCGGTTTTTCACCACGTCCTGCTCAAAGGCGCTCAGCAGGTCCTCCAGCAGCGGCACCGGCAGCCGGTAGCGGGTGATCGCCGGGGCCAGCGCGGCAAACACCTCGGCCCAGCGCGGGGACGGGGCCGCGCCGCGCACCGTGGCGGCCAGGTCGGCGCGGAAGGCGGCCAGGTCGGCCAGGCGCTGGGCGGGCTCGGCGTCGCCCTCGTCGGCCAGGTCATCGGCGGTGCGAGCAAAGCCGTAAATGGCGGCAATGGCAGGGCGCAGATGCGGCGGACACAGCACCGAAGCGACGGGGAAATTTTCGTAATGCGCCACGCCTTGGCCGGGGGCGGTGGGCTTTGAAGAGGGGGCTTGAGGCATGCGCAGGATTGTCGCTTGACACATCCGGGGCTTTCTCCTAAATTACTAACCAGTCAGTCAGTAGCTGGTGGGGAGTGGCCTGGGAGGGCCATCCACATGCCTCTTTTGGCACCCATGTTCGGGCTTTACCAGCGTCCTCTTTTCCGGTTCCATATCATGCAAAAAAACATCTTTCCCTTGCCGCTTCTGGCAGTGGCTGCGGCCGTGGTGC
Organism: Polaromonas sp.; assembly: GCA_046154065.1. GTDB lineage: Bacteria > Pseudomonadota > Gammaproteobacteria > Burkholderiales > Burkholderiaceae_C > Polaromonas. The sequence goes on along the minus strand of JBJXEI010000044.1, from coordinate 20,999 downwards.
TGTCAGCCTGCACCCAAGTTGCCCCGCCTGAAGCGCCGGTGCGCGCTGTCAAGGTCATCGCCGTGGGCAGCAGCGCCCTGGGCACCAGCACCGACTACGCTGGCGAAGTGCGCGCGCGGGTGGAGTCGCGCCTGGGCTTTCGGGTCGGCGGCAAGATCACGCAGCGCCAGGCCGAGCTGGGCCAGCGCGTCAAGGCAGGGCAGGTGCTGGCGCAGCTGGACCCGCAGGATTACCGGCTGGCTGCCGATGCCGCCCGGGCCCAGGTGGCCGTGGCCGCTACGCAGCGTGACCTGGCAGCAGCCGACTACGCCCGCTATGAGGCGCTGAAGGCGCAAAACTTCATCAGCGGGGCCGAGCTGGAGCGCCGCGATGCGACCCTCAAGGCCGCCAACGCGCAGCTCAACCAGGCCAAAGCCCAGCTGGCGGTGCAGGGCAACCAGGCGGCCTATGCCGAGCTGCGGGCCGACGCGGCGGGCGTGGTCACAGCTGTGGAGGCCGAGCCTGGCCAGGTGGTGGCTGCCGGCACGCCCGTGGTGCGCGTGGCTGTGGACGGTGTGCGCGACGTGGTGTTTGCGGTGCCGGAAGACCGGCTGGTCAGCATCCAGCAGGGCGCCGTGGTGCGGCTGCGGGTGGGCACTTCGGTGAATTCTGTCAATGGCGCGCCTGCCGCGCCCCTGCTGAGCGGGCGCGTGCGTGAAGTGGCGGCCAGCAGCGACCCGGTGACGCGCACTTATCTGGTCAAGGTGGCGGTAGACGCCACGCCCGGTGCCCCGGTGCTGCCACTGGGTGCCACGGTGTACGCACAGCCTGACACCACAGGCCCGGTGGCGGTGCCCGTCATCAAGCTCCCGACCACGGCGCTGTGGCGCAACGCGCAGGCCACGTCGGTGTGGGTGCTGGACAAAGCCACCATGACCGTCAAACCGCAGGTGGTGCAGGTCGCGGCAGCCGATGGCAATGAAGTGGTGGTGACCGCCGGCCTGCAGCCCGGCATGCTGGTGGTGAGCGCCGGGGTGCATGTGCTGGCGGCGGGTGAAAAAGTCACGCTGTACCAGCCACTGGTGGTGCCTGCCTCGTCGGCATCTACCCCTGCGGCAGCCCCCGCTGCAGTGAAGTGAAGTCGTCATGAACCTGGACCCCCACACCCCTGCCCATGCCGATGTGCCACCCGCTGCCCCCCAGCGCCCGGAAGCGTCGTCCAAATTCAACCTGTCCCGCTGGGCGCTGGAGCACCCGGCGCTGACCCGCTACCTGCTGCTGACGCTGATGGTGCTGGGCTTTGCGGCCTACTTCCAGCTGGGCCAGGACGAGGACCCGCCCTTCACCTTCCGGGCCATGGTGATTCGAACCAACTGGCCCGGGGCCACAGCGCAACAGGTGGCCGAGCAGGTCACCGACAAGCTGGAAAAGTCGCTGCAGGAAGTGCCGTACGCCGACAAAATCCGCAGCTATTCCAAACCCGGCGAGTCACAGATCATTTTTCAGGTCAAGGACACCATCAAGGGCGCCGACGTGGCCAACACCTGGTACACGGTGCGCAAAAAGATCGGCGACATCCGCGGCACCTTGCCGGGCAACATCCAGGGGCCGTTTTTCAACGACGACTTTGGGGATGTGTATGGCGTGATTTACGCGCTGCAGGCCGATGGTTTTGACTACGCCGAGCTGAAAACCTTTGCCGACAGCGTGCGCCAGCAACTGCTGCGGGTGCCGGATGTGGCCAAGGTTGAGCTGTTTGGCGCGCAGGACGAAAAGGTCTTCATCGAGGTCTCACAGAAACGGCTGGCGCAGCTGGGGCTGGACTTCAGCCAGGTGCTGGCGCAGCTGGGCCAGCAGAACGCGGTTGAGTCGGCAGGGGCGGTGCAAACGGCGCAGGACGTGTTGCAGGCCCGGGTGACGGGCCAGTTCGATTCGCTGGAGCAACTGCGCGCCATGCCCATCCGGGGTGTGGGCTATGGCGCAGGCACCACGGCTGCGGGCAGCCAGCTGCGCCTGGGTGACATCGCCACGGTGACCCGCGGCTACTCGGACCCGCCTGGCGTCAAGGTCCACCATCAGGGCAAGGAAGTGATTGCGCTGGGGGTGTCGATGGCTAAGGGCGGCGACATCATCAAGCTGGGCAAGTCCCTGAGTGGTTTGTCAGACAGCGTGACCCGTTCGCTGCCAGCAGGCATCACGCTGGTGCAGATTCAGGACCAGCCCAAGGCGGTGTCCACCTCAGTGGGGGAGTTTGTGCACGTGCTGATCGAGGCGGTGGTGATTGTGCTGGCCGTGAGTTTCATCAGCCTGGGACTGCACAAACGCAGCGGCGCTGGCGCGCAGCAGTTGCCGTTCTGGCGGCGCTACACCCTGGACATCCGGCCGGGGCTGGTGGTGGGCATCACGATTCCGCTGGTGCTGGCCATGACCTTTCTGGCCATGAATTACTACGGCATCGGCCTGCACAAAATCTCACTGGGCTCACTCATCATCGCGCTGGGTTTGCTGGTGGACGACGCGATCATCGCGGTCGAGATGATGGTGCGCAAAATGGAGGAGGGCTACGACAAGGTGCGTGCCGCGACCTTCGCCTATGAGTTGACCGCCATGCCCATGCTGACGGGCACGCTGATCACCGCCGTGGGTTTTTTGCCGATTGGCCTGGCCAAGTCGGTGACCGGTGAATACACCTTTGCGATTTTTGCCGTGACGGTGATCGCACTGCTGCTGAGCTGGATCGTGTCGGTGTATTTTGTGCCTTACTTGGGAACCTTGCTGCTGAAAGTGCCGCCGCATCTTGAAGACAACCAGGGCAAGGATGGCGATGGGCAAGGTACCCCGCATGAGCTGTTCAACAGCCCGTTCTACAACACCTTTCGCCGCATGGTGAGCTGGTGCGTGCTGCACCGCTGGGTGACCATCGGGGCCACCGTCGGTATTTTTGCGCTGGGCATTGTGGGCATGGGACGCGTGCAGCAGCAGTTCTTTCCGGACTCCAGTCGCCCAGAGATCCTCGTGGACATCTGGTTCCCCGAGGGCACGTCGTTTGAGGCCAACCAGGCGGTGGCCCAGCGGGTCGAGCAGCGCCTGATGGCCGAGGCGGGCGTCACGTCGGTCACCACCTGGGTGGGCTCCGGCGTACCGCGCTTTTACCTGCCGCTGGACCAGGTTTTTCCGCAGACCAACGTGTCGCAAATGATCGTGCTGCCCAAGGACCTGAAAGTGCGGGAAACCCTGCGCGTCAAGCTGCCCGCGCTGCTGGCGACCGAGTTCCCGGAAGTGCGCGGCCGCGTCAAGCTGCTGCCCAACGGCCCGCCCGTGCCCTACCCGGTGCAGTTCCGGGTGGTGGGCGTTGACCCGCTGGCGCTGCGGCTGCGGGCCGACGAGGTCAAAGCCGTGATGCGCCAGAACACCAACATGCGCGGTGTGAACGACAACTGGAACGAGTCCGTCAAGGTGGTGCGCCTGGAAGTGGACCAGTCCAAAGCGCGGGCGCTGGGGGTGTCCAGCCAGTCCATCGCGCAGGCCTCCCGCACGCTGCTGACGGGCAGCACCGTTGGCCAGTTCCGGGAGACCGACAAACTCATCGACATCGTGCTGCGCCAGCCGCTGGACGAACGCCAGGCCATCACGGACATTGGCAACGCTTACCTGCCCACGGCATCCGGCAAGTCGATTCCGCTGAGTCAGATCGCTAAACCGATACTGGCCTGGGAGCCGGGCGTGATGTGGCGGGAAAACCGCGATTACGCCATCACGGTGCAGGGTGACATCGTGGAGGGTTTGCAGGGGGCCACGGTCTCAGCCGAGCTGGAGCCGCTGCTCAAGGCTGTCGAGGCGAAATGGCGGGCGGACGGCATCATGGGCTATCGGATCGAAGTGGCTGGCGCGGTGGAGGAAAGCAGCAAGGGTGCGGCCTCAATCGTCGTGAGTCTGCCCATTTGGCTGTTTCTGACTTTCACCTTGCTGATGCTGCAGCTTCAAAGCTTCAGCCGTGCCATGTTGGTGTTCTTGACCGGGCCGCTGGGCATTGCGGGTGTGGCCGGGGCGCTGATTTTGCTGGGCAGGCCATTCGGTTTTGTCGCGTTGCTTGGGGTGATTGCCCTGATGGGCATGATCCAGCGCAACTCGGTGATCCTGATCGACCAGATCGAGCAGGACCGCGCGCGGGGCGTGCCTGCCTGGGACGCGATTGTGGAGTCGGCTGTGGGCCGCTTGCGCCCGATTGTGCTGACCGCTGCTGCAGCCGTGCTGGCCATGATCCCGCTGTCGCGCAGCGTGTTCTGGGGCCCCATGGCGGTCGCCATCATGGGAGGGCTGATCGTGGCCACGGTGCTGACGCTGCTGGCGTTGCCCGCGATGTACGCGGCCTGGTTCCGCGTCAAGCGTTGAGCGGGGTGGGCATTTCCGGCTCAAAAATCAGCCTGCCGATACAGGCTAAAATAGAGAGTTGACCGATTTCAAGACGGCTCCGCCCGGCAGCACCAACTGCCAAGCGAGAGTCGTTTGTTTTTACGGCGCGCGGGTGGCGAAATTGGTAGACGCACCAGGTTTAGGTCCTGACGTCCGCAAGGATGTGCGGGTTCGAGTCCCGCCCCGCGCACCACCTTATGAAACGACACGGCCACGTGTTTGTCTGGCTTCCGGCTCCCGGCGGTTGGTGCAAACCAGAACCTGTTGTTGTTCAAACCAGTGCCTGGCACTGTGTTGAATTCGTTTTGCAGAATCTTTATTGCTATTAGGAAACCATCATGGCTGTGACCGTTGAAACCCTTGAAAAGCTTGAGCGCAAAATCACGCTGACATTGCCTGTTGGCACCATTCAGTCTGAAGTGGACAGCCGTTTGAAGCGTTTGGCCCGCACGGTCAAGATGGACGGCTTTCGTCCCGGCAAAGTGCCGATGAACGTCGTGGCCCAGCGCTACGGCTACTCGGTGCACTACGAAGTCATGAACGACAAGGTCGGTGAGGCTTTCTCCGCTGCGGCCAACGAAGCCAAGCTGCGTGTGGCTGGTCAGCCCCGTATCAGCGAAAAAGAAGGTGCCCCCGAAGGCGAAATGCAATTCGACGCCGTGTTTGAGGTGTACCCCGAAGTCAAGATTTCCGACCTGTCCGGTGCTGAAATCGAAAAAGTCAGTGCCGACGTCAGCGACGCCGCCATCGACAAAACCATCGACATTCTGCGCAAGCAGCGCCGCACCTTCGCCCAGCGCGGTGCCGACGTGCCAGCCCAGGACACCGACCGTGCCACGATCGACTTCGAAGGCAAGATCGACGGCGAACCTTTCGCCGGTGGCAAGGCCGATGACTACCAGTTCATCATTGGCGACGGCCAGATGCTGACCGAGTTTGAAGACGCCGTGCGCGGCATGAAAAGCGGTGACAGCAAAACCTTTCCACTGAACTTCCCGGCTGACTACCACGGCAAGGATGTCGCGGGTAAACAGGCGGATTTCCTGGTGACGGTCAAAAAGCTCGAAGCTGCTCATTTGCCGGAAGTCAACGAAGCCTTGGCCAAATCCCTGGGCATCGCCGAGGCAACGGTTGAAGCACTTCGTGCTGACATCAAGAAAAACCTCGAGCGTGAAGTCAAGTTCCGCGTGTTGGCCCGCAACAAAAATGCCGTCATGGACGCGCTGATTGCCAATGCCGAGCTGGATTTGCCGAATGCCAGCGTTCAGTCCGAGGTGGCCCGCATGATCGAAGGCGCCCGCGCTGACCTGAAGCAGCGCGGCATCAAGGACGCCGACAAGGCGCCGATTCCTGAAGACGTGTTTCGCCCACAGGCCGAGCGCCGCGTGCGCCTGGGCCTGGTGGTGGCCGAGCTGGTGCGTGCCAACGAGCTGCAGGCCAAGCCTGAGCAGCTCAAGGCTCACATCGAGGAGCTGGCCGCCAGCTACGAGAAGCCGCAGGAAGTTGTGCGTTGGTACCTGAGCGACAACAGCCGCATGGCTGAAGTTGAAGCTGTCGTGATCGAAAACAACGTGACCGATTTTGTTTTGGGCAAAGCCAAAGTGACCGACAAGTCAGTGTCATTCGACGAGTTGATGGCGCAGAACTAAAACAGCACCACGCTGACCAGTTCAGGGGCTTGTGCTTTGCGGTGCAAGCCCCAACTCATTTGGTAGTGGCAAACAGGTAACTTGTTCCTGAATCTGCCTTAAAGTGTGAATTCAAAACAGCAACCAAGCTCTGGAGAAAACGTGATGGTCCGAAACAGTATTTACGGCGGAAACTTTTCAAGCCCGCAAGCCGCTGCACAAGACGTGCAGGGTCTCGGCATGGTCCCGATGGTGATCGAGCAGTCCGGGCGTGGTGAGCGGTCGTACGACATCTATTCACGCTTGCTCAAAGAGCGTGTGATTTTTCTGGTGGGCCCGGTCAACGACCAGACGGCCAATCTGGTGGTAGCCCAGTTGCTGTTCCTTGAAAGCGAAAACCCTGACAAGGATATTTCGTTCTACATCAACTCGCCTGGCGGCTCCGTGACGGCTGGCATGGCCATTTACGACACGATGCAATTCATCAAACCTGACGTGTCAACGCTGTGCGTGGGCATGGCCGCCAGCATGGGGGCATTTTTGTTATCGGCGGGCACCAAGGGCAAGCGGTTTTCACTGCCCAACTCTCGGGTCATGATCCACCAGCCCTCAGGCGGTGCGTCCGGCCAGGCCACAGACATTGAAATACATGCTCGTGACATTTTGAAAACACGCGATCAGCTCAACCGTATCCTGGCTGCCAACACAGGGCAGACGGTCGAGAAAATCGAACGAGACACCGAGCGGGACTATTTCATGTTTGCCGATGAAGCGCAGACCTATGGTTTGGTGGATCAGGTGATTTCAAAGCGCCCGTGACATTGGCAGGTGATCGTGGTTGCTGCCTGAGCAGGTGTTAAACGTCTCTTCAAGCAACTCGTCATCGCCCAGCGGCGTTTTTCAGCAGGGAAAACGCCGTTTTTTTATTGGTTATCATTGGGCGACAGTCCATTTCAGTCATTTCAAAGGCACCCTATCAATGGCCGAAAAAAAAGGCTCCTCCAGCGAAAAGACCCTGTACTGTTCGTTCTGCGGAAAAAGTCAGCACGAAGTTAAAAAACTCATCGCGGGTCCTTCTGTTTTCATCTGCGATGAATGCATTGACTTGTGCAATGAGATTATTCGGGACGAATTGCCTGCAGGCGATATTGCCCTGGAAAACAGAACTGATCTGCCAACACCAGCGGACATCAAAAGCACGCTGGATGGTTATGTCATTGGTCAGGAGCCCGCGAAACGAACGCTGGCTGTGGCGGTCTACAACCACTACAAACGCCTGCGCCACAAGGAAAAAGCCACCAAGGACGACGTTGAGCTGACCAAAAGTAATATATTGCTGATTGGTCCTACGGGCTCGGGCAAAACATTGCTGGCGCAAACTTTGGCGCGTACCCTGAATGTTCCTTTTGTCATGGCCGATGCCACCACACTGACCGAAGCCGGTTACGTGGGTGAGGACGTCGAAAATATCATCCAGAAGCTGCTGCAAAGCTGCAACTACGAGGTTGAGCGCGCACAGCGCGGTATCGTCTACATCGACGAGATCGACAAGATCTCGCGCAAATCGGACAACCCATCCATCACACGCGATGTGTCGGGTGAGGGTGTTCAGCAAGCCTTGCTCAAGTTGATCGAGGGCACGATGGCGTCGGTGCCTCCGCAGGGTGGCCGCAAACATCCGAATCAGGACTTTTTGCAGGTCGACACCACCAATATTCTTTTCATTTGCGGCGGTGCGTTCTCGGGGCTTGAAAAAGTCATTGAAAATCGAACTGAGGCATCAGGCATTGGATTTGGTGCGGCAGTCAAAAGCAAAAAATCACGCACCTTGACGGAAGCGTTCAAGGAAGTCGAGCCTGAAGATTTGATCAAATTCGGATTGATTCCCGAGTTGGTCGGCCGAATGCCTGTGGTCGCAACGCTGGCGGAACTCAGTGAAGACGCCTTGGTGCAAATTTTGACGGAGCCGAAGAACGCGGTGGTCAAGCAGTTCAGCAAGCTGCTGGCGATGGAAGGTGTGGATCTCGAAATCCGGCCGTCCGCCCTGAAAGCGATTGCCCGCAAGGCTCTGGCTCGCAAGACTGGCGCACGTGGTTTGCGTTCCATTCTTGAGCAGTCCTTGATCGACACGATGTTTGACTTGCCGAACGCTGGCAATGTTGACAAGGTGGTCGTGGATGAGTCCACGATTGAAGACAGCAAGCCACCTTTGCTGGTTTATCGCGAAACTGCCAAAAAAGCGTGAGCTATTTGCGTCGGATCTAGTGCCGCGGCGCAGTTGAATATGAACTGCGCCGCCCCACCTTTCATGTCACGGCCTTTCAGGTCTTCTCGCTTGTCATCAGCACTTGGGTGCATTGAACAGCGGTTATCAAACCTTCCATTCAAGGGTTTTTATGTCCGGACATCTCCCCCTTCCTTCCACACCTGTTGATCTGCCGCTGTTGCCGCTGCGGGATGTGGTGGTGTTTCCTCACATGGTGATTCCGTTGTTTGTCGGACGTCCGAAAAGCATCAAAGCGCTTGAAGCGGCGATGGAAGCAGAGCGCCGGATCATGTTGGTGGCTCAGAAAACAGCTGCCAAAGACGAGCCTTCTGTACAGGACATGTTTGAGGTGGGTTGCGTTGCCACTATTCTCCAGTTGTTGAAGTTGCCAGATGGCACTGTCAAGGTGCTTGTAGAAGGACAGCAGCGTGCTGCGGTCAATCGCATCGAAGAAGGTGAAAGCCATTTCTCGGCGAACGTCACGCCGATCGACATGACGTTGCTCCCTTCGGCGGCCGATAAAGGCAGTGAGATTGAAGCGCTTCGCCGGGCGGTGATGCAGCAGTTTGACCACTACGTCAAGCTCAATAAAAAAATCCCGCCTGAAATCCTCACCTCCATCTCAAGCATCGACGATCCGGGTCGGTTGGCAGACACCATTGCGGCGCATTTGCCGCTGAAACTTGATGCTAAACAGGTCATCTTGGATCTGTCGGTGGTCAAGTCACGCCTGGAAAACCTGTACGAGCAGCTCGAGCGCGAGGTAGACATCCTCAATGTCGATAAAAAAATCCGTGGCCGCGTCAAACGTCAAATGGAGAAAAACCAGCGCGATTTTTACCTGAACGAGCAGGTCAAGGCCATTCAGAAAGAGCTTGGTGAGGGCGAAGAGGGCGCGGATGTTGAAGAGATCGAGAAAAAGATCAAGGCTGCAAAAATGCCGCAGGAGGCTCGCAAAAAGGCTGATGCAGAGCTTAAAAAATTGAAGTTGATGTCTCCAATGTCGGCCGAAGCAACCGTGGTGCGAAGCTACATCGACGTGCTGACCAGCTTGCCATGGAGCAAGAAGACCAAAATCAAACATGATCTGGGCAACGCCGAGAATGTGTTGAATGAAGATCACTACGGGCTTGAGAAGGTCAAAGACCGTATCGTCGAATACCTCGCAGTGCAGCAGCGGGTGGACAAGCTGAAGGCGCCCATCCTCTGTCTGGTGGGGCCACCGGGCGTCGGTAAAACGTCGTTAGGTCAGTCAATTGCCAAGGCGACTGGGCGCAAATACGTGCGCATGGCGCTTGGTGGCATGCGTGACGAGGCAGAAATTCGTGGACATCGCCGCACCTACATCGGTGCGCTGCCAGGAAAGGTTCTACAGAGCCTGACGAAGGCAGGAACCCGCAACCCGTTGTTCTTGCTGGATGAAATTGACAAACTGGGCACTGATTTCCGTGGTGATCCGTCCAGTGCATTGCTAGAGGTGCTGGACCCGGAGCAGAACCACACGTTTGGTGACCACTACGTCGAAGTGGATTTTGACCTGAGCGACGTGATGTTTGTGGCGACCTCCAACTCCATGAACATCCCGCCAGCGCTGTTGGACCGGATGGAAGTCATTCGTTTGAGTGGCTACACCGAGGATGAAAAAACCAGCATTGCGATGCGCTACTTGCTGCCCAAGCAGGTCAAGAACAATGGCGTGAAAGACGACGAGCTGGAAGTGCAGGAGCAAGCGGTGCGGGACATCGTTCGTTACTACACCCGTGAGGCGGGTGTTCGTTCGCTCGAACGAGAGCTGTCAAAGATTTGCCGCAAGGTCGTCAAAGGCATTCAGCTCAAGAAAATGCAGCCCAAAGTGTTGGTGACACCTGACAATTTGAATGAGTTCTTGGGTGTTCGAAAGTACGACTATGGCCGTGCCGAGCAGAAAAACCAGGTTGGTCAGGTGGTCGGTCTGGCGTGGACGGAAGTTGGTGGTGATTTATTGACCATTGAGGCAGCGATGATGCCCGGCAAGGGCGTGATCACGCGCACCGGCTCGCTCGGTGATGTGATGAAGGAGTCCGTAGAGGCAGCGCGCACGGTGGTACGCAGCCGGGCCCGAATGCTGGGTATCAAGGACGAGATGTTTGAAAAACGCGACATCCATATTCACGTGCCTGATGGTGCGACGCCAAAAGATGGCCCGAGCGCTGGCGCTGCCATGACGACTGCCTTTGTGTCTGCAATGACAGGAATTCCCGTGCGCGGTGATGTGGCGATGACTGGTGAAATCACGTTGCGCGGTGAAGTCACAGCCATCGGTGGTCTGAAAGAAAAGCTGCTGGCTGCGCTACGCGGCGGCATCAAGACGGTGTTGATTCCTGAAGAAAATGCCAAGGACCTGCAGGAAATTCCAGACAACGTCAAAAGCGGTCTGGACATTGTTCCTGTACGTTGGATTGATCAGGTCCTGCGCGTGGCCCTTGAGCGTCAGCCTGTGCCGTTGACAGACGACGAAGTGGCTCTGGCGGCCGCTGCTGCTGCAGTGCCATTGGTGGGCGCCGAATCAGTCAAACATTGACTGATTTGCGCGACGAAGTTGCAAATAGGTTTAAATGCGGGGTATACTCATAGGCTGATTATGCGGGAGTAGCTCAGTTGGTAGAGCGCAACCTTGCCAAGGTTGAGGTCGAGAGTTCGAGACTCTTCTCCCGCTCCAATTCAAAAGGGCAGCATCTCAAAGTGCTGTCCTTTTTCGTTGGAATGTTTTGTCCAGTCGCCATGGCTTTGATGCATGATGTACTGAACAGTAAGCCGTTCAAGTGGCGCGGTAACAAAGCGGTTATGTACCGGATTGCAAATCCGGCTAGCCCGGTTCGACTCCGGGCCGCGCCTCCATCAAGTCAATGTGATCAGCTCCCTTGCCGGGGGCTTTTTTGTTTGACAATGACATTGGCGCTTCAACGTTTGCGAGAATTGGCCTGAGTGGTGGAATAGGTAGACACAGCGGACTTAAAATCCGCCGCTTCGTGAATAGCGGGCGTACCGGTTCGATTCCGGTCTCAGGCACCAATGCATCAGCTTCGTTGTGCTCAACCCTGATTGGGCTTGACCGGTTTGAACCGGTACGTTTCCCCCGTCGCACCAGTTGTTCGCCAATCTGTTGCGCGCCTCAAAACTGGCTAAGATAAAACGCATGTCCCGCTACAACACTCCATTTGAGATTCATGTCCACGGCGAGGTGCTCTTGCGCCCGGATGTCACGTTTGACCAGATTCAGGAGGCGCTGAAGCCGATCTGGAAGTACGCGGGCGCCAAATCGCTGGCAGCTGGTGCAACAAGTGCGTATGAGGAAGAGCCCGGCATCCGGTTTGATGTGCAAAAGCATCTCTTGCAAATGTGCTGGACGGTATCGGGTGATGAAGATTTTCGTCAAGCGTTGGACGAGATGTGCATGGGGCTCAATGAGCTGGCCGAAACCGGTGCCCCCATCGAAGTCACGTTCTATGACGCTGACTTTGACGAGGAGGACGAAGGTGGCGATGACGACGAAGCCAGGGACGACTTTGCGATGTATTTTGTCGGCCCCACGCCAGCGGCCATCATGCAGGTGCAGCGTGATTTGCTGGTACAGGACATGATCGGGCTGATGGAGCGTCATTTTGATGGTTCTGAGCTCGGCGACGTGGTCGCAGCGGTTGACAAGCTGTTCGAGCAGCGTTTTGATGCGTTGGTGAACTCCATGCAACTGGGCAAACCGCCCCGTGGTCAAGGCGGCTCCCAGGGCGGCTCTGGGCATGGCGGTGGCCGCAAGCCCCGGCACCTGCACTGACGCAGGGCCTCGTGCCAGGGTTCACACCGGTGGCGCGCTGGCCGGCTGACCGGTGAACCCCAGGCCATTGAGGTACACCGTGATGACGGATGTGCCCACTTCCTGAAGATCAAACGCCTCAGGGTCCAGCAACCAGTTCTGAATCACGCCATCGATCAGCGCGTGAAAACCCTGTGCAGCGCACTGCGCAGAGACGGGTAGCTTGCGCCCATGTAATTTGGCGGCAGCTTCGATGCTGTGCGCAAAGCGGGTTAGAAAACCATTGCGCACCGACAAGTGGCGCAGTCGGACTGCACGCAACTCCTCCACATATTCAACTTTTTGTGTTGCCACTTCAATCACCCGGCGCGTTTGTGCGTCGTTGACGATTTGCGACAGGCAGTGGTCGGTCGCCAGCCGGATGTCGCTCATCGGGTCGCTGATGTCGGGAGTGCCTTCTGGTGTGAACGAGGCACGGTGAACACGCTCCTCCAATGGCAGCGTCACGCGCTCCATCATGGCGTTGAACAGGTCTGCCTTGTCCTTGAAGTGCCAATAAATTGCACCGCGTGTGGCACCAGCACGCTTGGCGATGTCCTGCAAACTGGTGCGCGACACGCCTTGTTCCTGGAACAGATGCTCGGCAGCGTCCAGTAATTTGTGGCGCGTTTCCTGCGCTTCTTCTTTGGTTTTTCGCACCAACGTGATCTCCTTCAACGGGGTCAAAATTATTCGAGTATATTGACATACATTCAGCAATGTATGTAAACTGACGCACTCGTAAAAACCCTTACTGTTTTTCGTTCTGCGCGCTATGCTTTTCAAGGTCAGCGTCGCCCAGTCCTCAACGGCCTCGGTTGGATCCGTCTGCCTCAGGCGGGCCCTCAGTTTTTGTCAGCTTCCACAAGGTTCAGCATGCCTCTTTTTTCACAACGCTTTCCTTCCTCGCCATTGCTTCTCGTCGCCGCCATTGCGCGTCAGCCGCTCGGGCGGTCTGCGTCCATGGCGCTGACCGGCGCAGCGCTGGTGCTGCTGTCTGCTTGCGGCAAAGGTGCCGCACCGTCCGCCGCGCCGGGTGGCGCGCCACCGCCTGCGCAAGTTGGGGTGGTCACGGTGTCACAAGGTGACGTGGGGTTGATCACCGAGCTGCCAGGCCGTCTGGAAGCGTCCCGTGTAGCGCAGGTGCGGGCCCGGGCTGCTGGTATTTTGCAGCAGCGTTTGTTCCGTGAAGGCAGTGATGTGAAGGCCGGACAGGCATTGTTCCGTATTGATTCAGCACCGTACGCCGCTGCCGTGGCCAGCGCCAGAGCCAGCCAGGCCCGTGCCGAGGCCAACTTGGCGCAGGCGTCTGCCTTGGCAGACCGCTACAAGCCGCTGGTGGAGGCCAACGCCATCAGCAAACAAGAGTACGCCACCGCCGTGGCGTCGCAAAAGCAGGCTGAAGCCGATGTTGCGGTGGGCAAAGCTGCCGTGCAGACCGCCAACATCAACCTGGGTTATGCCGCCGTGACCGCACCGATTTCTGGTCGCATTGGCCGCGCGCTGGTGACCGAAGGGGCATTGGTCGGGCAGGGCGAGGTGACACAACTGGCCGTAATCCAGCAGATCAACCCGATGTATGTGAACTTCACCCAGTCGGCCTCTGAGGTCATGCAACTGCGGCGCGCGCTGGAGGGTGGCCAGTTCAAAAGGGCCAGCGGTGCGGACGCGGCCAGTGTGCGGGTGGTGCTGGAAGACGGCACGGAATACGCGCAAACGGGGCGGTTGCTGTTTTCTGACCTGACGGTGGACGCCAGCACGGGGCAGGTCACGCTGCGCGCCGAAGTGCCCAATGCCAACGGCCAACTGTTGCCGGGCCTGTTTGTGCGTGTGCGCCTGGAGCAGGCGCAGGCCAGCAACGCCATCACGCTGCCGCAGCAGGCCGTCACGCGTACAGCGCAGGGTGACACCGTGATGGTTGTGGGGGCGGACGGCAAGGTCGCACCGCGCACTGTGAAGATCGGTTCGGCCAAAGGAGCGAACTGGGTGGTTTTGGATGGGCTGAAAACCGGCGAGCAGGTGATGGTGGATGGCTTTCAGAAGCTGCAGCCCAACGCAGTGGTCAAGCCTGTGCCTTGGCAGCCCGTGGGCGCCGCTGCAACCGCAGCCTCTGCCGCCGCGCCGTCTGCATCCGCCGCATCTGCCGCCCCTGCTGCTTCAGCGGCTTCGAAGTAAGGAGCCGTCTGAATGGCCAAGTTTTTCATTGAGCGCCCCATCTTCGCGTGGGTGCTGGCGCTGTTCATCATTGTGATTGGCGCAGTGTCCGTCACGCAGTTGCCAATTTCCCAATACCCGCCCGTCGCGCCGCCCTCTATCGTGGTGTCGGCCAGCTACCCCGGCGCTTCGGCGCAGACTCTGGAAGACAGTGTGCTGTCCGTCATTGAACGGGAAATGAACGGCTCCCCCGGGCTGCTGTACATGGAAGCCGTGGCCCAGGCCAACGGCAGCGGCACCATCACGCTGAGCTTTCAGACCGGGACCAACCCGGAGCTGGCCCAGGTGGACGTGCAAAACCGCTTGTCCCGTGCCACACCGCGGCTGCCGCTGGCAGTGACCCAGCAGGGTGTGAAGGTGGACAAGTCCAACGCCAACTTCCTGCTGTTTGCGATTTTGTCGTCGGACAACCCCGCCATCGACCCGATTGCACTGGGTGACTACGCCTCCCGCAATGTGATTCCCGAGCTGCAACGCCTGCCCGGCATTGGCCAGGCCCAGCTGTTCGGCACCGAGCGTGCCATGCGCATCTGGATCGACCCGGCCAAGCTGACCGGCTTTGCCTTGTCCACTGCCAATGTGACCAGCGCCATCCAGGCGCAAAACGCGCAGATCTCCTCCGGCTCGATTGGCGAGTTGCCCAACATCGCAGGCCAGGGCATCGCGGCCACGGTGGTGGTGAACGGCCAGCTGTCCACGGTGGAGCAATTCGGCAACATCGTGCTGCGCGCCAACACCGATGGCTCCACGGTGCGTTTGAAAGACGTGGCCCGCATCGAGCTGGGTGCGCAGACGTATGCCACCTCGGCCCGTCTGAACGGCAAACCCTCCACCGGCATTGGTGTGCAGCTCACCCCATCCGGCAACGCGCTGAGCGCCGCCACGGCGGTGCGTAAGAAGATGGAAGAACTCAAGCCGTTTTTCCCGGCGGGCGTGAAGTACGCGATTCCGTACGACTCATCGGGCTTCGTCAAAATCTCGATCACCCAGGTGGCTGAAACCCTGGTCGAAGCCATCGTGCTAGTGTTTTTGGTGATGTTTTTGTTCCTGCAAAACATCCGCTACACCATCATCCCGACCATCGTGGTGCCGATTGCGCTGCTGGGCACGTTTGCCGTGCTGTCCGCGTTGGGGTTTTCCATCAATGTGCTGACCATGTTTGGCATGGTGCTGGTGATCGGTATCGTGGTGGACGATGCGATTGTGGTGGTGGAGAACGTCGAACGCATCATGAGCGAAGAGGGCTTGCCGCCGCTGGAAGCCACCCGCAAGGCCATGGGCCAGATCTCGGGCGCCATCATCGGCGTGACGGTGGTGCTGATTTCCGTGTTCGTGCCGCTGGCGTTTTTTGCGGGCTCGGTCGGTAATATTTACCGCCAGTTTTCCGTGGTCATGGTGACGTCGATTGCGTTTTCTGCCTTCCTGGCGCTGTCGCTCACGCCGGCCCTGTGCGCCACGCTGCTCAAACCCGTGGAAGCCGGCCACCACCATGAGAAAAAAGGCTTTTTCGGTTGGTTCAACCGGGGCTTTTCACGCACCGCCAAGGGTTATGAAAGCCTGGTGGCCCGCCTGCTCAAACGCGCCGGGCGGTACCTGGTGATTTACGCGGCCATCATTGGCGTGGTGGCCTTGGTCTACACGCGCTTGCCGTCGTCCTTCCTGCCGCAGGAAGACCAGGGCAATTTGCTGGTCAACGTGCAGCTGCCGTCAGGCGCAACCCAGGAGCGGACCCGTTCGGTCATCGAGCAGGTTGAGAACTTCATGCTCAAGCAGCCTGAGGTCGAGAGCATGGTCGGCGTGCTGGGCTTCAGCTTTTCAGGCCAGGGCCAGAATGCTGCGCTGGCCTTTGTCACGCTCAAGGACTTTGACGAGCGCCAAGGCGCCAACAACTCGGCACAAGCCGTGGCCGGCCGTGCGTTTGGCGCGCTGTCGGGCATCCGGGACGCACAGGTGTTCCCGCTCAGCCCGCCACCGATTCGCGAACTCGGCTCGGACAGCGGTTTTACCTTCCGCCTGCAAGACCGCTCCGGTCTGGGTCGTGACGCGATGCTGGCGGCACGCAACCAGCTGCTGGGCATGGCGGCCAAAAGCCCGGTGCTGGCGCAGGTCCGCCCCGATGGCCTGGAAGACGCCTCGCAGCTGCAACTGGACATTGACCGCGACAAGGCCAACGCTTTGGGTGTGACGTTTGACGCCATCAATGCGTCGCTGTCCACTGCGCTGGGGTCAAGCTACATCAATGACTTCCCGAACCAGGGCCGCTTGCAGCGCGTGATTGTTCAGGCAGACGCCCCCGCGCGCATGCAGCCCGAAGACCTGCTGCGCCTGAATGCCAACAACGCCCAGGGCCGTCCCGTGCCGTTGTCAGCGTTTGCCTCGACCCGCTGGGTCAAGGGCGCGGCGCAGACCATTCGCTACAACGGCTACCCCGCGATCCGCATCAGCGGTGCGGCGGCCCCGGGCTACAGCACCGGCGCGGCGATTGCCGAGATGGAAAAGCTCGCGGCCCAGCTGCCGGCAGGCTTTGGCTACGAGTGGAGCGGCTTGTCGCGTGAGGAAAAACTCGCCGGCTCGCAGACCATCATCCTGTACGGGTTTGCGATTTTGGCGGTCTTCCTGTGCCTGGCGGCGCTGTATGAAAGCTGGACCATTCCGCTGGCGGTGATTCTGGTGGTGCCGCTGGGTGTGCTGGGGGTGCTGCTGGCCACCTTGCTGCGCAGCTATTCCAACGACATCTACTTCCAGGTGGGACTGATCACCATCATTGGTTTGTCGGCGAAAAACGCGATTTTGATCATCGAGTTTGCCAAGGACCTGCAGGCTGAGGGCAAGAGCGTCATTGCGTCGGCCCTGGAAGCGGCTCACTTGCGCTTTCGGCCCATCATCATGACGTCGATGGCCTTCATGCTGGGCGTGTTGCCGCTGGCTTTGGCGTCGGGGGCGGGTTCTGCCAGCCAGCGCGCCATTGGCACCGGTGTGATCGGCGGCATGCTGACCGGCACCGTGCTGGCCGTGCTGTTTGTGCCCATCTTCTTTGTGGTGGTGCGCACGCTGTTCAAGGGCAACGAGCGCCAGAACGCCAACCACGCAGCCCACGCCAAAGCGATGGGACTTCACGCGCACCCTGATGCGGCCCTGGCGGCGCCAGGCGCTGCCGACACGAAAGGTCAGCCTCATGTTTAATCGTCAAGCAATGCCCCCAAAGTCGACCCTGCGCGCTCACTGGCTAGCCGCCATGGCCGCCGCGCTGCTGGCGGGTTGCTCCTTCATCCCGGTGTACGAGCGTCCGGCTGCGCCGGTGGCGGCCAGCTACCCCGCGCTGAACGCCACCCCCACGTCGGGTGTGGCTGCGGCCAGCGTGCCGTGGCAGCAGTTTTTCACCGACGCCCGCTTGCAGCGGCTCATCACCCTGGCGCTGGCGCACAACCGGGACCTGCGGGTAGCCGTGCTCAACATCGAGCAGTCCCGCGCTCAGTTCCAGATCACCCGGGCCGCCCAGTTGCCCGCTGTCAATGGCGTGGTCAGCGGTTCCCGCACGCCCACCACCAACGGCGGCATCAGCAGCGTGTACACCGCCGGGCTGGCGGTCACCGCTTATGAGCTGGACTTTTTTGGCCGCGTGGCCAGCCTGAAAGAGCAAGCCTTGGCCCAGTACCTGGCCACCGAAGAAGGCCGTAAAACCACGCAGATCAGCCTGATTGCGCAGGTCGCCAACACCTACTTGGCCATCCTGGCCGACGAGGAGCTGCTGGACATCACCCGGCGCACGCTGGGCACGCGGGAAGAGTCCCTCAAGCTGGCCAAGCTGCGGTTTGACAATGGCGTGACGTCCGAGCTGGACTACCGCCAAGTCGAGTCCCTGCTGGAGGCCGCCAAGGTGGCCTACGCCCAGCAGCAACGCCAGCGCCTGCTGGACGACAACGCGCTGACCCTGCTGGTTGGCCAGCCGCTGAGCGCGGTGGGCGCCGACATGCTGCCGCCGTCCACCGCCTTGATGCCCTTGAGCGGCGTAGCGGCCAGTCGCACCTCGCTGGCGCAGGCGCAGCCCATGGCCGACGTGCCCGCCGGTTTGCCGTCCGAGCTGCTGACCAGCCGCCCGGACATCCGCCAGGCTGAGCAGCTGCTGCTGGCGTCCAACGCCAACATCGGTGCCGCGCGTGCGGCGTTCTTCCCGAAAATCTCGCTCACGGTGCAGGCCGGCAGCGCCAGCAACCACCTGTCGGACCTGTTCCAGAGCGGCTCGTGGGGCTGGACGCTGGCCCCGCAGCTGCTGGCACCGATTTTTGACGCCGGGCGCAACCAGGCCGGACTGGACGCGGCCCGGGCCCAACGCGACATCGCCGTGGCCCAGTATGAAAAAGCGATTCAAACCGCTTTTCGTGAAGTGGCCGACGCGCTGGCCACCCGCACCACCCTGGCCGACCAGGTGCGCGCCAGCCAGGCGCAGGTCAATGCTGAAAGTGTGCGGCTGCGGCTGGCCGGGCTGCGTTACGACAACGGCGTGGCCAGTTACCTGGACGCGCTGGACGCCCAGCGCTCGCTGTTCACTGTGCAGCAGGCGCTGGTGCAAACCCGGCTGGCCCAGCTGCAAAGCCAGGTCACGCTGTACAAGGTGCTGGGTGGCGGCTGGACGGACCTGCCCGAGGTCACAGCGCAGGCTGCGGCGCGCTAACCCGCTGGACACGCTCCGGACCGATGCCGTCGGCCCTGTTCAGATTTCGCAGCGGCTGAAAAGCGTCGTTTCGGATGTTCAAAAAGGCCCTGAAAAGCCAAAAAAGCCTCCGAAAAGCTCAAAAGGCACTTCCAGCATGGCCGGAAGTGCCTTTTTTATGCCAATCAGGGCGCTAGCCTAGGTGAATCAATCCGGTGGCGCTCCTAAATTAATAGCGTTTCGACCTGGCCTTCATCACCCGACAGCCCCAGCCACCGGCTAGCCCCCGCCTGCAGCGGCCCGGGTTGTCCCGTGCTGATCAACCTCAGCCGCCCGGTGGACGTTGCCTGCGGGCTGGGCGAAGCGGGCAGCAGCCGCTGCGTTTGACGTGCCACGGCAGTGCCGTTGTCCACCAGCTGCACACCGGGGCCTACCAGTGCCTGCAGATGTTCACTGGCAAACGGGTAGTGGGTGCAACCCAGCACCAGCGTGTCCATCTGGCCAGCACCCGTGCCGAAACGCGCAGGCCCGCCCATGGCGGTGATGTGCTGCGCGCACAGCAAGGCGGCTTGGGCGCTGTTGCCGCTGGCCGCACTTTCCTCGATGGCGGTGGCCAGGCCGTCACACGGCTGGCTGGTGAAGTGGGCCGCGCCGGCCTGGGTGGCCAGCAAGGCCTGGTACTTGGTACTGTTCAAGGTGTTGCGGGTCGCCATCACACCGATGTGCCCGGTACGGCTCAAGCCCACGGCGGGTTTGAGCGCCGGCTCCACACCCACGATGGGCAGGTCCGGGTACTGCGCCCGCAGCACGGCAATGGCCGCCGCCGTCGCGGTGTTGCACGCCACCACCAGCGCCGCAATGCCCTGGCCCACCAGCCAGGCGGTCACGGCCTGGGAGCGGGCGATCACAAATGCCTCCGTCCGCTCGCCGTAGGGTGCAAAACCACTGTCGGCCAGGTAGATGACGTCATGCTGCGGCAGCGCCGCCCGCAGCGCCCGCAGCACACTCAGCCCGCCAATGCCGCTGTCAAAAACGCCGATAGGGGCAGAGGGGCTGGTCAACATGGATGAAGTGAAGTGCGAGCCGTTCAGCCAGCCGCGACCGCAATGCCCTTGAACTCGCCGGTGGCGATGCGTTCTTTCCATTCGGCCGGGCCGGTGATGTGGGCGCTGGTGCCGCCGGAGTCCACAGCCACCGTCACCGGCATGTCCACCACGTCAAACTCGTAAATCGCTTCCATGCCCATATCGGCAAAGCCAACGACTTCGGCGTGTTGGATGGCTTTGGACACCAGGTAGGCGGCGCCGCCGACGGCCATCAGGTAAGCGCTCTGGTGTTTTTTGATGGCTTCGATCGCCACGGGGCCGCGTTCGGCCTTGCCGATCATCGAGATCAGGCCAGTTTGTGACAGCATCATCTCGGTAAAACCGTCCATGCGGGTGGCGGTGGTGGGGCCTGCGGGGCCGACGGCCTCACCCTTGACCGGGTCCACCGGGCCGACGTAGTAAATCACGCGGTTGGTGAAGTCCACGGGCAGTTTTTCACCCTTGGCCAGCATGCCCTGAATACGCTTGTGCGCGGCATCGCGGCCGGTCAGCATCTTGCCGTTGAGCAGAAGGGTCTGGCCGGGTTTCCAGCTGGCCACTTCTTCCTTGGTCAGGGTGTTCAGGGCCACTTTTTTGCTCTGCACGTAGTCAGGCGCCCAGTTCACGTCTGGCCAGGTGTCGAGCGACGGTGGCGTGAGGTAGACCGGGCCGCTGCCGTCCATCACAAAGTGCGCGTGGCGCGTGGCGGCGCAGTTCGGGATCATGGCCACAGGCTTGCTTGCGGCGTGCGTCGGGTACATCTTGATCTTCACGTCCAGCACGGTCGTCAGGCCGCCCAGGCCTTGTGCGCCAATGCCCAGGGCGTTGACCTTTTCCATCAGCTCGATGCGCAGGGCTTCAACCTTGCTCAGCTCGGCCCCGGAGGCTTTTTTGGCCTGCAGCTCGTACATGTCCAGGTCGTCCATCAGGCTTT
>JBJXEI010000043.1:0-6031 GCA_046154065.1 Polaromonas sp. | reverse complement strand
GTACTGCGTGGTCTGGGCGATGTTTTCACCCATGACCAGCTTGGGCTGCAGCTGCGGCCAGACCGCCTGCTTTTGCAACGCCTGCACGGCCGCTTTGCCGTAGGGCGCCAGCTCCGGGTTGGCGATGGCGAACTTCTGCACGCTGTCGGGGGAGCTTTTCAGGGCGTCTTTCAGCCCGGCCAGTTGCGGGTCCAGCTTCAAAGGCGAGTCTTTGGGCACCACCAACACGATGCGCCCGGTGGCGTAGACCACGCCCCGATCCGGTGTCAGCCCGGCGTCGGCCAGCCGCAGCGCAAAGTCCTCGTCTGCCGACAAAAACAGCTCGGCGGGCAAGCCCTGCTGAATCTGCCGCACCAGATTGGCCGATGAGCCGATGCTCAAGGAGACTTTGCCCTTGCCTTCGCGCTCAAACAGCGGCACCAGCTCGTTCAGCGCCGTCTGCATGTTGGCCGCCGCCGCCACCAGCGCGGGGCCGGGGGCGCTTTGGGCTGCCGCAGGGCTGGCCCACCCGCCGACCCCGGTGGCCAGGCACAGGGCAGCGCCCCAACGGCGGGCGGTATTCAACAACAGGGCGCGGTTCATGGGGGGTCTCCAGGGCAAAAACAGCCCTCGTTTGTAGCGCAGATCACCACCAACGGTGCTGCAGGCCACCGCTCACATCGGCAATAACTTGCCTAGGCGCACGCGTTTGAAGCCAACTATTCATGCATAACCCTATGCAAGTTATGCATGAGTTTTACCCGTAACCGTCTTGTAACTGTGGGCGATGTTCTTAAAATCGCGGGACCGCTAGCGGCAGTGCCCGCTCAAATCCAAGACCGATGTCGCCAAATGCCCCGCCCCACCCTGCTGGCCAGGCATTTAGCAAGATCCCGTTTTACACGCCTTGAACGGCCCGCACCCGGTGCGACGGCCCTCCCCATTTTTTAACCTTGGAGTTTTTGAGATGAACCAACCTGCGATGCAAGGGCTGAACCTGAACACGCCCGCTTACGTCAAAAATGCGAAGCTGATCGCCTGGGTGGCCGACATGGTCGCCCTGTGCAAGCCCGCCGCCATTCACTGGTGTGATGGCAGCCAGGCCGAATACGACGCCCTGTGCCAGCAGCTGGTGGACGCCGGTACGTTCAAAAAGCTCAACGAAGCCAAGCGCCCGAACAGCTTTTTGGCCCACAGTGACCCGACCGACGTGGCCCGCGTGGAAGACCGCACCTACATCTGCTCGACCCACAAGGACAGCGCCGGCCCGACCAACAACTGGATGGCACCAGCCGAAATGCGCCAGACGCTGCAACCCCTGTTTGACGGCTGCATGAAAGGCCGCACGATGTACGTGGTGCCTTTCAGCATGGGCCCGCTGGGCTCACCGATTGCGCACATCGGCATTGAACTGTCAGACAGCCCGTACGTGGCCGTCAACATGAAAATCATGACCCGCATGGGCAAGGCCGTGTACGACGTGCTGGGCGTGGAAGGCGAATTTGTGCCCTGCGTGCACACCGTGGGTGCCCCGCTCGAAGCCGGCCAGGCCGACGTGAAGTGGCCCTGCAACAAGACCAAGTACATCGTGCACTACCCCGAAACGCGTGAGATCTGGTCCTACGGCTCCGGCTACGGCGGCAACGCGCTGCTGGGCAAAAAGTGTTTTGCGCTGCGCATCGCGTCCAACATGGGCCGTGACGAAGGCTGGCTGGCCGAGCACATGCTGATCCTGGGCGTGACCAACCCACAGGGTAAAAAGTACCACGTTGCAGCGGCCTTCCCAAGCGCCTGCGGCAAGACCAACTTCTCGATGCTGGTGCCACCGGCGGGGTTTGACGGCTGGAAAGTCACCACGATCGGTGACGACATCGCCTGGATCAAACCGGCAGCCGACGGCAAGCTGTACGCCATTAACCCGGAAGCGGGTTACTTCGGCGTGGCCCCCGGCACCAACATGCTGACCAACCCGAACTGCATGCTGAGCGTGCGCGGCAACACGATTTTCACCAACGTCGCGCTGACCGACGACGGCGACGTGTGGTGGGAAGGCATGGAGCAAGACACCCCAGGCAAGGCCCTGCCTGCGCACCTGATCGACTGGCAAGGCAACGACTGGACCCCGGAAATCGCCAAACAAACCGGAGCCAAGGCCGCCCACCCGAACTCACGCTTCACCGTGGCCGCCACCAACAACCCGGCGCTGGACGAGGCCTGGGACGACCCGAAAGGCGTGGCGATTGACGCCTTCATGTTTGGTGGCCGCCGCTCCACCACCGTGCCACTGGTCAGCGAAGCGCGCAACTGGGTCGAAGGCGTGTACATGGCCGCCACGATGGGCAGCGAGACCACCGCCGCCGCCACCGGCCAGGCCGGCGTAGTGCGCCGCGACCCGTTCGCCATGCTGCCGTTTGCCGGCTACAACATGAGCGACTACTTCCAGCACTGGCTGAACGTCGGCGAAAAACTCGCCGCATCAGGTGCCACACTGCCCAAGATCTACACCACCAACTGGTTCCGCAAGGGCGCTGACGGCAAGTTCACCTGGCCCGGTTACGGCGAAAACATGCGCGTGCTGGCCTGGATGATCGAGCGCATCGAAGGCACCGGCCAAGGCCTTGAAAACCTGACCGGTACCAGCCCGAGCTACGGCGACCTGAACTGGACCGGCCTGAACTTCAGCGCCGAGCAGTTCAACACGGTCACCAGCATCGACAAAGCCGCCTGGGAGGCCGAACTGAAGCTGCACGACGAGCTGTTCACCCAGCTGCAGCACCACCTGCCACAAGCCCTGACCGACACCAAGGCCACGCTGGAAAAACGCCTGGCTGCGTAAACAAACCGCCGCACGGCCCTGAAGGCCCCCAGAACCCGAAACCCGGGTTCTGGGGGCCTTTTTTCATGCCTGAAACTGGTTTTAAGCCCCTTATCGCCCTGTTGCCAAGGTGTTCATTGCCTGCTTCGCTATTAATTGCATAGCAATCTCACTGGCACCCGACCCCTCAAAAACCGCACACACCCTGTTCAAAAAAATCAAACCACGCCCCCAAGCCCGCCCGTACCATCGAATCCATGGACAAGCACCTTGACGTTTTGAATCAGTGGACCGAGCGCGTGCGCGCTGCAGCGGCCAGCGCCTCGCCGCTGCGCATTCGAGGCGGTGGCAGCAAAGACTTTTATGGGCAGGCGCTGACCGGGGAGGTGCTGGACATGCGGGCCTACAGCGGCGTGGTCAGCTACGAGCCGAGTGAGCTGGTGGTCACGGCCCGCACAGGCACGCCGCTGGCCGAGCTGGAAGCGCTGCTGGCCGCACAGGGCCAGTGCCTGCCGTTCGAGCCACCGCACTTCGGCCCCGAGGCCACTGTGGGCGGCATGGTCGCCAGCGGGCTGAACGGCCCGGCGCGCAGCAGCGTGGGCGCGGTGCGGGACTACGTGCTGGGCACGCAGCTGCTCAATGGCAAGGCCGAGGTGCTGACCTTTGGCGGGCAGGTGATGAAAAACGTGGCGGGCTATGACGTGTCGCGGCTGATGGCTGGATCGCTCGGCACGCTGGCGGTGCTGCTGGAGGTGTCGCTCAAGGTGCTGCCGGTGCCGCCGGCTGAATGCACGCTGACCTTTGCCCTCACTGAAGCCGCCGCGCTGCAGCAGCTCAACCGCTGGGGCGGGCTGCCGCTGCCGATCAATGCGTCGTGTTGGCAAAACCTGGACGGGCAAGGTCAGCTTTGGGTTCGCCTGCGCGGGGCCGTGGCCGCTGTGGCCGCCGCCCAGAAAACCATGGGCGGCACGCGGCTGTCGACCGAGGAAGCCGCCCCGCTGTGGCACAGCCTGCGCGAACAAACCGCGCCGTTTTTCACCCTGCAAGCCGGGGAATCACTGTGGCGCACCAGCGTGGCCGACACCAGCGCGCCCTTGAACCTGGGGGCGACGCTCATCGAATGGGGCGGCGCACAGCGCTGGCTGAAACGCCCGGCCGCAGACGCCGCGCTCATCCGCGCCGCAGCCGCCAGCGCGCAGGGCCACGCCACGCTGTTCCGGGCGGGCAGCCCGCACGACAAAGCCGCCGCTGTGTTCACCCCGCTGGCCGAGCCGCTGGCGCGCATCCACTGCGGGCTGAAGCAGCAGTTTGACCCGGCGGGGGTGTTCAACCCGCAGCGCCTGTCCACCAGCTGGTAGCCGATCACCCAACGCCCACCCTGATGCGCCGCTTTCGTCACCTCTGGCATTTGACCGGGCAGCACCGCACCGCCTCGACCAACCGGCTGCTGGGCAGCTTGCTGGCGTTCAACGCCGGGGCCATCAATGCGGGCGGGTTTTTGCTGGTCAGCCTGTACACGTCACACATGACGGGGTTTGCCTCCATGCTGGCCGACAGCCTGGTGCTGGGCAAAACCAAGCTGGTGCTGGGCGCGCTGGGGGCGCTGCTGGCGTTCACCGCCGGGGCGGCTACCACGGCGGTGCTGGTGAACTGGTCCCGCCACCACTGGCTGCGCAGTGAGTACGCGCTACCGCTGCTATTGGAAGCCGCGCTGCTGCTGGTGTTTGGCCTGATGGGCGCGACGCTGAGCCGCCAGACCCCGTTTGCCGTGCCGCTGACCGTGCTGGTGCTGGCCTTCACCATGGGCCTGCAGAACGCGCTGGTCAGCAAGATTTCCCTGTCCCAGATCCGCACCACCCACATGACCGGGATCATCACCGACCTGGGCATTGAACTGGGCAAGCTGCTGTACTGGAACCGCACCGGCACGCCGCCCGACTCCAAAGTGCGCGCCAACCGCATCAAACTGCGCCTGTATGGCACGCTGCTGGGCATGTTTGTGAGCGGTGGGCTGGCGGGCGCTGCAGGGTTCAAGTACATCGGTTTTGGGGCTGTGCTGCCACTGGCCGTGGTGCTGCTGGCCCTGGCCCTGCCCCCTTTGATTGCTGACTGGCGGCGCACGCTGCGCCGCCGGCTGCGCGCCGCCCAGCAGCTTCCCTGAAAAAAGCCCCCCCCCATGCAAACCAATCTTTCCCCCGACTACAAAAACTCTGCCGACGCCCTGGCCGCCGAAGCGATTTTGCGCAAGTGTGTGCACTGCGGTTTTTGCACCGCCACCTGCCCCACCTACCAGCTGCTGGGCGACGAACTGGACGGCCCGCGCGGGCGCATCTACCTCATCAAACAGATGCTGGAAGGCGCCGAGCCCACGCGCAAAACCCAGCTGCACCTGGACCGCTGCCTGACCTGCCGCAACTGCGAAACCACCTGCCCCAGCGGCGTGCAGTACGACCAGCTGATCGACATTGGCCGCAAGCTGGTGGATGAAAAAGTGGCCCGCCCCACGGCCGAGAAAGCCGTGCGCTGGGCGCTCAAAGAAGGCCTGCCGTCGCCCCTGTTTGCCCCCGCCATGGCGCTGGGCCAAAGCGTGCGCGGCCTGCTGCCCGGCGCACTGAAAGCCAAGGTGCCCGAGCGCCAAGCCGCTGGCCGCTGGCCCACGGCCACCCATGCGCGCAAGGTGTTGATGCTCGAAGGCTGTGTGCAGCCGTCGATGAAACCCAACATCAACAGCGCCACCGCCCGGGTCCTGAGCGCGGCGGGCGTTGAAGTGGTGGTGGCTAAAAAAGCCGGCTGCTGCGGCGCGGTGAAGTTTCACCTGAACGACCACGATGGCGGCAAGGCCGAGATGCGCCGCAACATCGACGCGTGGTGGCCCTATATCGACCAGCCGGGCCTGGAAGCGATTGTCATGAACGCATCCGGCTGCGGCGTGATGGTCAAGGAGTACGGCCACCACTTTGCGGACGAGCCAGCCTACGCCGCCAAGGCCGCCCGCATCAGCGCCCTGACGCGGGATGTGAGTGAGTTATTGCCCACGCTGGTGGACGCGCTCAAAACCAAAGTGAATGCCGCGCTGGCCGCGCAAGCCGGGAAAATCGCGTTTCACCCGCCCTGCACCCTGCAGCACGGCCAGCAGCTGCGCGGCGGGGTGGAGCAGCACCTGAGCGCGCTGGGTTTCCAGATCAAAACCGCCCGCTGCGAAGCCCACCTGTGCTGCGGCTCGGCCGGCACCTACTC
>JBJXEI010000042.1:0-2690 GCA_046154065.1 Polaromonas sp. | reverse complement strand
CGAGCGTGACGTGCGGGTGCTGGGCCATGAAGTGCCCCCACAGCGGGGCCAGGTGCAGCACGCCAAAGGTGAACGGCGCGTTGATCCTCAGCAGCCCGCTGGCGGCCTCGCTGCGGGACGTGATCTCGGCCTCTGCCTCGGACAGCTCGGCCAGCAAATCTTTGCTGCGCAGGTAAAAAATCTGCCCCTCGTCCGTCAGCGACAGTCGCCGCGTGGTGCGGTGCAGCAGGCGTGCGCCCAGCCGGGTTTCCATGTCGCCCACGTAGCGCGACACCGCCGCCTTGGACATCGCCAGCGCATCGGCCGCTTTGACAAAACTGCCCGTGTCCACCACCGCCACAAAGGTCTGCATTTCTAGAAATCGGTCCATGAGTTCCTTTGTTAATCCGTTTATTGATCCTCATATTGAGACAATTAATCATATTCAACCGTGTTTATCTTCGTTGGTGGTTTCAATAAAGTCCACGCCATGACTTCAACCGCCAACACCCCGGTGCTCTTCATCTCACACGGCGCACCCACTTTCGCCACCGAACCGTCGCGGCTCGGTCCCTTGCTCCAGTCCCTGGGCACGCAGCTGCCTGCCGTCACGGCGGTGCTGGTCGTGTCGCCCCACTGGCAGACCCACAGCGTGGCCGTCATGCGCACCGCGCGGCCAGACACCGTGCATGACTTTGGCGGCTTTGCGCCAGACCTGTACACCCAGCAGTACCCGGTGAACGGCGCACCCGCGCAGGCCAACGCGGCGGGCGAGCTGCTCAGCGCCGCCGGGTGGCCAGTGGCTTATGAAGACCGCCGCGGCCTGGACCACGGCGCGTGGGTGCCGCTGCGGCACCTGCTGCCCGCCGGCCAAGTGCCGGTGTTCCAGGTGTCCATGCCTGTCAACCTGACCACCACCACCGCCGTGGCACTGGGCCAGGCGCTGGCACCGCTGCGTGCGCAGGGCGTGCTCATCGTCGCGTCCGGCAGCATGACGCACAACCTGTACGACTTCCGCCCATCCGGCGGCCAGCCGGAAACCTATGCCCAAGCCTTCACCGCCTGGGTGCAGGCCGCCGTGCGCGCCCGGGCGCTTCAACCATTGATCGACTACCGCGCCCAGGCCCCCCACGCCGTGCGCGCCCACCCCAGCGAAGAGCACTTCCTGCCGCTGCTGGTCGCCCTGGGTGCCACCACCAACGCGGACGCCGTGCGTGTGCTGCCAGGCGGCATCGACCACGCCGCCTTGTCCATGGAATCCTATGTGTGGGGCATGCACTGATGACCACCGACATTGACCTGATGTTTGTGGCCCGGCAGCCGCTGCCGACGAAGCCCAAGGCCCTCGTGCTGCTGCTGCACGGCGTGGGCGGCCATGAAACCAATCTGCGCGACCTGGCCAGCGCCATGGACCCGCACACGCTGGTCGTCATGCCGCGCGGCCCGCTCACGCTGGGCCCGGGGCAGCACGGCTGGTTCCGCGTGAACTTCACGGCCACCGGCCCGGTGATCGTCGAGGCCGAGGCCGAGCAAAGCCGCCAGACCCTGATCCGTTTTGTGCAGCAGCTGCAGCAGGCCCACGGCATTGCCCCGCAGCACACCGTGGTGGCCGGCTTCAGCCAAGGCGGGATCTTGAGCGCCAGCGTGGCCCTGAGCGCGCCCGAGTTGGTCGCGGGCTTTGCCGTCCTGTCAGGTCGAATCCTGCCCGAGCTGAAACCCCACCTGGCCAGCCCCGCGCAGCTGCAACACCTGAACGCCTTCATCGGCCATGGGGAGTACGACAGCAAACTGCCCGTGGTGTGGGCGCAGCGCTCCGACGAGCTGCTCAATGCGCTGGGTGTGCCGCACACCACCCGCTTGTACCCCATCGACCACGGCATCAGCGCTGCCATGCAGGCCGACTTTTTGTCGTGGCTGTCAACCGTGCAGGCCGTGACATGAAAGCCGCCATGGGCCAACGCTACGCCCACCTTCACCGCCCCGCAGCACCCGCAGGCCGCACCGTGCTGCTGCACATCGGCAACGACGCGACCGGCGTGGCCGCCGGCACGGGGGCTGAGCCAGATGCCGTGCTGGTGCTGCAGCTGGGCGCCAAGCGCACGGCCACCGACTTCTTCAAGCACCAGCCCCCATCCCCGCTGGAGATCGAAACCGCCATCATGGCGGTCGAAGACGAAGTGATGCGCGCCCGTGCAGCCGTGCTGGGAGGCCCCACGCTGTATGCCACGGACGACCGGGTGGCTGACATGGCCGTCCTGCTGGGCAGCCCCGCCGCGCTGACGCTTGAGCAGGTCGAGCGACCCTTCAACCAGCTCGCCGCCAGAGCCGAAGGCCGGCCTGCGTCGCAATTGGACATCCCAGACACCCCCGAATTCGCCGCCACCTTGCTGATCCTGCGGGAGTTCATGCACCACCTGGGCTTTGAGGCTGTTCAGGTTGTTCGTCAGCCTGCGCCGATCTGAGGCGATGCGTGACGGGGTCCGAAGCGTCAAAACTTAACATGTAGGTTAAATTTTGATGGTTTTTGGGCTCTGAAAGGGTTTCTGGTCGTTCCAACAGCCCCAAACACGCTAAAAACAGCCATTTTTAAGGTCGAAATCGGCTGCAGACCTCGTTTTTATTGCGGGAGCCGCTATCAAAATAAGAGTGGTTTTTAACGCGTATCTATCAGGCAAGCTGCACCCCGCCAAGCACGCCGCCTTGGCGATGTT
>JBJXEI010000041.1:0-39677 GCA_046154065.1 Polaromonas sp. | reverse complement strand
ACCAGTACTTTCTGCACTACCGCATGTACAAGCACTGGGGCCTGGACAAGCTGGCCAAGAAGGAATACGAAGAATCCATCGGCGAGATGAAACACGCGGACAAGCTGATGGACCGCATCTTCATGCTCGACGGCCTGCCCAACCTGCAGGACCTGGGCAAGCTGATGATCGGCGAGGACGTGCCTGAAGTGCTGGCCTGCGACCTGAAGCTCGAAAGCGCCGCGCAGATCACCGTCAAGGACGGCATTGCCCACTGCGAGTTGGTGCGCGACTATGTCTCACGCGATTTGCTGCAGATGATTCTGGACGACACCGAAGAGCACATCGACTTTCTGGAAACCCAGATCGACCTGCTGGGCAAGGTCGGCATCCAGAACTACCTGCAAAGCCAGATGGGCGAGTTGAGCTGAAGCCCAACCCGTCGCCACTTCAAGCTTCAAGGGCCTTCGGGCCCTTTTTTGCGTTTGGACACTGTGAAAAGTCAGCCATCCCCCGGAAAAGCCACCCCAAACTGTCGTGGTTTAGATACACATTCATTACGAATCATTCTCATTACATTTACACTTCAGCACTGAATTTTCGAGCCAGCCAACTCCCTTGATGAGCGCCTGCCCCAGGCGCTTCACCACTGCGTCGAGCACAGCCAAGCTATTTTTTGTAACCCGTTGTGCCTGGTCGCAGGCACCACATCGCTTGGAGGCCACCTTGGCACACCCTACTGCACGCCCAAACCGCGCATTGCGCGCTTCCCGTTTGGCGCGTCCTGAAAAACTCGCCCACACTGCCATTTCCGACATCTCCGCCAGCATGACGTCTGACAAGGCCCTGCTGCCACTGGGCGCCCTGATGCTGGCCGTGTCCGTGTCCAGTTGGGCACAAACCACCGCCCCGGTGCAACCCGACAACAAATCGCTGGCACCACAAACCGTCACAGGCACCCGTGACCGTGACACCCAAACGTATCAAAGCGGTGTCACCTCCGTGGGCAAGGTGCCTTTAGCGGCCAAGGACATTCCCCAGTCACTGACCGTGGTCAATGACAAGCTGATTCACGACCAGGGCAAGGACAGCTTCAAAAGCGCGCTTGAAAACGTCATCGGCATCACCTTTGAGGCCGGCGAAGGTGGCCGCGTGGGCGACAACATCCGCCTGCGCGGCTTCAGCGCAGCGGGCGACATTTACCTCGACGGTGTGCGCGACATTGCCCAGTACAACCGCGACACGTTCAACTACGACCGCGTGGAAGTGCTGCGCGGCGCAGCCTCCATGCTGTTTGGCCGTGGCTCCACGGGCGGCATCATCAACCAGGTCAGCAAACAGCCCCGCTTGATCACCGAGCATGAAGTCAACGCCACCATCGGCACCCACAACTACGTGCGTCTGCAAGGCGACTTCAACTTCAAACTGGAAGACGACGCGGCCTTGCGCATCAACGCCATGACCACCGACAGCAACGGCCGCGGTGACAACGCAGGGGCTGAAACCCACCGCCGCGGCTTGGCACTGGACTACCGCTACGGCATCGGCACAGCCAACGAGTTTGCGATCGGCCTGTACCACCTGCATTACAACGACAAACCCGACTGGGGATTTGCCTGGCTCAACGGCCGACCAGCCCCGTCACCGACCAACAAGTACTGGTACGGCCTGGACACCGACTTCCAGAACGACAAAGCCGATGTGGTGACCCTGGCCCACACGCACCGTTGGGCAGACGGCAGCAGCTTGAAGACCAGTGTGCGTGACGGGTATTACTCGCGCGCCATGTGGGCCACACAAAGCAGCTTTGCTGCAGGCACCACGATTGCCAACCTGAACGACAGCACCGGGGTCACCCGGCGCACCAATGCCAAGTCTGGCACGGAACACCACACCTTTTTGCAGAGCGACTACCTGACCACCACGCAATGGTTTGGCCGTAAAAACGCCTTGTTGGTGGGGGCCGAGTACGCCCAAGAACGCTCCAGCCGTTCCACTTACCCCAACCTGATCGCCACCAAGCCCGTCACCACGGTGGGCAACCCCAGCAGCACGGGCATCAGCAGCAACGCCGTTGACCGCGTGGCCACGCAATTTGAAGCCTCCACACTGGGCCTGTACCTTCAGGACACGATTGACATCACCCCCTACTGGAAACTGGTGGGTGGCCTGCGGCTGGACAAATTCAAGGGTGAGTTCGACCGCTCAGGCAACGTGGCGCCGAACAATACGCCGCTGTCGCGCTCTGACACACTGCTCAGCAAACGCCTGGGCCTGATGTACCAGCCAAACGAAGAAGTCAGCTACTACGCAGCCTATGGCACGTCGTTCAACACCTCGGGCGATCTGTACCAATTCGACCCACAGTCTGCCAACACGCCGGCAGAGAGCAGCCGCAACTACGAAATCGGCGCGAAATGGGAGCTGATGGGTGGCGACTTGTCCCTGCGCACGGCCCTGGCCCGCACCGAGAAGTTCAACGAGCGCAACACCGACATCGACACCGCCAACAACTCCTACCTGCTGTCAGGCAAGCGCCACACCAATGCGCTGGAGTTTGAAGTCGCTGGCCGCATCACCCCACAATGGGACGTGTTTGCAGGCATTGGCTTCCTGAAAGCCGTGATCGACAAGTCAGGCTCCAACGCTGCTGGCATTCTGGAAGTGGGCCAGAACCCGGGCCTGAGCCCGAGCCGCCAGGCCAATCTGTTCACCACCTACCGCATCACCGAGAAATGGCGCGTGGGTGGCGGCTTTGTCGCCGTCAGCACGAACAAGCCCGCCAACAGCGTGACCACCACCAACCGCGCACCTGGCTACGTCAAGGCCGACGCCCTGGTCGAGTACAAAATCAACCAGAACAACACGCTCAAGCTGAACGTGGACAACCTGTTTGACAAGGTCTACTACAACACCCTGTACCGCGGCTTTGCAGCGCCTGGCGACGAGCGCAGTGTGCGCCTGACGCTGACGGCCAAGTTCTAAGGCTACTTACTCTGACGGTTTAGATCCTTGACACGGGGGCGGCCTGACAAATCAGTAGATTTTGTCAGGCCGCCCTTTTTTGTGGCTTAGCATTTCAGCGCCCTTCCCCACATTCCTTCATCACAACACCCATGCTGCTTCGCATCCCCCAAGTCCTCACCCCCGCCGAACTCGCGGACGTCCAGCACCTGATCCTGCAGGCCGACTGGGCCGACGGCCGCATCACGGCGGGCAGCCAGTCTGGCGCGGTGAAAAACAACCGCCAGCTGCCCGAAGAGCTGCCTGCGGCCCAGCAGGCGCGGCACATCGTGTCCGTCGCCCTGGCCCGCCACCCCATGTTTGTGACCGGCGCACTGCCCAAGTCGGTCTACCCGCCGCTGTTCAACCGCTACGGCGGCAGCAGCAATGACTTCGGCAACCACATCGACAACGCCGTGCGCACCCACGCAGCCACCGCACGCCATGTGCGCACCGACATTTCCTGCACGCTGTTTTTGAGCCCCCCCGCCGACTACGACGGCGGCGAGCTGGTGGTGCAGGACACCTACGGCGAGCAGCGCATCAAGTTCGACGCCGGCGACCTGGTCATGTACCCCGGCACCTCGGTCCACCGGGTCGAGCCCGTCACGCGTGGCGAACGCCTGGCCTGCTTTTTCTGGATCGAAAGCATGGTACGGCGCGACGACCAGCGCCGCCTGCTGTATGAAATGGACATGGCGATCACCGCGCTGCGCCACCAGGACCTGGCCGCCCGGCGCGCCCACGCGTCTGAACAGGGCGAAAGCGAGGAAGTCGTGCGGCTGACAGGCTGCTACCACAACCTGCTGCGGATGTGGGCTGACGTCTGAGCCACAAGCCGCTCTTTTTTTAATAGCAGAAACTGCAATGATTAACTAGGCTGGAAGCCTTTGATGCTCAAAAACCCCGGGATGTTGAGGTCCAAGTGATTTTCCAGAGTGATTCAGAGCCACTTTTAACACTGAACCACCCGCTAGCCTTTGCATCAATTGCATGTATAGCTATCAATTTAGTAGCCATTCTTAGCGCTTGCGGGGCAGCAGCAACGCGCCTTGGCGTTGGGGGCATCAACGATTATTTAACAGGTTATTGCTAATGCGAAGGATTCGCATTTATACTCAACCCCATCAACAAGTTCACCCCTCCAGCCAAGCCCCTTTCAAGGGCGTCGTGAATTGCGCTGAAACGTTCACTGTCCTCTCGTCCACGAGTGCCTGTCCATGATCATTTGCATCTGCCGCCGAATTTCTGACCGCGACATCGCCCGCCACGCCCACGCTGGCATGGGCTTTGACGATATCCAGTTTGAACTGGGTGTTGCCACCCAGTGCGGCCAATGCGAAGGCTGTGCGCGTGACGTGGTGGCCCAGTGCAACGGTGTCTGCCCGACGGCCAACATCCGGCTAGCCAGTCACCCTCTGGAAGGCCAACCATGGAACTCATCACCGCTTACCTCCGCTTCACCACGTCCCGCGCTGTAAGTCAGCCAGACGCAAGCACCGCGGCCGACGCCCTGATCGCCACGCTGCTGGTCAGCCTGATCCTGGTGGTGGGGTCCAGCTGGTGGATTTTCCGCCGCAGGTCCCGCTAGAAACACAGAGCGGCACCCAGTCTGTTCGCCCTTGGCCAGGCAGGCTTGTCGCCCCCTTTCATCCCCATCACGCTGAACGGCCTGCCGCGCCCCCGTCCCTCCTCATGCAACCATTGACCCCCTCCTACCGCCCTGCAGCCGCACAGGCAGGCAGCCCTCAAGCCAACCTGCCCCCACCCCTGCGCGCAGGCGTCAACCCAGAGCCACTGGCACCACCGCCGCGCATCAGCCGCAACGCTGCCATCGTGCTGGGCGTGGTGGGTTTGCATGTGGTCTTCATCTGGGCGCTGCAAAGCGGCCTGCTGATGCGGGCCGCTGAGATCATCGTGCCGGCCGAGTTGTTGGCCGAGTTCATCACGCCTCCGGCGCCGCTGGCCCCGCCCACGCCACCCAAGCCCGTGCCCGTGGTCACACCGACCCCGCCCACACCGCAAAAACGCGCACAGCCCAAGGCACCGTCCACACCCCAGTTGCAGCCCCTGGCCATCAACGACCCCACGCCGTCGGCCACCGCGCCGACCGGCGTCATCTCGCAAGCCCCGCAGGCCGTGGCGGCCGCACCTGCTGCTGCCGCGCCCAGCCCAGCGCCAGCAACACCCGGTCCCGCCAAAATTGAACTGCCGTCGCTGGACGCCCGCTACAGCGACCAGGACGCCACCGTCTACCCCGCCATGAGCCGTCGGCTCGGCGAAGAAGGCACCACCGTGTACAGCGTGCTGATTGGCACCGACGGCAAGGCCATCAGCGCCCGGCTGGTCAAGTCCAGCGGCTTCGAGCGGCTGGACAAGGCCGCCTACGACACCGTCATGCGCCGCCGCTACACCCCGGGCACCCGCGACGGCGTGCCGGTGGCACTCTCGTACAACGCGCCCATCACCTGGGTGCTGAAGTAATTTTTTCGTTTTTTTCGATCTCTTTTCTGATTTTTCTTTTTGATCTTTTTTGATCTTTTTTTGACCAGCGGATATTCACCATGAACACACAATTCGGCCTTGCCAACGTCTGGAGCCAGGGCGACATCGTCACCAAAACCGTGGCCCTTCTTCTGCTTGCCATGTCGCTGGCGTCCTGGATCGTCATCATCATCAAGACGCTGGACCTGCTGCGCTACAAAAAAATCGCCAAAAACGCCCAGAACTTCTGGCACAGCGAAGATTTCGCCTCGGGCGTGGCCAAGCTGGGCACCGATGTGGGCAACCCGTTTCGCCAATTGGCACTGGACGGCCGCGAAGCCACGCTGCATCACCAGTCGGCCAAGGCGCACCTGCACGACTCCTTCAACGTCAGCGACTGGGTGACCCGCACGCTGCGCAACACCATGGACGAGTTCACGGGCAAGCTGCAGTCGGGCCTGGCGATTCTGGCGTCGGTCGGTTCCACCGCCCCATTCGTAGGCCTGTTCGGCACGGTTTGGGGCATCTACCACGCGCTGCTGGCCATTGGCGCCGCAGGGCAAGCGTCCATCGACAAAGTGGCCGGCCCGATTGGCGAGTCCCTCATCATGACGGCGCTGGGCCTGGCGGTGGCCATTCCGGCGGTGCTGGGCTACAACGCGCTGGTGCGTGGCAACAAGGGCGTGCTGCAAAAACTCAGCCGCTTTGCCCATGACCTGCACGCCTACTTTGTGACCGGCGCACGGGTGACCACGGCCGGTGGTGCGGCCAATGTTGTGCCGATGAAGAAAGCCTGAGGAGCACGCACATGTCCTTCGGAACCCAAGACAGTGACGGCGGTGGCGACGACGTCATGAACGAAATCAACATGACGCCGATGGTCGACATCATGCTGGTGTTGTTGATCATTTTCATCATCACCGTGCCGGTGCTCAAACACTCGGTGAACGTGGAACTGCCACGCGCCACCAATGAGCCCCAGCTCATCAAACCCGAAACCGTGACGCTCAGCGTGGACGCGCAGGGGGCATTCTTTTTGAATGAAACCAAGGTCACCGACGCGGAGCTGACCACCCGGCTACAGGCCGCGGCGGCGCAGAACCCGCAGCCCGACCTGCACATCCGGGGTGACAAAGCCGTGCGCTATGAACACGTGGCCCAGGCCATGGCGGCCGCGCAGCAGGCGGGTGTGAAGAAGATCGGCTTCATCACAGAGCCAAAGAACTAAAGCGCTTAAGCATGGGGTGGGTCGATTTTTTCTTCAACGCAAAAAAATCGATCCATTTCATTAATTTTTTTTCAGAATTCGCTTGCTTTTTAAATGCGAATGGTTATCATTAACTTACTGAAACCTCGAAGGGCTGATCCTCATGTCCATTGCACTGACCACCTCCCGCACCCTGAGCCTTCCCGCTCGCTCACCCGCTGCCAGCACCGCCAGCCACAGCCCGTCGGCCAGCTGCATGCACAGCACTGACTTGCTGCGCGGCCAGAAGGCTGTGGAGATCGTCCACAACGGTTCAACCTACCGCCTGCAGGCCACACGCCTGGGCAAACTGATTTTGACCAAGTAAGTCCACCCGGACCCCCTCACACATACAGGTTTCATCGTGGGGCGATCGTGAGACAGTCATTCCAAGTGACACGTCTCCAAGGTCGTTTTTGCCAGCCACGAACTGCAAGGGCCCTGCCCCTGCATGTTGATTAGCCAGGCTTTTTTTGCCCGATGAAACCCCTGACCGAATTGGACTGACGCGGCTTCCCGCCGCCAACGCCCACAAAAAAACCGACCCTTGAGTCGGTTTTTTTGTGGGCGGGTCCAACCCAACGCAGCCACATGCTGCGCCGGGACCGTTTTACAGGCCGATGGCGGCAATGCCCGCACGGGCGACTTGTGCGTCCTCATTGGACTTCACACCGCTGACACCCACCGCGCCCAGGCACTGGCCGTCTTTGATGATGGGCACACCGCCTTCGAGCATGCCGTGGATGTACGGCGCGGACAAAAACGAAGTGCGGCCACCGTTGATGACGTCTTCATAGACCTTGCTCTCACGGCGGCCCATGGCGGCGGTATTGGCCTTGGACGGGGCGATATGGGCGGAAATGGGCGGCGCGCCGTCCAGGCGCTGCAGGTGCAACAGGTGGCCGCCGTTGTCCACGATGGCGATCGTCACGGCCCAGTTGTTTTTGAGGGCTTCTGCCTCCGCGGCAGCGGCAATCAGTTTGACGTCGGCAAGTTCAAGGGCGTGAGAAGACTTCATGGCGGTGGTTTTCCTGAATGGTGAAAAAAGATATGAAACGAACGCTGTTAGTTTATCGGGCCGCACCGCAGCCATTCGATCCAATAGCAACGGTAATGCACACCAAAAAGGACGCACCCACCGGTGCATTGAAAACCAGCCACGGCGTCCTAAAATAAAGGTGCCTGCATGTGCAGGCATTACGGAGATGACTCTCATGAACGACAACGTCCAAACGCTAGACCGCAGCCTTGCTGCGCCGGCGGAGCAACGCAACCGGGTGTTGCGCAACACTTATTGGCTGCTGGCGCTGAGCATGCTGCCCACCGTGCTGGGTGCCTGGGTGGGTGTGGCCACGGGCATCACCCAATCGCTTTCGGGTGGTCTGGGTTTGATCGTCTTCATGGCTGGTGCATTCGGCTTCATGTTTGCGATTGAAAAAACCAAAAACTCGGCCGCCGGGGTGCCGGTGCTGCTGGCCTTCACCTTCTTCATGGGGTTGATGCTGTCCCGCATGATCGGCATGATTCTGGGCTTCAAAAACGGCTCTGAACTCATCATGACGGCCATGGGCGGCACCGCCGGGGTGTTTTTTGTCATGGCTTCGCTGGCCAGCGTCATCAAACGCGACATTTCCGGCATGGGCAAATGGCTGTTCGTCGGTGCGGTGGTCGTCATGATCGGCGGCATCATCAATGTGTTTGTCGGCTCCACGGCCGGCATGCTGGCGATTTCAGTCGCTGTGATCGCGATTTTCAGCGCCTACATGCTGTATGACCTCAAGCAGATTCTGGACGGCGGCGAGACCAACTACATCAGCGCCACGCTGGCGCTGTACCTGGACCTCTTCAACGTGTTCCAGGCCCTGCTGTCGCTGCTCGGCATCTTCGGCGGCGAACGCGACTGACCCCGCTGAACGTCCCATGAAAAAAGGGCCTGCGGGCCCTTTTTTCATGTCTGTACCCGGCAAGGCCGGCTCAGATCCGCTCGAACACCGCCATCGACTCCACATGCGCCGTGTGCGGGAACATGTTGACCACCCCGGCTGCCGTGCAGCGGTAACCCGCGCTTTCGACCAGCACACCCGCATCACGGGCCAGCGTGGCCGGGTTGCAGCTGACGTACACGATGCGCGCCGGGGGCAGCCAGTCGCCCAGGCTCAGGGCCTGCTGGTGAATGCCGTCGTCGCAAGGCACACCGGTCAGCATTTGCTGGTGCAGCGCGGCCAGGGCCTTGAACAGCTCGAACGCGCCCTCACGCGGGGGGTCCACCAGCCACTTGTCGGCACGGCCGTCGCGTACCAGCATGGCGGGGGTCATTTCGAACAAATTACGCGCTACAAATTCTGTAGCAGCCAAAGCATGTTTTAACTGGGCCAGCGCCCGGTTCCGCACTAAATTCTCACGCGAGCGGGCCACCAGCACCTCACTGCCCTCAATGCCCAGCACCTCGCCAGCCAGCGTGGCCAGCGGCAGCGTGAAATTGCCCAGCCCGCAGAACCAGTCGATCACGCGCTCATGGCGCTGCACGCCCAGCAGGCGCAGCGCACGTGAGACCAGCGCCTGGTTGATGTGCGGATTGACCTGGGTGAAGTCGGTCGGCTTGAAGGGCATGACCACCCCAAACTCGGGCAGCGCGTAGCTGAGTTCGGGCACATCCGTATCTAACAGCGCCACGGTCTCCAGCCCTCCGGGCTGCAGCCACCACTGCACGCCCGGGTGATCCACAACAAAGGCGCGCAGCAGCGCCAGGTCCGCGTCACTCAGCGGGGCCATGTGGCGCAGCACCAGCGCCGTGACGGTGTCGCCGCAGGCCAGCTCGATCTGCGGCACCACCTCTTTGGCGTCCATGCTGGCAATCAGCGCGCGCAGCGGCAGCAGCAAGGCGCTGACATGCGGCGGCAGCACGGGGCACACTGCCATGTCGGTGACGTAGCTGCTTTTGCGTTCATGAAAACCGACCAGCACCTGACCTTTTTTGCGCACATAACGCACCGACAAGCGCGCCCGGTAGCGGTAGCCCCAGGCCGGGCCTTCAATGGCGCGCAGCAGGTTGTCGGGTTTAACTTTGCCGATGAAGCGCAGGTTGTCTTCCAGCACGCGCTGCTTGACCGCCACCTGGCCGCCGATGTGCAGGTGCTGCATCTTGCAGCCGCCGCAGGCGCCGGTGTGGGTGCCAAAGTGCGGGCAGCCGGGTGTGACGCGCTGTGACGACTCTTTGTAAATCGTCGTCAGCGTGGCTTTTTCAAAGCTGCTTTTCTTGCGGTACACATTGGCCGTGACCACCTCGTACGGCAGCGCCCCTTCAATGAAAACCACTTTGCCGTCTGCGCGGTGGGCAATGCCCTGCGCCTCGATGTCGAGCGACTCGACGGTCAGCAGGTCCAGCGGGTAGGTTTTGACCTCGGTCGCTTGGTCGGGGGTCGCTGTCGGGTTGGTGGGCATGGAGTGGGTCATCGGGTCGTTTCGCAGCGCAGTGTTGCGCAATTCAGTACTAAATTGATAGCAGGCCGGGCAATGAACGCCTAGGCATAGCGTCGATTTGGCTTGAAATCGGGCCTGTTTCCATTAAAAAAGGCCTTGCAGCTGCAAGGCCTGGGCGTCTGGGCCTGTGTGGGTCAACGGGCGGGCAGGTAGCGCGCCGGGTCCACCGGTTTGCCCTGGCGGCGCACTTCAAAGTGCAGCTTGACGCGGTCAGCGTCGCTGCTGCCCATCTCGGCAATTTTCTGGCCTTTGCGCACGGTCTGGTCTTCCTTGACCATCAGCGCCTGGTTGTGGGCGTAAGCCGTCAAAAACGTGTTGTTGTGTTTGAGGATGATCAGGTTGCCGTAGCCGCGCAGGCCAGCACCAGCGTACACCACGCGGCCGTCGGCAGACGCCACCACGGCATCACCGGCCTTGCCGCCAATGTCCA
This sequence comes from Polaromonas sp., assembly GCA_046154065.1. Taxonomy (GTDB): domain Bacteria; phylum Pseudomonadota; class Gammaproteobacteria; order Burkholderiales; family Burkholderiaceae_C; genus Polaromonas. The sequence goes on along the minus strand of JBJXEI010000041.1, from coordinate 29,055 downwards.
GGCCCTTGTTTTTGGCCTCGTCGAACCCGGCGATCAGGCTGCCCTGGGCGGGCCAGATCCAGCCGACGTCTTCGTCCCCGCTTGCGCTGGCCGCAGGCGCTGCGACCACCGCCGGAGCGGTGGCGGCTGCGGCGGCAGCAGATGCTGGCGGCCGCGGGCTGCTGGCGTTGGCCACCACGGTACCGGCCACCACAGGCCGGGTCACCACAGCGGTTTCGCTGGCGGGGGGAATCACGCGCAGCACCTGGCCCACTTCAATGATGTTGGGGTTTTCAAGGTTGTTCCAGCGCACGATGTCGCGGAAATTCTGGCCGCTTTCCAGCCCGATGCGGATCAGCGTGTCGCCGGGTTTGACGCTGTAGTAACCGGGTTTGCCGGCGTTTTCAGCGCCTGGCAGCAGCTTGACGCTCGCGGCGTCTACTGCGCCGGTGCGGTTCATGCTGGTGCCGCGCTCTTCAACGGGCGCATTGGTCAGGGGCCGCGAGCCGCAGGCTGCCAGCAGCAGCACGGTGGCGGCGAGCAGGGTGCGCGTGGCCAGGCGTTGGATGGGGTTCATAGGGTCTTTCACTGAGGGATCTGTCGGGTGTCTGGGTTGGGACCGGGCGGCTGTGCCTGCCGCAGGGGGCGAAACGAGTCAGCGCCGGGGTGCAACAACGTGACGGACGTCTTCAAGACGCCACGCCTGATTTTAAGGGCACGAAATGCACCGCCTCCAGCACGGTGTGGGTCACGCCCTGCCGGGTTTTTTCAACCACCACCAGGGTTTGGCCACCGGCGCTCGACTGAACCGGCGCAACCAGCCGCCCGCCGACGGCCAGTTGATCGATCCAGGCCGGCGGAATCGCTTCGCCGCCCGCCGCCGCGATGATGGCCGCGTACGGTGCGCCGCGGGGGTAGCCCGCCATGCCGTCACCAAACAGCAAATGCACGTTGGGCAGCCGGAGAAAGCGCAGGTTGTCGATGGCTTTTTCATGCAGGCCCCGCAGCCGCTCCATGCTGTAGACCTCATGCGCCAGGTGGCTGAGCAGCGCCGCCTGGTAGGCGCAGCCAGTGCCGATCTCCAGCACCCGGCCAAGTTTGCCCACCGAGCCTGCGCACAGCAGCTCCAGCATGCGTGCCACCACGTTGGGCTTGGAAATCGTCTGGCCCAGGCCAATCGGCAGGCTGGTGTCCACGTAACCCTGGCTGGCCAGGGCGGTGTCGACAAAACGGTGCCGCTCGACCGTGCCCATCGCGTGCAGCACCCGGGGGTCTTGCACGCCCTGCCGGGCCAGCTGTTGCACCATTTTTTGCCGGGCGGCCTGAAAACCCGCGTCAGGGCCGCTGGCAGGCTGCAAACCGGGTGAATTCAAGATTTTCAGGGCGCTAGCCTTGGCGTTGCTTGCCGGTGATGCTACTAATTTAGTAGCGTTTTTGGCGGGTGACGGCACAGTGCTGTCGCTTCGCAGGCGGGCCGGAAAGGCAGGCCGCGCCGCCTCGGGCCGTTTGGCGTCGCTTGCAAGCCCTGCAGGTCGAAACGGCGGCCGGGCCGGTGGTGGCGGTGTCACGGTGGGGTCTTCAGCCGGGCTGTGACAAGCGGGCGGCGGTTTGCGCCCAGTAGGGCAGCCGCTCGTGGTCGGTCAGGTCAATTTGCAGCGGCGTGATGGAGATGAACTTGTGCGTGGTGGCGTGGAAGTCGGTGCCCTCACCGGCCTCCTTGGCCGGGCCCGCGCCGCCGATCCAGTACATGGTCTCCCCACGCGGGCTGGTTTGGGTGATGACCCGCTCCGCCGCGTGGCGTCGCCCCAGCCGCACCACCTTCACGCCAGCGATCTGCTCATCAGGCACATTGGGGATGTTCACATTGAGCAGCCACGGCGGCACCGCAGGTTGCGCGCCGTCGGCCAGCACTTCCAGCGACGGCATCAGCTGCTGCACCAGGGCCCGCGCGCGCTGCGCCGCCACGTCGATGAAACCCCAGCCCTTTTCGGTCTGTGAAAACGCAATCGCCGGAATGCCAAACAAATACGCCTCCATCGCCGCGCCAACGGTGCCCGAATAAATCGTGTCGTCGCCCATGTTGGCACCGTTGTTGATGCCCGACACCACCAAGTCAGGCCGGTAGCCCAGCAGGCCGGTCAGCGCGATGTGCATGCAGTCGGCGGGTGTGCCGTTGATGTAGCGAAACCCGTTGGCCGCTTCCTGCACATACATGGGCGAATGCAGCGTCAGCGCGTTGGACTTGGCGCTGTTGTTCTGCTCTGGGGCCACCACCTCCACGTCACCCAGGTCCTTGAGCGCCTCATAGAGCGCCACAATGCCCGTGGCCTGATAACCGTCGTCGTTGCAGATCAAAATTTTCATCGTTTGATTTTACGGCCGACGCTGTGACATGCGTGACATGCGGTTACCGGGCTGCCCGGCCATGATGGCGGCTCAACATTTACACCCTGGAGACTCCCATGCAAGCCTGGCTTTGTGAAAACCCCGTCGGCGTTGACGCCCTGACCTGGAAAGACCTGCCCACCCCGCAACCCGCCGCCGGCCAGGTGCTGATCGAAATCAAGGCCGCCAGCCTGAACTTCCCCGACCTGCTCATCGTGCAGAACAAATACCAGATGAAACCGGCGCTGCCGTTTGTGCCCGGCTCCGAGTACGCCGGTGTGGTGCAGGCCGTGGGCGACGGCGTGACCCACCTGCGCGTGGGCCAGCACGTCGCCTGCCTGTCCGGCACCGGTGGCTTTGGCAGCCACACACTGGCCCCGGCGGCCCTGTGCATGCCGCTGCCCGCAGGTTTTCCGTTTGTCGATGCCGCCGCTTTCATCATGATTTACGCCACGTCCTGGCACGCCCTGATGGACCGCGCGCAACTGAAAGCCGGTGAAACCGTGCTGGTGCTGGGCGCAGCAGGCGGCGTGGGCACGGCAGCCATCCAGCTGGCCAAAGCCGCTGGCGCGCGCGTGATCGCCGCCGCATCGACCGACGACAAATGCGCGCTGTGCACGTCCATCGGCGCGGACGCCACCATCAACTACAGCGGCCTGGACGCCGGCCAGCTGCGCGAAGCCATCAAACGCCTGACCGACGGCAAGGGCCCCGATGTGATTTATGACCCCGTGGGTGGCGACTTTGCCGAGCCCGCGTTCCGCTCCATCGCCTGGCGTGGCCGCTACTTGGTGGTGGGCTTTGCGTCCGGCCCCATCCCCGCCCTGCCCTTCAACCTGGCCCTGCTCAAAGGCGCGTCCATCGTCGGGGTGTTCTGGGGTGATTTCGCCAAACGCGAACCCAAGGCCAACGCCGCCATGATGGCCGAGCTGGCCAGCCTGTACGGCCAGGGCAAGATCAAACCCGTGATCGACCGCACCATGCCCATGGCCGAGCTGAAAGCCGCTTACGCCCACATGGGCTCACGCGGGGTGATGGGCAAATTGGTGATGGTGAACTGAGGCGGCGGTTGGAGCCCGCGGAGGCAATTTAATCTGCTGGTTAAATTTAGATGTTTAGGCAGCATGGTAGAGCGATCACCACGCTCTACGCCGCCAAAATGCTTAAAAACGCTTGTTTTTAAGCATAGTTTCAGGCGTCAAACCTCATAAATCATGCGTGAGCAGCTGCTGAATTAATAGCAATTTAGCCTACTCGTATACCCAAAGTAGACACAAAAAAAGCCTGCTTCCGTAAAGAAGCAGGCTTTTTAAAATCGTCTGGGGTGGCTGATGGGGCTCGAACCCAACTTTGCCAAAACCCTCTTGAAACCCGCACCAGCACTCACTTTCGCTTTTTCCAGCAGGTTGAAAAACTGGTGAAAAGTGGATGACCCAAGTGGATGACTTTCGGCGTCGAATATAGCACCGTCGAAGTTGACGCACTTGGACTCCTGCCTAGCCACTTCCGAATCTGACGCATTCAAGCAGGTTTGTTGACAGCCTGTCTACAAACTCGTCTACACGTAAGTCATTGTTTTAATTGAATAAATGTTCATTTGTAGACAGTAGACGTTGTAGACGGCGGTAGCCGTGCCAGAGCCACAATAGACGTTACCCCTTGACATTTGTAGACAATTACAATACAATTGTCTACAAATCACCAAGGAGACATGATGAGCACGACACCAGAATACGAAATCAAGACACCGCAGCTAACGACCAAGGAGGCGGACGAGGCTGTTGATGCCACCGTTGAGAAGCTAAAAAGGGCCGGCATCAATGCGAAGCGGGTTCATGAAGAAGTTGTAAACGAATGGGTGTTCCAAGCCATCTCCCCGCATGAGAAGCTTTGGCGACATGCAAAAGGAGCCTCATTAGACCGTTACTATCAAAACGCTACTGCCACAGCCAGGGACACGGTTAGGGCCGCTCTGGCGGTGCTGGCCGATGGCAAGTGGCCGACTTTGGACGAGTGCATTCCTCCAAACAGCATCTTGCATGACATAGATGTAATGGTGTTCAAAGGGACAAATTTCCCGCGTGAACTGCCCTTCTTCAACACTCTGCATTACATATCTGCTCTGCTGCTGCAAAACGGCACCTCAATCGAACCACCCGCTGATTTCGAAGCGAGGACTATCTATCCTGATCTTTGGTCGGTGTCACTTGCCACGTCCGGGAGTGGCAAGAGTGCGACGCAATCGGTGATCGCCGAAATCATGGGCGACACGGTTCGGATGCTTCCTGACCCCTCATCGGCTGCGATGTATGTTGAGCTTCTCTCCCAACACAACGGTGCTTTTTGGGCACGCGATGAGTTCGGGCAATTCTTGATGAGACTAGGCACCGGGCCATGGGCGGATGGCAAGGATTACTTGCTCAGGACCCATGACCACTCGACCATCGAATACAACACGAAGACGGCGGGCTGTGCAACCATTGAGAAAGCAATGTTGACGGTCTTCGGCTCAACAGTGCCGGAAAAATTTCGCAGCCAACTCTCACTTGAATCCCTGACAGACGGCTTCGCACAGCGACTCACATACATCTATGCCACGGCGGACGGACGGACGCGTCCTCCGCTCCCGACTTTTCCGGGAAAGGCTGCCATCACAGAGCGATGGAAGAAAACGCGAAGTGAGCTGCGTCTCCATAGCGTCTACCGCGTCGACGACGTGGCATGGAATGCGTATGTCCAAGCATTCGAGATGATCATGGAGCGAAGCGGAACTGAGAGCATCCCTGAAAGCTTCTCCGGACGACTGGTTGTCCTCGCATTCAAGTATGCGGCCATCTTCCATGTGCTGTTGGGAAAGAGTGATGATGTGCTGCATGCCGAAGACATGATCTACGCTGCTCGGGTCGTCGCCTTGCACTTACGCGACCTACGTAAGGTGCTCGATTTGTATGAGGTTACTGCGTTTGGAAGTATTGCGGAAAAAGCCAAAGAGAAGGTTCTTGCAAATGCGAAAAAGAAGAAGCAGACCGCTGCTCGGGATTTGCAACAAGGCGTGCGTGGCTTCGATTCAATTGAGCAGGCATGGCAAATGGTCGAATACCTCGCTGACGACCCCGAGTGCAAACCTCACTTGGACATGGAGCCGCCGCGTTCGCTTAGGGGCAAAGGGTTCACCGGGAACAGCGTGTTGAACAAACGCTAGCCGCCAACCGGGCTTGCATCGGGAGCCGCATCCGGTCATCGTGAGAGAAGACCACTTCGGGGCTACGTATGACCAACACGCTGCAAGCCAGTCCCATGCTCCAAGCCGCCGAGCTGCTACGCGTCAATATTGACGCCATGCCGCTCGACGACTTGCTTGACCATGAGCGGCAGGTGTTGGAGTCGCTGGCCGGTCTGAATGACTTCATCAACCGGTCAGGCCGCAAGAGTGCGGATGAACTTCGCAATGCAATGCGGCTCTCGGGCAAAGTGATGCACCACCTAGCACACCTCCGCGATTTGATCCAAGCACGCAAAGCCGCACTGGCCTTGATGCAGGCCGCACAAGCGGCAGCATCGGCAAGCACGGTGCAGGACGGCGGGCCGTTCTGTCCGTAATGCCTCGGTAGTCCCAGCAAAACAATTCGGCCCCGCGAGGGGCTGATTTGTTTTGGGGCGGGCAACGCCTGCCACTCGCTCCCTGCCCTTGTAGGGCGGGGCTGGGGGTGGGTCGAACATAACTGAGCTTCGCTCGGTGTAGTGAGTAGACCGGGCATTCCGATGGCCGGGCGTGCAATCTCTGAAAGTGCACGGTATCACTGAGGCATGACCACGCCACATGCCGCAGCCGTGCCCTCTGCAACCGCATACGCGGTGCTGAGGGTGGATCGCCGGAAGGCGACGACAATGGCCGCCATTGCAGCAGCCAGCGGCCACCAGCTCCGCACGAAGCCAACACCCAACGCCGACCCGACCGCACCGCCGCCAATTGTGATGTTCCTGGCAGACGGGAAGACGCCATACCAAGCTGCTCGACACTTGCTGGAAGGAGCGGAGCGACGAAACCGCGAAACGGTCCTGTGCCGTGAAATCGTGCTGTCAGCAAGCCCGAGTTATTTCCGTCCGGGGCGTGAGCATCTTGGCGGCGTATACGAACCGGAGCGGTTGAAGGCGTGGGCATCGGCTGCACTGGCGTGGGCAAAACGCACTTGGCCTGATCAACTTGCGTCCATGGTGCTGCATGCCGATGACGAACAGACACCGCATGCACACTTGATGGTAGTGCCACGCGTGCAGAAGCAGGGCGGTGGATGGCGGCTCAACAGCAAGGCACTGTTTGACAGGGAACGGCTGCGTGAGCTTCAAACCAGTTTTGCCGATGCCATTGCCCATTTGGGCATTAAGCGAGGCGAGCCGGGCAGCAAGGCCAAGCATTCAGAGGTTCGCCAGTTCTACGGTGCAATACAGCAAGTCAACGGGATGCCGCAACGTGCGGTCATCCCTCCTGCACCGAAACCACCTACTCGTCCCGAGGGCATCGCTGGCGGTGTGTCCGCGATGGGTTCAGCACTCGGAATTGAAACGGCTTACCAGAAGGAGCTGAAAATCCATGAGGCGGCAATGAAGGCATGGCGAGAGACCGTCAGGAGCCTCCGACAGGGCGAGGCCAAGTCATGGGAACGTATGCGTGCACTGGCTGCCGTGGCACCGATCAGGCAGCGAAGCCAGCGACCATCAGCTGCCCCGCCCAATCCTGCTGCATCTCCAACAGTCCACCCTAATCCAGCCCGCCCGCGTCCACGATGAATGCGAAGGCCACTTGACACTGTTCACATCACAATGTATATTTCCACTTGGCTATATATCTAAATGGCTATTCAATGACAGACACACTTTCCATCACGCTTGCAGCACTTGCCGACCCTACGAGGAGGGCCATGCTTTTGCGGCTTGCTGACGGGAATGCTTCCGTCTCTGAACTAGGTAGCGGCTTCACGCTAAGTCAACCTGCCATCTCCAAGCACATCAAAGTGCTTGAAAAGGCCGGGCTGATTTCACGCAGTCGCTCCGCTCAATTCCGTCCATGTCAGATCGAACCCGCCCCATTGAAGGAAGTTATGACCTTGATGGAGGCATTTCACCGTCTCTCAGAAGAACGCTTTGATCGACTTGAAGACTATCTGCGTGAGTTGCAAAAGAGTCCGCCATCTGGTTCCAGTGCCTAACCGAGTCTCCCATCAACCAAAGGAAGTAGTTATGACGCAAACTGTCGCCCCATTCAGTATTTCTCGCATTTTCAATGCACCCCGCGATCTGGTATTCAAAATGCATACGGACGCTAACCACTTGGAAAATTGGTGGAGCCCGACTGGATTCAAATCAATCCACGCATCGATGGACTTTCGTGTCGGGGGTGTCTATCTCTACGGCAACGAAGGCCCTGACGGCATGCAAATCTGGGGCAAGCAGGTATTCCGCGAGATAGTGATAAATGAGCGACTGACATGCATTCAGTCGTTTTCCGATAAGAATGGTGGAGTTACCAGACATCCAATGTCAGCGACATGGCCGCTTGAAATGTTGGCAACGACCACCTTCGAAGACGTCAATGGCTCCAACACCAAAGTAACTCTAACTTGGCAACCTTGGAATTCCGATGACATCGGCAACTCAACTTTTGAAGCTGCACGCAGTGGCATGGAGCAAGGGGTTGGCGGATCATTCACCAAGCTGGAAGCCTACTTGAAGACTCTTTGAACATTGGCAGATTGGCGGCTTGACTCATTGCAGCAAAACCGGGCAATGGGCAGAGGCGGGAACCAATTCATTTTGGGTCCACACCTGCCCATTGCCCATGACTCGATCGTGGCTCCTAGGCCGTTCTATGAGGTCGATTTTTCGGATTCGTATCGATGAATGCTGAAATCTCGTCGCCTTCGTCCAAGGTGTTCCGAAAGGCCGCATCCTGACGGGCTTCGGCCATGAGTCTCTGAAACTCGGAGTCAGAGTTCAGAATATCGAGGTCATCAGAATCAATCGCCGAAAGCACCACTAGGGTGCTTCGGTCCTCGCCGCGTATCACACAGAATTCCAGCCGTCCGCTGGGATACTCGTCAAAGATGGCCTGCCATCTGCTCACTTCAATGCAGCAGATTTGGCCCGCCCCCTCTCTTCACGTTCTTTTTGTTGCTCAATTCGCGTTGCAATGGCATTCGAAAAAGCATCTGCCGGCAACTTCAATTTTGCGAAATCAACACCCTCGTATTTCAGCTTGTTGATCGCGGTTTTCAGATTTTCTATCGTCAATGCGTCAAGGTGCGTGTAGTCGTCATGGGCTGATTGTTTGGTGTCAATGTCGTGCCCAACCATGGCACGCTTCAAGCCCTCGTTGACTCCCGCACCCGTCAACTTGGTTACAACGGTGTGGCGGAACGAGTGGAACACTTTGAGCGGGTCAACAATGTTAACTTCGGGCAAATCCAGATACTCCCCGAACATGCGGCACATGTTTTTCTTGTAACCGTTCTTACCGTCTTGCAAGTGAGGGAAGAGCTTTTTGTATCCGGCCTTCTGTAAACACTGCACATAGTCAACGAAACCCAGTGCAAGGAGCTGATCATGCAGTGGCACTTTTCGCACTGCGTTCTCTGTCTTGCCTTCCAGAATGTCAATGATCCAAATGCCGTTCTCGGGGTAAATCTGTTCCAGATCGAGGCTTGCAATTTCCTCCGCTCTTGCTCCCGTGAACAGAGCCACCAATGGCCCCCAATAAAAATCGGGCAACCTCATTTTCTTGACGTAAAGCGATGGCTGAAAAATCTTCTGCACCTCTGGCAACTTGAAGGGTTCGTAAGATTCCGCTTTGTTGTGAGCCCTCGGAATCAGCAGGCCCCGGACTGGATTAGTCATTGTTGTAACCTTGTTATCAATGCAATAGTCAAAAAACCCCGTCAGCACCACCAGATGGTCATTGATGGTTGTCGCGGCTTTCTTGTCGGCCAGCAGTTTTTTCTTGTAATCCTTGACGAGTGCGGGCTGCACCATTGCAACATCGATATTCCCTGCAAACTCAATGAAAGCCTTCAACACGCCTTTGAGCTTAGGCAGGGTGCCCTTTTCGCTCACTGTCGTCGTGCGTTCCCCTAAAAAGTCATCTTTGGCCTGTTCGAGGTGGGTTCCACTGCGGGAGGATGGCAACCCGTCTATCGCTTGCTGAACTGATGAGGAGTGCAACTTTGCATGGTCCGCCAAAATGCCTCGGGCAATTTCCGCCTCTTCCGGTGTGTCGGTCTCGATCTCGATGTCGCCATTGCTGTATTTCCGCGCAATCATCTTGTAGGCTGTGTCGCTTTTCATCCAGCCAAGCAACTCGTTTTCCGAGGCCTTGTCTATCGAGGTTGGGGTGCTGGTTTTTGCCTTGGTCTTTGAAGTCGCCATGAAAGCCTCTATTTTTGCGCACATAAGCAGAGCAGCTTCGCGGGCGATTCCCGCGTCTTTGGTTCGCAAACTGCGTCGGATTTCCGTCTTTTTGACGGTATCACGCCATGATAAGGGAACAATCAGACGGAAATAGTAGACGCCGCAGCGGTCTCGAATCAGGCGGGGGGTTTTGATGCTCACAGGCAACTCCAAGGAAGGAGCTGGATGAGCGAAGTGGATGATGGCAAAACGCCGACAACACATAAGTGCTTGTCGGCGTTAGGTTTTCAAAAAGTGGGGTGGCTGATGGGGCTCGAACCCACGACAACAGGAATCACAATCCTGGACTCTACCAACTGAGCTACAGCCACCGCGAAAACAAGATTATAGCGGTAATCGGAGCAGCAATTGCCGCCCCGGTGCACTTCATTGTGAGATGGATGGATTGACCTGTGCTTTGCCAGGGGTTGGCCGGGGCACCAGAATTTCAGTTTTGAACCGGTCCTTGATGCTGTTGTAGTACGCCAGGCTTTCAGCGGCAGTCCAGGCCTGTGCATATTGCTGGCGAGCCTGCAGGGCGGCTGCTTCGGGCTGAGCGTCGCGCGGCAACACCTTGTTGACCTTGAGCACGGCATAACCCTGCGTGCCCAGGTCCACACCGGTCAAGACTTGCGCAGCCGGCAGGCCTGTGACGTCGGCGCGCAAGGCCGCGTCAATCAGTGCGGATGGCTGCTGCTGCGTCTGGTCACGCGACACCACCACAGCGGCAGGGAACACGGCCGCCGCAGGTGCGGCTTTCCATGCAGCCAGCTTCGCTTCACCCTCTTTTTTGGCCTCTTCAGCGCTGCGCTGTGCGGTCCAGCGCTGGCGTACGTTCAGCTTGACTTCGGCAAAGGGCTGCGTGCGGGCGGGGGTGTACTGAACAATGCGGCCAGACACCAGCGTGCTGGGCGCCACTTCGGTCGCTTCGGTGTTGCGTTTCTTCTCAGTCGCATCGGGTGCAAACAGAGCTGTCAAAAACTTGGCGTTGGACAGCGCACCGACTGCGCCGGGCAGCGGCTGGCGCGTGATGTTGGCAACGGTCTTGATCTCCAGCTTGAGGCGTTCTGCGACAGGTTTGAGGCTTTCCGCCTGCTCGTACACCATGTTAGTGAAGACCTCAGCCTGTTCTGCAAACAGCTTTTGAGCCTGCTGTTTTTTCAGGTCGGCTTCCAGCTCGGGGCGCATTTCTTCCAGCGTGCGCTGCTTGGGGGCCTTGACGTCAGTCAGCTTGATGATGTGAAAGCCGAAATCAGACTCGACCACCGCACTGATGTCGCCTTTTTTCAGGGCAAACGCGGCGTCTTCAAAAGGTTTGACCATGGCGCCACGGGCAAAAAAGTCGAGGTCACCGCCGTTCGGGGCAGAACCAGGGTCCTGCGAATTTTTACGGGCAACGTCAGCAAAGGTGTCCGGGGCTTTGGTCACAGCGGCCAGCAATTGGGTGGCTTTGGTTTTGGCTTGGTCACGCTCTGCGGCCGAAGCGGTCTTGGGTGCGGTGATCAGGATGTGGCTGGCGCGGCGTTCTTCGGCTCCGCTGAGGCTTTGCAGCTTTTGTTCGTAGTAGGTTTTGAGGTCTGCTTCGGCAATGGTGATGCCTTTCGCAACGCTGTTCAGGTCGAACTGCACGTATTCCATGCTGGCCAGTTCAGGGGCCTGGAACAGCTTTTCGTTGGTTTTATAGAACTGCTCCAGTTCGGCGTCAGTCGGGTTCAGTTTGGCGACAAAATCGGCGGCGTTGAAGCGAGCAACCTGAATTTCGCGTTTTTCAAACAGCGCATTCAGCGCCAGATCAGCGGAAACCTGCGACGAAAAACCGCTGCCGCCGATACCGGCCAGCACCTGGCGGCGTGACAGGTCAGCGCGCACGTTGGCCTCGAACATCTCCGGGCTCAGGTTCTGGCTTCCCAGCAACTGGCGGTAGCGCTGCATGTCCAGCTTGCCGTCGGGTCCTCGAAGGGACGCGATTTCTGGGCTTTGCTCCAGCTCGCGAGCCAGGCGCTGGTCGCTGGTCGCCAGTTTGAGCTTGTCTGCCGCCACAGCCACCACACGGTCGCGCACCAAGCGTTCCAGCGTGGCGTAGCGGGCTTCTGGGGAGTCGAGCAGCTTGGCGTCCAGTGTGGGCATGGACGCGCGCATGCGCTCCGACTCGGTCTGGTGGGCACGGTCCCATTCAGTCTGTGTGATTTTCACGCCGTCCACCTTGGCCACAACGGCCCCGGTGTCACGGGCGCTGTCGTAGCCGCTGACACCCAGCACCACAAAGGACGGAATAATCAGCATGAACATCACCGCCATCAGAATTTTGGTGTGCTTGCGAACGAAATCAAACATCTTTAGCTTCCTGTACGACTGCGCCGTGTGAGCGGCAACAAAAAAGGCGAACCATGTTCGCCTTTGGATAACCTGCAGTTTCGGGTGGGTGGTGGGTGCTGACGGGCTCGAACCGCCGACCTACGCCGTGTAAGGGCGCTGCTCTACCAACTGAGCTAAGCACCCCACGTCAAAACTTGTATCAATATTTCACCAGTCCGTTCAGTTCAGCGCGTCTTTCAGGGCCTTGCCTGGACGGAACTTGGGAACCTTGGCAGCCTTGATTTTAATCGCTTCGCCGGTGCGTGGATTACGACCTGTGCGGGCCGCGCGTTTACCGACCGCAAATGTACCAAAACCGACCAGCGACACGCTGTTTCCTTTTTTTAGCGTCATTTTGACAGCACTGATGGTGGACTCCAGCGCGCGTGTGGCGGCGGCCTTGGAAATGTCAGCATTCTTGGCAATGTGTTCGATCAATTCTGTCTTGTTCACAAGGAGCCCCTGGGTGATAAGTGTTAGTGCGGTGGAGTTGGAAGGCAGTCCGGCTTCGAGCCCTTCGGGCGTCGATTCAAGCGGGACTGGGAGGCTGCGTGCTGTTGCTGTGTGCGTGTTCTAACGGTCTTGATGTTCTGTCAGTGGTCTGCGCGCTTCGGCTTGATCACTTCGCCTCCACATCGATTAGAGCGATGGGGCTCAGGCGTGTCAATAAGGCCTTGTGCGCCCTGTTGCGTGGAGCAGGATTCTAGACGCTTTTCCCTTGCACTTGCTGCACTCCATCACGGCGTTGATGCGCCATGCCGACACCACGGGGCGGCACCCACCGCCCCGGGCATCCTTCAGTTTGGCACCGCCAGCAGCGCCTGCTCGATCGCTTTGCCCACATCCGACGTGCTGGCCCGCCCGCCCAGATCGGGTGTGCGAGGCGCGCCGCTGCCTGGCGCCAGCACGGTTTCGATGGCGGCCAAAACGGCGTCATGTGCCTGCTTGTAGCCCAGAAATTCCAGCATCATGGCGCCGCACCAGATTTGGCCGATGGGGTTGGCAATCCCACGGCCAGCGATGTCAGGGGCTGACCCATGCACCGGCTCGAACAGCGATGGAAACTTGCCTTCGGGGTTCAGATTGGCGCTGGGGGCGATGCCGATGGTGCCGGTGCACGCCGGACCCAGGTCGCTCAGGATGTCGCCGAACAGATTGCTGGCCACCACCACGTCAAAAAAGTCTGGCCGCTGCACGAAGTGGGCTGTCAGGATGTCGATGTGAAACTTGTCGAGCTGAATGCCGGGGTAGCCCTTGGCCATCTCGACCACCCGTTCGTCCCAGTACGGCATGGAAATGGAAATGCCATTGGACTTGGTGGCACTGGTCAGGTGCTTTTTGGGGCGGGACTGGGCCAGCTCGAACGCGAACTTGAGCACCCGGTCCACGCCGATGCGGGTGAACACGGACTCTTGCAGAACAAACTCACGGTCGGTGCCCGGGAAGGCCTTACCGCCAATGCTGGAGTACTCACCCTCGGTGTTTTCACGCACGATGTAGAAGTCGATTTCGCCGGGCTGGCGCGGGCTGCCGTCACGCCGCACCACCGGGCAAACGATACCGGGCATGAGCCGGGCTGGGCGCAGGTTGATGTACTGGTCAAACTCGCGCCGAAACATCAGCAACGAGCCCCACAGGGAGACATGGTCAGGAATCTTGTCGGGCCAGCCGACCGCGCCGAAATAAATCGCGTCGTGCCCGCCGATCTGCTCTTTCCAGTCGTCCGGCAGCATTTTTCCGTGCTTTTCATAGTAGTCCCAGCTCGAAAAATCGAAGTGGTCGAACTGCAGATTGATGCCGAACTTCACAGCGGCCGCTTCCATGACACGGATGCCTTCGGGCATGACTTCCTGGCCGATGCCGTCACCGGCGATGACTGCGATGCGTTTGGGGGGGGTGTTTGTGTTCATGGGCTGAATTTTGGTGGAATCGAACACTCGAATCAAGAAATAATCAGGCAATCTATTATTTCCAAAAAGGCAGGAATGGAACGCAGTGACCTGGCATTGGTGTTGGCGGTACGCGACGGCGGCAGCCTGTCGGCGGCTGCCCGGCTCCTCGATGTAGCGCCGCCCGTGGTCACCAAACGCCTGGCGGCGCTGGAGGCGCGGCTGGGCCAGCGGCTGTTCCAGCGAACCACCCGCCGCGTGAGTCCGACGGCCGAAGGCGAAACCCTGTGCGAGCGAGCACGGGTGCTGCAACAAGGCTTTGCCGCACTGGAGGCCGAGCTGCAGGAACGCAAGGCCGAACCCACCGGGCTGATCCGGCTGGCCGCCACACTGGGCTTTGGCCGCCTGTGGCTGGGTCCGGCGCTGGCGGCGTTTCAGGCACAGCACCCGCGCATTGACATCCAGCTGCAGCTGACGGAACAGCTGCCCGACCTGGCCGGTGAGGGTCTGGACGGGGCGATCTGGCTGTGGCAAGTGGATGGGCGGCAGGCTTCGCAATGGGTGTCACGTCGGCTGGCACCCAACCAGCGGGTGCTGGTGGCGTCGCCCGCCTACCTGGGTCAGCACGGCACGCCAGACAGCGTGGAAGAGCTGCAAAACCACGCCTGCCTGATCGTGCGGGAAAACGTGCGCGACAAGGCAAGCGCCACCAGTCAGCGCTTTGACGTCTGGCAGCTGCACCGGGACGGTGACGCAACGCCGGCGCGGGTGCGGGTGCGCGGACCGCTGTCGAGCAACTCGGGCGAGCTGGTGCGTGACTGGTGTGTGGCCGGCCACGGCATCATGCTGCGCAGCCTCTGGGACATCGCGCCGCAGCTGGCGTCAGGCCAGCTGGTGCAGGTGCTACCCGGCTACTGCATGCCCGACGCGGACATCCACTGGCTGGCACCCTACCGCGCCGATGCACCCCGGCGCATCCGGTTACTGATTGATTTTTTGCTGGACGCGTTTCAGGGCGAGCCGTGGAAGGCTGGCACGCCGGTCTCGTCGCTTTCTTCGCTCAGGCCACTTTCGCGGGGCGGACCACCAGGCTCACACCCAGTGCAGTGAGCGCCGTGCCCACCAGGGTGGTCAAGGTGATGGCCTCGTCAAACAACAGCCAGGCCATCAGTGCGGTGGTCGGCGGCACCAGGTACAGCAGGCTGGTCACGGCGGTAGCGGCTCCGCGCTGGATCAGCAGGTAAAACAACGAGCTGCCGCCCAGCGTGAGGGCCAGCACCGACCACGCCATGGCCCCGATGAAGGCGGTTGTCCAGCTGATAGGCTCGGTTTCCAGAAAGGCAAACGGCAGCGTCACGGCCAATGCCGCCAACAACTGGATGGTGTTGGCGCTGCGCACATCACCCGACTGCACGAAGCGCTTCTGGTAGAGCGTGCCGGCCGTGATGCTCAGCAGCGCGACCACTTCGGCACCCAGCGTCAGCAGCGTGATTTCACTGCCCACGCCAAACTTGCGCGCCACCACCATCAGCAGGCCACCCAGGCCCAGCAGCAGCCCCAGCCACTGCCGCCCCGTGACGCTGGCTTTCCCGTCGCTGGACGCGCCCAGCGACGACATCCACAACGCCGTCAGCACCGGTTGCAAACCGACAATCAGCGCCGCCAGTCCGGAGCCCATGCCGGCTTTGACCGCCATCCACACGCCGCCCAAATAGCCGGCATGCATCAGCACGCCCGTGACGGCCAGGTGCAGCCACTGGGCACGGTCGGTGGGCCAAACCGCGCGCGACAGCCAGCACCACACCCCAAAACACAGGATGGAGAGCGCGTAGCGCAGGCTTAAAAAACTCAGCGGAGGGGCGTAGGGAAGGCCAAATTTGGCGACGATGAAGCCGGTGCTCCAGATCAACACAAACACGGCGGGCATGGCCCGGACAAAGCCATGGTCTAACTTCACGGGCAAACCTTCTGAATCGGTGAAACAACGAGGTCGGCAGGACGGCCTGCCGCCCTACTTGGCCCGCGCCCTGATCTCGGGGATGGCTTTTTGCAGGTAGTAAATCATCGACCACACCGTCAGCACGGCAGAAATCCAGATCAGCCAGGTGCCCCACACATGGGTGTCCACCACACCAAACAGGCGGCCGTCGAACAGCAAAAACGGAATGGCAATCATCTGCACGGTGGTCTTGACCTTGCCCAGCATGTGCACGGCCACGCTTTTGGTGGCCCCGATCATCGCCATCCATTCGCGCAGCGCAGAGATCGCGATCTCCCGGCCAATGATGATGAGCGCCACGAACACGTCAGCCCGCTGCAGATGCACCAGCACCAGCAAGGACGCACAGACCAGGAACTTGTCAGCCACCGGGTCCAGGAAGGCCCCGAACGACGAGGTCTGGTTGAGCTTGCGGGCCAGGTAGCCGTCCAGCCAGTCGGTGGCGGCAAACACCACAAACATCACAGTGGCGATCAGGTTGGCCTGCGTGGTGGGCAGGTTGATGTAGAAAACCCCCACGATCAGCGGAATCGCAATGATGCGGGTCCAGGTCATTAAGGTGGGGATGGTCCAAAACATCACTTGATTTTGGCACGCCGCGCACACCCTCGGTGCATCAACAGTGCAGTGGGTGACGCGCACGCACCACGGTCAGTGCAGCGCCCGGTAAATCGCTTCGGCCAGTTCGCGTGAAATACCTTCGACCGTGGCAATGTCCTCCACCCCCGCCGAGGCCACGCCGCGAATGCCCCCAAAACGCTGCAGCAGGCTGGCGCGCTTTTTCGGGCCCACGCCGTCGATGTCTTCGAGCTTGCTGCCGCCAGTGCGCACACTGGCCCGCTTGGCGCGCATGCCGGTGATGGCAAAGCGGTGCGCCTCGTCGCGGATTTGGGCAATCAGCATCAGCGCGGCTGAGTCACGGCCCAGGTAGACTTTTTCGCGGCCATCGGCAAACACCAGCTCCTCCAGGCCCACCTTGCGGCCTTCGCCTTTTTCCACGCCAACGATCAGGCCCAGGTCCAGCCCCAGCTCGACGAACACCTCCCGCGCCATCGACACCTGGCCCTTCCCACCGTCCACCAGCACCAGGTCCGGGAATTTCGCCGTGCCCGAGATCTCCCCCCCGTCAGCGTTGCGTACCGCTTCGGCCAGCTTGCTGTAGCGCCGCGTGAGCACCTGGCGCATGGCGGCGTAGTCGTCGCCCGGCGTGATGCCGTCAATGTTGTAGCGGCGGTACTCAGCGCTTTGCATCTTGTGGCTGTGAAACACCACACAGGACGCCTGCGTGGCCTCACCCGCCGTGTGCGAGATGTCAAAACACTCGATGCGCAGCGCCGCCAGGCGGTCCGGGTCGCCGGCATCAGCGGCCGACAAGTCCAGCGCGGTGGCCAGCGCCCGGGTACGCGCCTGCTGCGAGCCCTGCTCCGCCAGCAGCCGCGCCAGCTGCAGCTGCGCATTCGTCTGCGCCATGTCCAGCCAGATCCGGCGCTGCTCGCGCGGCTGGTGAACAGCGGTGATCTTGTTGCCGGTCTGCGCGACCAGCGCGTCGATCAAGTCCTTGTCCACCGGGTGGCTGCACACCAGAATCGGCGGCACCGGCACGTCGATGTAGTGCTGGGCAACGAAGGCTTCCAGCACCAGCGCTTCCAGCGACTTGGCTTCTGATTTCTTTTTGCGGGGCTTGGCGGGTGCCTCAGCCGTCGCGGCCAGCTCAGCGGCCTGGTCATCCGCTTCCAGTGCGTCCAGCGCCTCCACATCCGCCGCGTACTCCACGTGCGTCGGGAAGTACGGCCGGTCGCCCAGGTGCCGTCCGCCGCGCAGCATCGCCAGGTTCACGCAGGCTTTGCCGCCCTGCACCACCACCGCCAGGATGTCCACATCCTTGTCGCCACCGGTTTCCATGCTTTGCTGGTGCAGCACCTTGGACAACGCCGCCATCTGGTTGCGGTATTCGGCAGCTTTTTCAAACGCCAGCGCTTCGGCGTGTTGCAGCATCTGCTGCTCCAGGCCCTGCAGGATTTGCTGGGTTTCACCCTGCAAAAAGCGCTCGGCGTTCAGCGTGTCCTCGGCATACTGCTCGGCGCTGACATGGCCCACGCACGGTGCCGAACAGCGTTTGATCTGATAGAGCAAGCACGGCCGCGTGCGGTTGTTGAACACGGTGTCTTCGCAGGTGCGCAGCTTGAAGACCTTTTGCAGCAGCAAAATGCTTTCTTTCACCGCCCAGGCGCTGGGGTACGGGCCGAAGTAGCGGTGCTTTTTCTCAACAGCACCCCGGTAGTAGGCAATGCGCGGAAAAGCCAGCGCCGACGGCGGCTTGCCCATGTCGTCCCCTTGCGCCTTGATGATGCCGCGCACCACGTTTTGCGCGCCGGTCAGCTTCAGGTACGGGTAGCTTTTGTCGTCCCTGAACAGAATGTTGAACTTCGGGCTCAGCGCCTTGATGAGGTTGTTCTCCATCAACAGCGCCTCTGCTTCCGATCGCACCACCGTGGTTTCCATGCGCACGATCTTGGTCACCATGTGGCCGATGCGGCTGCCACCGTGGTTTTTCTGAAAGTAGTTGGCAACGCGCTTTTTCAGGTTGCGGGCCTTGCCCACGTACAGCACACCACCGGCTTCGTCGAAGTAGCGGTACACCCCTGGCAAAGCGGGCAAGGCCGCAACTTCACGGAGCAGCTGCGGGCTGAATTCATGTGTTTTGGGGGACTCTGGCGCCTCAGCGGAGGCGGCCTGTTCGGGAACTTGGGTCATGGGTGCGTGCCGTGGAGAAGGGGGTATTGTGGACAATCCCCGCATGAATTGCCCGACCAGCCCGCTTCGATGGGCCATTTTTTGCCGCGTCATCGACAACTTTGGCGACCTGGGCGTGTGCTGGCGGCTGGCCTGCGACCTGGCCGAGCGCGGCCACGACGTGCAGCTGTGGCTGGACGACGCCACTGCGCTGGCCTGGATGGCCCCCCACGGTTGCCCCGGCGTGCAGGTGGTGCCCTGGACGCACCCCCTGACCGCGGCAAGCGCCGACCTGCACCGCGCCACCGACGTGATGATCGAGGCATTTGGCTGTGAAATCGCTCCTGAATTCATAGCAGCTCAGGCAATCAACACCTTGGCATTCGGCACAAATGACGCTAAAACCGTGCGTCAACCGGTCTGGATCAACCTCGAATACCTCTCCGCCGAGCCCTATGTTGAGCGCTGCCACGCCCTGCCCTCACTGCAGTCCAGCGGACCAGCCGCCGGATGGACCAAGTGGTTTTTCTACCCCGGCTTCACGCCGCAGACGGGCGGCCTGCTGCGCGAGCCAGCCCTGCTGGCCCGGCAAGTCCGGTTCGACCTGACCGCCTGGCTCAGCGCCCAGGGCTTGCCCACCGAGGGTGAAAAAAGGGTGTCGCTGTTTTGTTACGAGCCCGCCGCCCTGCCCGACCTGCTGGCACAGCTGGACCAGCACGGGCTGCAAGGCGAGCCGGTGCGTTTGCTGGTAGCGGCCGGACGGGCTGAAAAAGCCGTTCAAACCGCCCTTCAAACCCATTTCAAGCACCCAATCAGCGGTATGCCTACGCTTTGCTTGCCTGGTCTGCTATCAATTTCATACCTGCCCTGGCTTACGCAAACCGAGTTTGACCACCTGCTCTGGGCCTGCGACCTCAATTTGGTGCGCGGTGAAGACTCGCTGGTGCGGGCGCTGTGGGCGGGCGTGCCCTGGGTCTGGCACATCTACCCGCAGGACGACGGGGCCCACCACGCCAAGTTGCAAGCGCTGCTGTCACGCCTGGGCGCACCCGACGGCCTGCAGGCCTTTCACCACGTGTGGAATGAAGGCCGGCAAGGGCCGCTGCCCGTCATCGACCTGGCCGCCTGGCGCGCCTTTGCGTCCGACTGCCGAGCGCGTCTGTTGACGCAAACTGATCTGACCGGCCAACTGCTCAGCTTCGTGGCGGGCAAAAAAAGCTAAAATCCGGGGCTTCGCAGAAACAGGCTCCCTGCACCGCACCGAGCTGTTTGCCGCTTTCGCCGCACCCATTGCCCGCCGCCCCGTTCAACCAGGCGGCAGCCCAGCGGTCTAACCTCCCTGAAATAACTCTGTTATGAAAATCGCTCAAGAAATTCGCGCTGGCAACGTCATCATGCACGGCAAAGACCCGATGGTGGTGCTCAAGACCGAATACAGCCGTGGCGGCCGCAACTCGGCCACCGTGCGCATGAAACTCAAAAGCCTGATCGGCAGCTTCGGCACTGAAAACGTGTTCAAGGCCGACGACAAGATCGACCAGGTCATTCTGGACAAAAAAGACTGCACCTACTCCTACTTTGCAGACCCGATGTACATCTGCATGGACGCCGAGTACAACCAGTACGAAGTCGAGGCCGAAAACATGGGTGACTCGCTCAACTACCTGCAAGACGGCATGGAACTCGAAGTCGTGTTCTATGACGGCAAGGCCATCTCGGTCGAGCTGCCCACCAGCGTGAACCGCGAGATTACCTGGACCGAGCCAGCCGTCAAGGGCGACACGTCAGGCAAGGTGCTCAAGCCTGCCAAGATCTCCACCGGTTTTGAGATCGGTGTGCCCATTTTTGTGGCCCAGGGCGACACCGTTGAAATCGACACCCGCACTGGCGAGTACCGCAAACGGGTGTAATCTCGCGTTGGGGTTTGATTCGACAAAAAGGCTCTTGACGGAGCCTTTTTTCATGGGCGCTCAACAACGCTCATCGCACCATGTCCCCCGTCATTGCCATGTCTTCAAGCCTCTTCAATCCATCACGCACACGGATCTATGGACCAAACAGAAAACTTATCGAGCAACCGATTGGCAGACGCGTGGGCCGAGCTGCAAGCCCACGCCCAACAAGGCAACCCGCTGGACGCCGACGCCTACCGCCTGGCCTTTGCCGACCCCGAGTTTTTGCTGCGCCGCGAAGCGCGTGGCATTCGCATGCAGCTGGAGATGCTCAAGCCCGAGATCAGCCAGGCAAGCCAGGGCATCGAGAACACCATCGTCGTGTTTGGCAGCGCCCGCTTCCCGCCGCCTGAGCAGGCCGAAGCCGCGCTGCAGGCCGCCCAGGCCAACCTGGCCAAGCAGCCGGGCGACCAGGCCGCGCAAGACGCCCTGAAGGTCGCGCAGCGCCATGTGCGCAATGCCCACTTCTACGACAAGGCCCGTGAATTCGCCCGCCTGGTGGCCACCTACAGCAACCCGCGCCCGAAACACGAGCAGCTGTTCATCTGCACCGGCGGCGGCCCCGGCATCATGGAAGCGGCCAACCGCGGCGCCCACGACATGAGCGCACCCACCGTTGGGCTGAACATTGCGCTGCCGTTCGAGCAATCGGGCAACCCGTATGTGTCGCCCACGCTGAACTTCAAGTTTCACTACTTTGCGCTGCGCAAAATGCATTTCATGATGCGCGCCAAAGCGCTGGTGGCTTTTCCGGGCGGCTTCGGCACGCTGGACGAGCTGTTTGAAGTCATCACCCTGGTGCAAACCGGCAAAGCCAAGGCCGTGCCGATCATTCTGTACGGCTCCGACTACTGGAAGCGGCTGTTCAACTTTGACGTGCTGATCGAGGAAGGCGCGATTTCCCCGAGCGACCTGCAGCTCATTGAGTACGTGGACGACCCACAGTCCGCCTGGGACGCCATCAAGCGGTTCTACCAGCTGTAAATCTGGTTGATGGAGCGAGTCAATGCGGCGGGTGCTCAGGCACTGCCGCGTTTTGAAGGCCCCAAGCCACGCGTGAGCCCAGGCCCACCCAGACGCTGGTGGCCCAGAACACCACACTGACCCCCACCACCGTGCCCAGAGCCCCGAACAACATGGGCATGGCCACGCTGGACGCGTTGATCGCCATCAGCCGCAAACCCAGCGCCTCGCCGTGGCGCGCTTCGGGGGTGATCTGGTGCAGCATGCTCATCACCATGGGTTGCACCGCGCCCAGCGCCACGCCCAGCAGCACCGAGCACAACCCCATCGCCAGCGCAGACGGCATCAAGGGATAGATGGCAAACAGCGCCGCCGCTGTCAGCATCGCGGTGACCAGCACAGACCACTCGCTCAAACGGGCCGCCACCAGCGGCAGCAGCATGCGCACCGCCGCCGCTGCAATGGCAAAGCCCCCCAGGATCGAGCCGATGCTGGACGCGCTGATGCCGCGCTCAAACCCCAGCACCGGCACCACAAAGGTGTGCACGTCCCAGCAGGCGGACAAAAACCAGTTCACCAGCAGCAAGCGGCGAAACAGCGGCTGGCGCAGCAGGTCCCAGGCGCGCAGTGGGGTGGCGGCCGCCGCGTGGACCACCGCAGGCAGCTCCTGTGTGCGCTGCACCAGCGCCCAGGTGGCTAGCGGCAGCAGCGCCATCAGGAAAAAAGCAGCGCGAAAGCCCTCCAGGCTGCCGGCCATGGTACCGGCATGGTCAATCAACAGCCCCACCGAAAACGGCCCCAGAAAATTGGACACCGCAGGGCCCGTGGACAGCCAGCTGAACACCTGCCGCAGCTGCAGCGCACCGCTGGCGGCCCGGCCCACATGGCGCTGCAGGGCGATCACGGCGGCCCCGGCAGCCCCACCCGTCAGCAAAGCGGCCAGGCACAGGACCGGGAACACCGGAAAAGCCGCTGCAGCCCCCGCGCCCAGCACCGCCGCCACCACACTGAAGCCAATCGGCCGCTTCAAGCCATGGCGGTCGGCAAACCGCCCGGCGGGCAAGGCCAGAAACACCTGCATCAGCGCGAACAGCGCCAGCAGCACACCCACCGCCACCGGGCCGTATCCGGCGCGCAGCGCCAGCAGCGGCGCGGCTAGGCGCATGCCGGTCATGCAGGCATGCAGGCAGATCTGCGCGGCGATCAGTCGGGCCAGTTCAGGGGTCAATCGGGGGTGTCCAGGGGGTCCATGGGGCTCATGGGGATCAGCCGCGCCGACTCCAGCTCAGGCAGCGCCTCGACCTGGCGCAGCGCCTTGCCCATCACGCGGCTGCGCTGCTCGGCACTGTTCAGGGTGTTCAGCACGGTTTCAGTTTGCGTCTTGACCTTGGCCAGCACGTCTCCGAATTTGCCAAACTCGGTTTTCACCGCGCCCAGCACTTGCCAGACCTCGCTGGAGCGCTTTTCCAGCGCCAGCGTTCTGAAGCCCATCTGCAGTGAGTTCAGCATGGCCAGCAGCGTGGTCGGCCCGGCCAGCGTGATGCGGTGGTCGCGCTGCAGTGCCTCCATCAGGCCAGGGCGGCGCAGCACCTCGGCGTACAGCCCCTCGGACGGTAAAAACAAAATCGCAAAGTCGGTGGTGTGGGGCGGCGCGATGTATTTGTCCGCCATGGACCGGGCCTCCAGCCGGATGCGCAGCTCCAGCGCTTTGGCGGCGGCTTCGGCGCCCGGTGCGTCGGCGCGTTGCTGGGCATCGAGCAACCGCTCGTAGTCTTCGTTGGGGAATTTCGCGTCAATCGGCAACCACAGCGGCTCACCCGAATCAGCGCGGCCCGGCAGCTTGATGGCAAAGTCCACCACCGCCTTGCTGCCTGGACGCGTGGCCACCTGCGCCGCGTACTGGTCCACGGTGAAGACCTGCTCCAGCAGCGCTGACAGCTGCGCTTCGCCAAAAATACCGCGTGTTTTCACGTTGGTCAGCAGGTGCTTGAGGTCCCCCACGCCCTGCGCCAGCGTCTGCATTTCACCCAGGCCCTTGTGGACCTGCTCCAGCCGGTCAGCCACCTGCTTGAAGCTTTCACCGAGCCGGGTTTCCAGCGTGGTCTGCAGCTTTTCGTCCACGGTGCGGCGCATCTCGTCGAGCTTGGCCGCGTTGCTCAGCTGCAGTTGCGCGAGCTGCTTTTCCAGCGTGTCCCGCACCTCGCCCATGCGCCGCGCGTTGGACTCGCCCACCGACTGCAGCTGCGTGTGCAGCGTGTCGGTCAGTGTTTTTTGCAGCAGCGTGAGCTGCTGGGTCACCTGCTGGCCGAAGGCGTCGATCTGGGTGTTTTGGGTCCGCACCGCCTCGGCGCCTTGCTGCACCAGGCCGCGCTGAAAGGTCGCGAAGGTGCTGGTCAGCTCCTGGCGGCTGGCGCGCGCGCTGCTTTCAATTTCCCGGCGCAGCTCACGCTCGATCTTCTCGTGCCCGTCGGCCATGCTGCGGGTCATGCCCAGCACCAAAGCGCTTTGCGCCTGGGCCGTGTCTGGCGGCCGGCGCAGCAGCAGCCACAGCAGCAGGCAACAGTTCACCAGCATCAACAGCAGCGCCGCTGCACCCCACCACCCGACATCCAGCATGCTGTTCATTCGGCAGTGGCTCAGGCAGCATGAACAGGGGTCAGCAGCGGTTGGCCTGCAAAAAAGGCGATCAGGTTGTCAGCCGCCAGATTGGCCATGGCCCGGCGGGTGGACAGGCTGGCGCTGGCGATGTGCGGGGTCAGTACCACGTTGGGCAGGTCGAGCAGCGCGGGGTGAACCGCGGGCTCGCCTTCAAACACGTCCAGCCCGGCGGCGGCAATCACCCGCGCCTTCAAGGCGGCAGCCAGCGCCGCGTCGTCCACGATGCCGCCGCGCGCAATGTTGACCAGCGTGGCCGTGGGTTTCATCTGCGCCAGCTCGGCCGCACCGATGGTGTGGTGGGACGCGGCCGAGTACGGCAGCACCAGCACCAGGTGGTCGGCGGTTTGCAGCAGCTCGTCCTTGCTGACATAGCTGGCCTGGCACTCGGCTTCCAGCCCGGCGCTCAGGCGGGAGCGGTTGTGATAAATCACCTTCATGCCAAAACCCAGCGCGCCGCGCTTGGCAATGCCCTGGCCAATGCGGCCCATGCCCAGAATGCCCAGCGTGGCGCCGTGGACGTCACTGCCAGCCAGCAGGTCGTGGCCCCACTTGGTCCACTGGCCAGCGCGCAAATACGCTTCGCCTTCGCTGATGCGGCGGGCCGTGGCCATCATCAGCGCGAAGCCGAAGTCGGCGGTGGTTTCGGTCAGCACGTCGGGCGTGTTGGTGGCGGCCACACCGCTGGCGGCCATGGCGGGCAGGTCAAAGTTGTTGGTGCCCACGGCCATGTTGGCGCATATCTTCAGGTCCGGGCAGGCAGCCAGCAGCGTCGGGTCGATGCGGTCCGCCGTGGTGGTCAGCGCGGCCTGCCGCCCCTGCAGTCGGCGCGCCAGCTCGGACGGGCTCAGGACGACGTCGCCCTGGTTGGACTCGACGTCAAAGAACTGTTCAAGGCGGGCCAACACCTCTGGAAAGATGGCCCGAACGATCAAAAGACGCGGTTTGGAGGCTTGGGACATGGTTTTTTCAATCAAATCAGTCGCTAGCCTAGGCATTCAATGCCTGGTCAGCTATTAAATCTATAGCAATCAAACGGCCAATGGGCCGCAGCGCCTCAGGCGATCTCAAACACCTGCTGCAGGTAAGCCAGGTATTTTTCGTCGTCACACATGTTTTTGGACGGGGTGTCCGACAGCTTGGCCACCGGCTGGCCATTGCAGCGAATCATCTTGATGACGATCTGCAGCGGCTCGTAGCCCAGGTCATTGGTCAGATTGGTGCCTATGCCAAAGGCCAGCTGGCAGCGGCCATGGAACTGCTGGTACAGCTCGATGGTGCGCGGCACCGTCAGACCGTCGCTGAAGATCAGGGTCTTGGTTTTCGGGTCCACCCGGTTTTTGACGTAATGGGCCAGCATGCGCTCACCCCACTGAAATGGGTCGCCGCTGTCGTGGCGTGCGCCGTCAAACAGCTTGCAGAAATACAGGTCGAAGTCGCGCAGAAACGCGCTCATGCCGTACACGTCAGACAAGGCAATGCCCAGGTCACCCCGGTATTCCTTGGCCCAGGACTCAAAACCAAACACCTGGCTGTCCCGCAAGCGCGGACCCAGCGCCTGGCAGGCCTGCAGGTACTCGTGCGCCATGGTGCCCAGCGGCGTCAGGCCCAGCTTCATCGCAAACAGCACATTGCTGGTGCCGGCAAACTGGCCGGTCACGCCAGTGCCCAGCTGCGCCGTCAAGGTGCGCAGCACTTCCTCATGCCAGGCCTTGCCAAAGCGGCGGCGCGAGCCGTAGTCGGCAATCTTCAGGGCTTGCAAACCGGGGGCCTGCAGCTCGGCGATCTTGGTCGTCAGCCGCTGGCGGCCGCGTGCCAGATCGGGCTGCTTTTGCGTGTTGCGGAAATAAACTTCGTTGACGATACTGAGCACCGGGATCTCGAACAAGATGGTGTGCAGCCAAGGGCCTTTGATGGAGACCTCGATCTCCCCCGAAGGCAGCGGCGTGACGCTGACGTACTTTTCATTGAGGCGAAACAACGCCAGGAAATCCACAAAATCGCTTTTGATGAAACGCATGGCCTTGAGGTAGGCCAGCTCGGCGTCCTGAAACCGCAAGCTGCACAGCGCCCGGATCTCCTCGCGGATTTCGGTGGCGAACGGCGCCAGGTCCTGCATGCCGGGCGCTTTGGCGTTGCGGCATTTGAAGCGGTACTCCACCTCGGCCCCCGGAAACTGATGAAGCACCACCTGCATCATGGTGAACTTGTACAAGTCCGTGTCGAGCAAACTCGTGATGATCATGGTCACATCCATAAATTCATTTTTCGGGCGAATTGCGTCGTTGCGCGGTGCTCGGAATCCTCATGCACCGAAGTGCATTCCGGTGTCCTGCGCTCCGTGCGCCTAGCACTTCATCCCGAAAATTTGAATTTCTGGATGCGACCAAGCTTGTACTGCGATTCGGGCGATCAGCCCAGAAAATCCACTTCAAACAGCAACGTGGCGTTCGGCGGGATCACGCCGCCTGCACCGCGTGCGCCGTAGCCCAGCGCGGCCGGGATCACCAGGCGGCGTGTGCCACCCACGGACATGCCCTGCACGCCTTCGTCCCAGCCCTTGATGACCTGCCCTGCGCCCAGGCCGAAGGCAAACGGCTGGCCACGGTCTTTGCTGGAGTCAAACTTGGCGCCCTGCACGCCGTCGTTGAACAGCCAGCCGGTGTAGTGAACCTGAACTTGCTGGCCCGCCTTGGCGATGGCGCCGGTGCCCAGAACGGTGTCTTCGTACTGCAGGCCGGAAGCGGTGGTGGTGAGTGCCATAGGGGTGTCTTTCTAAATAAAGGTGACAGGTGAAAGGTGGAGATGTCAAAAGGTGGTGCGGGATGCGCCACCGTTCAAACAAGGCAACCTCTGACTTTACCCGCAAGCCCAAGCCGCCCCACCCCACATGGCCACTATTCGAGCCAGGTCGTGAAGTCACCCGCCGGAACGCGGGGCGTGCGGAAGGTGTTGACCAGTGCAGCCGGGTCGGCGTAACCCAGCGACATGCCGCAGACCAGCATTTCGTTGTCCCCGGCACCAATGTGCGGCAGGATGATTTTGGCGAAGCCGTTCCACGCCGCCTGCGGGCAGGTGTCCAGGCCATGGCCCCGGGCCGCCACCATCAGGGTTTGCAAAAACATGCCGTAGTCCACCAGCGAACCGCGGCCCATGACGCGGTCCAGCGTGAACATCAGGCCCACGGGTGCGTCAAAAAACCGGAAGTTGCGCTGCTGCTGCGCGTGCATGGCCGCCTTGTCGCCCTTGGTGATGCCCAGCAGGCCGTACAGGCCCCAGCCGTTTTCACGGCGGCGGTCGATGTAGGGCGACACCCACTGCTCGGGGTAGTAGTCGTAGGCCTCGGTGTAGTCGGCGGCCAGCGCCGGGTTGGTGGCAAACGAGGTGTGGACCTCACACACCTTGTCGACCAGGCTGCTCAGGCTGTTGCCCTGCAGCACATAGGTTTTCCAGGGCTGGGTGTTGGTGCCTGACGGCGCGCGGCTGGCCAGATCCAGCAGGTGCTCGATCAGCGCACGTGGCACTGGCGTGGGCAAAAACTGCCGCACCGACTGGCGGCTGCTGATGGCCTCATCGACAGGATGCGTTGCGGGGGTTGGGGAAGCGGTCACGGTCATGTCAAGGTCTCCAGGGCTTTGAATAATTCAGGGGGCAAGGGCGCGGGCCGCCGGGTCTGGCGGTCCACGTAGACGTGAATGAAGTGACCTTTGGCCACACAGGGCAGGCGCTCGTCCGCCGGGAAAATGCCGACCTCATAGCGCACGCTGGACGTGCCCAGCTGCGCCACCCGGATGCCGACGGCCACCGCGTCCGGGAACGCCACCGGCGCAAAGTAGTTGCAGTGGGTTTCCACCACCAGGCCAATCACGCCGCCCGCATGGATGTCCAGGCCGCCGTGTTCAATCAGCCAGTGGTTCACAGCCGTGTCAAACCAGCCGTAATACACCACATTGTTGACGTGCCCGTACACGTCGTTGTCGGACCAGCGGGTGCCGATGGCGTGGAAGGCGCGGTAGGCGGCTCGGGGTTCGGGTTGGGGGCGAAGGGAGGTCACTGCCTGATTCTGCCAGTGCGGCGCATGCCCAACTGGCACGGCTGACGCGCAGGTGTCGCCCGGGCTGACGCGGCTCAGGCCTTCAGCGCCTGCCACCGCTGCCAATACGCCAACGCCACCCGGTAGGTGTTGACCTGCACCTGCACGGTGTCTTCCATCCTCACGCCGTAGCCACCTGCCATGGACATCGCCAGCGGGATGCGCCGTTGCCAGGCCCAGTCAAAGACGCGCCGGTCACGCGCTTCCATGCCGTCCTCACTCACATGGAGCCGGCCCAGCCTGTCGCCTTCAAACGGGTCGGCACCAGCCAGAAAAAAGACCAGACCCGGGGTGAAGCGCCGCTCCAGTTCATCCAGGGCGTGCTCCAGCGCCTGCAGGTAGGCCGCGTCCGCGCAGCCGTCGGGCAGATCGACGTCCAGGTCGCTGGCTTCCTTACGAAACGGGAAGTTTTTGGCGCCATGCAGCGACAGCGTGAACACGCTGGTGTCCTGGGCAAAAATGCTGGCTGTGCCGTTGCCCTGATGGACATCCAGGTCAATCACCGCCACCTGCAGCGGCTGGCGCGCGCTTTTGTAGCGCCGCGCCCACTCGGCCTGCATCAGCCGCGCGGCCACGGCCACGTCGTTGAACACACAAAACCCGCCGCCCTTG
>JBJXEI010000040.1:0-4870 GCA_046154065.1 Polaromonas sp. | reverse complement strand
GAGTTTCAGGACACCAACAAGCTGCAGTACGCCTGGATCAAGATGCTGGCCGGGCAGGGTGCTGACGGCGATGCGAGCATGCCTGGCGGCTCGGTGGTGGCTGTGGGGGACGACGACCAGAGCATCTACGCGTTTCGCGGAGCCCGTGTCGGCAACATGGCGGACTTTGTGCGGGAGTTCAGGGTCACGCACCAGATCAAGCTGGAGCGCAACTACCGCAGCTTTGGCAACATCCTTGACTCCGCCAACGAACTCATCAGCCACAACAGCAACCGTTTGGGCAAAAACCTGCGCACCGAAGCCGGGCCCGGTGAGCCGGTACGGGTGTACGAGTCCACCAGCGACTTTGCCGAGGCGCAATGGTTTGTGGACGAGGTCAAGCAACTGGTGCGGGACGGCATGCACCGCAAGGAAATCGCGCTGCTGTACCGCAGCAATGCGCAAAGCCGGGTGATGGAAACCGCCCTGTTCAACGCCGGCGTGCCCTACCGCGTGTATGGCGGTTTGCGGTTTTTTGAACGCGCCGAGATCAAACACGCACTGGCCTACCTGCGGCTGCTGGAGAACCCGAACGACGACACCAGTTTCATGCGCGTCGTCAACTTCCCGCCGCGCGGCATCGGCGCACGCAGCATTGAGCAGCTGCAGGACATCGCCAGCACCTCGGGCTGCTCGTTGTGGGATGCGGTGAGCGCCGTGCCGGGCAAGGCCGGGGCCAATCTGGGGGCCTTTGTGGCCAAGCTCGACGTGCTGCGGGAGCAGACCAGTGGCTTGACGTTGCGTGAAATCATTGAGCAGGTGGTTGAGCACAGTGGGCTGGAAGCGCACTACAAGCTGGAAAAAGAAGGCCAGGACCGGCTGGAAAACCTCGCCGAGCTGGTCAACGCTGCCGAATCTTTTGTGGGGCAGGAAGGTTTTGGCCGCGATGCAGTGGCGTTGCCGGTCGATGAACTGGGCCGAAACCTGAGCCAGTCCCCCGCCAGCCAGGGGCTGGACACCGCCACGTTGCTTGATGAGCCGCTGCCCGAGTTTTTGGCCCCCGACAGCGAAACGGGCGAGACCCTCAGCCCGCTGGTGGCGTTTTTGACGCACGCCGCACTGGAGTCTGGGGACAACCAGGCCCAGGCCGGGCAGGATGCGGTGCAACTCATGACAGTGCACTCGTCCAAAGGGCTGGAGTTTGACTGTGTCTTCATCACCGGCCTGGAAGACGGCATCTTCCCGCACGAGAACTCACTGACGGACCCGGGCGGCATTGAGGAAGAACGCCGCCTGATGTACGTGGCCATTACCCGCGCGCGCCAGCGGGTGTACCTGAGCCATTCGCAAACCCGCATGCTGCACGGCCAGACACGCTACAACCTGAAAAGCCGGTTTTTCAACGAACTGCCCGAGGCGGCGCTGAAATGGATCACCCCGAAAAACCAGGGGTTTGCCTCGGGTCTGGGTGGATTTGGCGGTGGGAGCGCGTGGGGTAGTGCTACTAATTCAGGAGCGGACGGGGCAAGAAAAGATTGGGCCAGCGGCGTATTTGCCTCCAAAAATGGTGCTGCGGAACGTTTTGCAAGCCCTGCAGTGCCTGCACAGCGCCAAGCGCCTACGCACGGCCTGAAAACCGGCACCCATGTGTTTCACGCCAAGTTTGGCGAGGGTCGCGTGCAAATGCTCGAAGGCAGCGGGGACGACGCCCGGGCGCAGATCAATTTCACCCGCCATGGCGTGAAGTGGCTGGCACTGAGTGTGGCCAAATTGACCATCGTCTGACGAGACAAGACCTGCAGGGGACCTGGTCTCAGTAGCCCATCGTGCCGCTGCCGTCGCCCCGGCCCTTGCGCCCGGCGATTTGCCAGTACGTGCGCTGCTGGATCAGGCCTGCCAAAAACTCCAGCTCTTCATCGGTGTGGTCGATGTAACCCGCTGATCGGATCACCGGGCCAGCGGCCGCGCCAGCTTCCGCCCAGAAGGACTGGTGGTAGTCCGACTGCGAAAGCTGTTTTTGGCTGCCTGCTGTCAAGTCCACCGTGCCGTAGCAGTTGCAAAAATAGGTGCGGCTGTCTTCCAGCGGCCGGACTTCGGTGTACACCCCGGTGCCCCGGATGCCCGCCGTGAGTGTGGGGGTGACCACCGCCCGGTTGCTGCCCTTGCCCCACACACTGGCCACCGCACCCGACAGCAGGCGCAGCACGCTGACCGTGTTCAGTGTGTTGCCACGCTCCACCGTCATCAGTGTGTTCTGGCGTACCAGAAAGGCGGCACTTCCCAGAGTGAACACCAGCAGTGAGCCAGGGCCCGTGCGGATTTCATCACCGGTCTGAATACTTTGCTCCGGCATGAGGGTGCGACCGTTGAGCAGGGCCCGCCCTGTCAGCTGGACCACGTTGCTGCGCTGCTGCGCCAGCGCGGCGGGCACGCCGCCCATGGCAACCCATGCGGCTGCCGCCTTGACCATGTCGCGCCGTTGCCACCACAGCACTTCGTTGTCGGTCCGGCTCTGCAGGGTGTGCGCTGTCATGGGGTGGTCCTCAGAAGATATCGGGGGTGGGTGCCTGGGGCGGCTCGGGGGAGACGTCAAAACTGTCTCTAAATGTAAAGTAAAGCGAGATGAAAAACATCGCCAGGATGAGCAAAACCGCCGGAAACAGCGCCAGTGCGGCAATACCCGGATTGCCCAGCAACACTGCCACCAGGCTGATCAACACCACCACGACCGAAAACACCCCCATCCAGGCCAGGCCGTACACCGCCAGTGCGCGCCAGTTGCGGGTGCAGGCCAACAGGCTGAAAAACAGGCTTTTCACAGGGGCAATGCCATGCCAGTGCACCAGCGCCGGTGCATGCCAGAACAGAAGCGACAACGGCATGTACAGCAGCAGCGTGACCCACATGGCGGCCTGAAAGTCCGGCTGCAACACCATTTCTTCGGTTACCTTGCCGCCCAGCAGGGTCAGCCGGGCGAATTCCCCGCCATCGACCAGACTGGAGATCCCCATCATGGCCAAAAAACCGACGGCGTACAAACCGCCCAGCACCGCCATGGCCCGCAGCTGCTGGCGGCCCGCTCGAAACGCGCTGATCAGAATGGTCGGCATCGGGAACTTGCCTTTGGCGGCTTCCTGCGTGGCCGCCATCAGCCCCAGCGTGGCTGCGGGCAGCAGCGCCAGCGCCAGGGCCGCCCCCACGAGGGGCACCATGGTGGCGATGGACAGCATCGCCATGAACATGAAGAACAGGCCGGACAGGGCCAGTGGCTGCTGGAAGAACGTCTTGATGCCCAGCTGGACCCAGGTCAGGCCGACTCGGGCAGGAACGATGTTGAGTTTCATGCGGGCATTTTCACAGAGCCCAAGGCTGCTCGACCCGGCCGCGCAGCACCCGCTCGAAGTGAGAAGGGTCATGTGCCTGCAGCACGGCGGCCTCACGCGGCAGGTGAAAGTCCCACAGCCGTGACAGCCAGAAGCGCAGGGCGCCGGCCCGCAGCAGCGCGGGCAGCAGCGTGCGTTCGCTGGCGGTGAGCGGACGCACACTTTGGTAGGCGGCGACGAAGGCGTCTGCGCGTTCGGCGTGGTGCAGGCCTGTGGGCAGGTCAATGCACCAGTCGTTGAGGCACACGCTGATGTCAAACAGCAGGCTGTCAGTGCCCGCAAAGTAAAAGTCAAAAAAACCGGTCAACTCGTCGCCTTCGAACATCACGTTGTCCCGGAACAGATCGGCGTGGATGGCCCCTTGTGGCAGGCCCCGGTAGGCGCCGCTGGCGGCGATGTGGTTCTGGTAGGCCAGCTCACCCAGGATCAGGCTGCGCTGGTCGTCGGTCAGGTAGGGCAGCACCACGGGCACGGTGTCGTTCCACCAGGCCAGGCCGCGCAGGTTGGGCTGGCGTTCACTGAAGTTTTGCCCGGCCGCGTGCATGCGGGCCAGCATGCTGCCGACGGCGGTGCAGTGGATGGCGGTGGGCTGGAGCTGGCTCTGGCCGCGCAGTTTGTTCACCACCGCCGCAGGTTTGTTTTTGAGGGTGTGCAGAATCCGCCCCCGGCTGTCGGCTGCCGGGTCCGGCACCGGAATGCCGCTGGTGGCCAGGTGTTTCATCAGGTTCAGGTAGAACGGCAGCTGTTCAAAGCTCAAACGCTCGAACAGGGTCAGCACATAGTCACCGACGGGGGTGGTGACGAAGTAGTTGGTGTTTTCAATGCCGCCTGAAGCGCCCTTGAGGGTGCTGGCCAGGCCCAGGTTCAGGGTTTTGAGGAGGCTGTTCGCCTCTTTTTTAGAGACTTCGGTGTAAACGGCCATGCCTGGGGTGTGGGTGCAAAGGTTGATCGGGGCGCGAATGCGCGACTGACGGTGTGTCCGCTGGGCGAACGTCTGGCAAGCGGGGGAAATTAGAACTTCAGCACGTTCCAGACGCGTGCGCCGTTGGTGTCGCCACTGGCTGCCGCGGGTGCCGTGCCGCGTGCGCCTTCGCCCTTGTTCACTTCGTAGGCTGCGCCGCCGGTTTTGGGCTGCACGGTGATCGATTGGGTTTCACCGCCTACGCGCAGCTCGTCAATGCGGGTGCCTGCGTCTTCGGTGCGGATGCGTTCAATCGTCTGGTTGGCCCGCGACGGAGCGATGGGGGCCTGCTCCACGCGCGCCACAGCCGGTGCTGCCGGGGTCGGTTGCGCCATGGCCGCAGCCAGCGGCAGCACTGCAAGTGCAGCGACAAGGTGAAGGCGGGTGGCGAAGTGCATGGGTCAATTGTAGGCGCGCCGCTGCGCGTCTCGCGTCGGTGGGCACGCCGGGCCGCTGTCCCAATATCCCGGACAATCCGGCGCATGAGCACCCCTACGCCCCCTTCTTCCTCCCCCGCTTCCGCATCGGCCGCCACCGACAAAAAAAC
>JBJXEI010000039.1:0-3617 GCA_046154065.1 Polaromonas sp. | reverse complement strand
GGCAGCCCGGCCAGCCCTCCGCGTCCCACCACCCCTGCACCCAGCCCTACCAGGCCAGCGTGTTCAACATCTCGGCGATGAGTTTTGGCGCGCTGTCGGCCAACGCGATTCTGGCGCTGAACAAAGGCGCGCAGATGGGCGGCTTTGCACACGACACGGGCGAAGGCTCGATCTCGGCCCACCACCGCACCCACCAGGGTGACCTGATCTGGGAAATCGGCTCGGGCTACTTTGGCTGCCGCCACGACGACGGCGCCTTCAGCGAGGAAAAATTCACCGCCAACGCCCAGGACCCGCAGGTCAAGCTGATTGAAATCAAGCTCAGCCAGGGGGCCAAACCCGGTCACGGCGGGGTGCTGCCCGGCCCCAAGGTCACGGCGGAGATTGCCGCCGCGCGCGGCGTACCGGTGGGCAAGGACTGCATCTCACCCAGCAGCCACAGCGCCTTTGCCACCCCGGTGGAGATGATGCGGTTCATCGCCCGGCTGCGCCAGCTCTCGGGCGGCAAACCGGTGGGCTTCAAGCTGTGCATCGGCCACCCGTGGGAGTGGTTTGCCATCGTCAAGGCGATGCTGGAGACCCACATCACGCCCGACTTCATCGTGGTCGACGGTGCGGAAGGCGGCACAGGCGCGGCACCGGTCGAGTTCAGTGACCACGTCGGCGCGCCGCTGCAGGAAGGCCTGCAGCTGGTGCACAACACGCTGGTGGGGGTGAACCTGCGCAGCCGCATCTCGATCGGCGCGGCAGGCAAGGTGGTCAGCGCATTTGACCTGGTGCGGCTGATGGCGCTGGGCGCCGACTGGTGCAACGCCGGGCGCGGCTTCATGATGGCGCTGGGCTGCATCCAGGCCCAAAGCTGCCACACTGGCAAGTGCCCCACCGGTGTGACCACCCAGGACCCGCAGCGCCAGCAGGCCCTGGTGGTGCCGGACAAGGCCGACCGCGTGCGCAACTTTCACCGCAGCACGCTGCACGCCCTGCAAGAGCTGGTGCAGGCCGCTGGCCTGAACCACCCCAGCGAGCTGAACGCCCACCACATCGTGCGGCGCATTGACGACACCGAGGTGCGGCTGCTGAGCCGACTCATCATGCAGATGCAGCCCGGCGCCCTGCTGGGGCCGCTGGACGCCCAGCACAACGTGTTCAAGGAGTACTGGCCGCTGGCCAGCGCGCACAGTTTTCGGGCGGTGGTTCTGCCGGGTTAAATCTCGGCAAACAGCTGCGCCGCTGCGATGTCCAGCGCCACACTGGCCAGCTGCACCACCGCGCCGTCGGCAAACGGGTGCAGCACCCACAAGCCGTCAGCGCCCAGGCGGTACACGTCCGTGCTGCGCGTGTCCAGGTCCACCAGCACGTACTCCTGCAGGCTGGGCAGGCTGCGGTAGTAGCTGAACTTCTGGCCCCGGTCGTACGCCGCCGTGCTGGGCGACAGGACCTCAATGATCAGTTTCGGCTCCGCCTTGATCAGTGCGCTGGCCTGGTCGGCCGCGCTGCAGGTCACCATCACGTCCGGGTAGAAGTAGCTGCCCAAGGCCGCCACGCTCAGACGCATGTCGCTCATGTAGGTGCGGCACGGGCTGCCACTGAGGTGCTGGCGCAGGGCGATGTACAGATTGCCACTGACGGTGACGTGGCGATCATCCGCCCCGGCCATGGCAAAGGTTTCACCATCGACAAACTCATGGCGGTCGGTTTGCTCGACCTCCCAGGCCAGGTAGTCGGCGGCAGTCATGGGGGGTTGGCGGGCGGCATGTCCCATGAAAGACTCCTTGAGGACGTTGAGACACGATTATCACGAACCCGAATGCCATCCGGGTGAACAGCACAGCGACTATTCAATCGCCTTGCAGACAACCACCTGCAGCGCCAACAGCCTTTTGGTCATCGACGTCACCGCCTTGTCCTTGCTCAGCAGCATGGCGCGGTGCACCACGGCCAGGTCGATGAATTTCTGGTCGTCGGCGTCGCTGCAGGTCACGCTGGCCTTGGGCGCCACGTCCACCATGCGGGTGTGCTGGTCAAAGGCAGTCAGCACGTCGTTGGCACTGAGTTGGTAGAACGCCAGTCGCGGGACAATTTGCGGGTAGGCCAGCACACGGGCCAGCTCGTCGCGCATGGGCACGGTGGCCAGCCAGTCCAGCGCGCCGGCGGCCAGCTGCGCTTTCAGGGGCGGTGTCGCCGCATCGTTGAAGACGAACAGGTCCAGCACGATGTTGGTGTCAATGACGATGGGTGCACGTCGACTGTCGCTGCTCCCCTCACCCCCGCCCTCTCCCGCGTACGGGAGAGGGAGCAGAATCGGAGTCATGGGGCGGCCGGTTTGCTGCGCGCGGACCCGGCCACCATGTCAAACCTGAACAGCCGGCACTCGATGGGGCCGTTCCACATCGGCACGCGGCGCGACTCTTTCAGGCGCATCTTGCTGGGCAGCTTCAGGTCCGGGGTCAGCACGTGGGCGGTCCAGCCGGCGTAGTTTTTCTTCCAGTGGGTGGCCAGCTGCGGGAAGAAGTCGGATGCTTCTTCGCCCCAGGCGTCCTGCGCCTGTTCTCGGCCGGGGTTGGCGGCGCGGTCGCGGCGCGGCACCTCCGGAGGCTGGTCACTGCCGTCATTGAAGATGGGCTGGCCGAAGTCGTCGATTGCCTGGCCTTGAAACTGCTGGCTGCGGCGCTGGTCCCGCGCCTGCACCGAGGGCGTGCCCGCCACACCGGCCACGTCGATTCGCTCACCATACGGCGGGTTGACCAGCATCACACCGCTGGGCGCGGGCGGCATGCGCTGCAGCGCGTCACCGCCCCGGAACTGCACGGCGTTGGCCACGCCCGCCCGTTCGGCATTGCGCTCGGCAAAGTCCACCATGCGGAAAGACACATCGCTGCCGAACACAGGTGCGGTGGGCTCGGTGATCGCGGCTTCGGCCTGATCCAGCAGGCCGTCCCACACGTGGGGCTGGAAAGGCAGGTATTTTTGAAACGCAAAGCGGCGGTTGATGCCGGGCGCGATGTTGCAGGCGATTTGTGCCGCTTCGATCGCGATGGTGCCGGAACCGCAGCACGGGTCGTACAGCGGCACGCCGTCCTTGCATTGCTGGTCCCAGCCGCTGGCGGCAATCATGGCGGCGGCCAGGGTTTCCTTCAGCGGCGCGTCGCCCTTGTCCTCACGCCAGCCGCGTTTGAACAGCGGCTCACCCGAGGTGTCGATGTAAATCGTCACCGTGTCCACGGTCAGGTGCACATACACACGCACATCGGGCCAGCGCGTGTCCACGCTGGGCCGCACATCGTTGAACTTGTGGCGAAAGCGGTCGGCCACCGCGTCCTTGATCTTCAGCGCGGCAAAGTTCAGGCTGGTCAGCGGGCTGTGCTGGGCCGTGATCTCGACCTTGAAGGTTTGCTGCGGCGTGAACCAGATCTCCCAGGCCACGCTGGCGGCGGCGTTGTACAGGTCCTGCTCACTGCGGTAGTTGCCGTGCGCCAGCTCGATCAACACCCGCTGCGCCAGGCGGCTGTGCAGGTTGAGCTGCTGCGCCTCCCGCCACGAGCCCTGCAGCTGCACACCGGCCCGCCACGCCTTGCTGGCCAGGCCGGTGATGCGCTGGACTTCCGTGGCCAGCAGGG
>JBJXEI010000038.1:0-16399 GCA_046154065.1 Polaromonas sp. | reverse complement strand
GCGGACTCGGCCAGCTCGCTCATCAGCTCGTCGCTGCTGTACATCTTGGCCACGGCGGCCTGCAGCTGCTCACGGTCGGCGTCCAGTTTCAGGGCCTTGGCAAAGGCAGACACGGTGCCGAAGCCGGTGATGCCGTAGTGCGTCATGCGCTGGTACTGGGCAATGATGGCGGCGTCCAGCACGGGGCCCGCCTTGGGCGCGTCGTCCACCGTGTGCTTGATGGCTTCGAGCACCAGGCCCTCCATGCCTTTGCAGTGCTCTTTTTTGATCTCCGTGTCGTGCTGGTCGATCAGGGATTTCAGCAGCTCGATGTGCGCGGTGATGCCGGTCTGGGCGGTCTCCAGGTGGGCCACCAGCTTGGCGTTTTGCGCTTTGGGCAGGATCTTTTTCAGCGCCTTGGCCATCTGGTCATTGGCGGACCACAGGTCTTTCAACTCGTCAACATACAGTGCGTGAAGGGTGGTGATTTTCGACATGGTGAAACTCCGGTGGGTTGAACACAGACACCACGAGCAGCCGTTTCGGCCCGCCTGCAGTGCAAAAATTCATTGTCAACACAGGCTCCGGGTCAGACCGTCAGCCATCGCCCTCGCGGGGTGTGGGGAGATGGGTGCGATCGGGGTGGGCATCGCCGCGGGTTGGGCGCTGGCGGTCGGGCTTTCGTATGATGTCGCCATCAACCGCCTTGCAGAGGAAACCATGCCTTTTACCAAAGCCTTGTTGGCTGTTCTGATCGCCATTTCACCGCTGGCCGCCATGGCTGCCGACGCCCGGGAGCGCGGCTTCATCCGCCAGGGCATGCCCGAGGGTGAAGTCCTGTTCAAGCTCGGCAAACCCGACCACGAAGCCTTTGTGCAAAACGCCAAAGGCTTCCCGGAAGAAAAAACCTGGACCTACTTTCCCGACCCGCGGGACCCGCAAACCCTGAGCATCTTCACGTTCCGCTCGGGTGTGGTGTCCAACATCGACCGCAAGATCGCGCGCTAACCGCCCCGCCAAACCAAAAAAAAGCCGCAGCGTGCCTTCAAGAGGCACCCTGCGGCTTTTGCCGTTTCAGCCTGACCAGCGATCAGCCCGGGTAGGTCAGCGTGGGTTCAGACATGTGATCGCGGCTTGTGACTCACGCCTGCTTGAGCGTCGGGTAGTCGGTGTAGCCTTCTTCGCCGCCGCCGTAGTAGGTGTTGCGGTCACCGGCGTTGAACGGGCCACCGGCCTTCAGGCGCTCGACCATGTCGGGGTTGGCGATGTAGGGGCGGCCAAAGGCGACCAGGTCGGCGCCGTTGGCCAGGGCTTCTTCGGCCAGCGCTTTGTCCAGGCCGTTGTTGACCATCCACGCGCCTTTGCCGCCGGCTTCACGGTAGGCGGCCTTCAGGGCGGCGTAGTCAAACGGGCTGCCGTCCACTTCACGGGCACCGCCGGTGGCCCCTTCAATGATGTGGATGTAGGCCAGGTTCAGGCTGGCCAGCTGGCGCACCACGTAGTCAAACAGGGGCTGCGGGTCGGCGTCGTACGCGTCGTTGGCGGGCGTGACAGGCGACAGGCGAATGCCGGTTTTGCCGCCGCCGATGGCCCCGGTGATCGCGCGGGTGACTTCCAGCAGCAGACGGGCGCGGTTTTCGATGCTGCCGCCGTAGTCGTCTTCCCGGTGGTTGGAATTGCTGCGCAAAAACTGGTCGAGCAGATAGCCGTTGGCGCCGTGGATTTCCACGCCGTCAAACCCGGCGGTGTCCACGGCGTTGCGTGCGGCCACTTCGTAGCTGTGCACGATGCCGGGCAGCTCGTCGGCGCGCAGGGCGCGGGGGGTGGAGGTGTCCACAAACTCAGGCTTGCCGTCCTTGATCAACACGGTTTTGGTTTTGGCGGCAATCGCCGACGGGGCCACGGGCGCGCCGTTGTCGGGCTGCAGGCTGGTGTGGGACACGCGGCCCACGTGCCACAGCTGCACCACGATCTTGCCGCCGGCGGCGTGCACGGCGGTGGTCACGTGTTTCCAGCCGTCGAGCTGCTCTGTGCCGTACAGGCCGGGCACGTCGGAATAGCCCTGGCCCTGTTGGGTGATGGCGGTGGCCTCGGAAATCAACAGGCCGGCCGAGGCGCGCTGGGCGTAGTAGGTGGCCACGATGGGCGGCGGCACGGCGTTGGGGGAGCGGTTGCGCGTCAGCGGGGCCATCACCACGCGGTTGGCCAGGTGCAGGTCGCCGGCTTGGACCGGGTCAAACAAGGAAGCGGGGGAGTTGGAAGTCATGGGGTGTTGCCGTCTGAATGAGGAAAAACCCGAGTGTGGCGCAAAGCTGATGGACCCACGTAAGACAAATTACTGGATTTGTGCAAGGCACAGCCGTGTGTGCTGCGCGTGGTCATCACGGGGAAAATTGCTATTCATTCAGGAGCTGTTCAGGATTGATTTGCCTAGGCTCGCGGGTGTTTTGATGCTTGAACACCGATGCTGGGGTGTTGGGGCGCGCGCCCCGGGGCTGCGGCGGGCTTATTCGCCCTTTCAGCGCCTGCCGGGCGGGTGCAAGACTCGGCAGAGTCCTACAGCCTGAAAGGCGCGCCACCGATGCGTTACAGGGGCGCGTGATTTGACAATCAAGTTCGATGTTCAACGCGCCAACCGGGTGTTAATTTCCCTTTGACGCCCACCCTCCAGGAGACCCTCATGCTGAAGTACGCCATCATTTTTGCCGTGATCTCGTTGATTGCCGGGGCGCTCGGTTTTGGCGGCATCGCTGCGGGCTCGGCAGGTATTGCCAAGGTGCTGTTCGGGCTGTTCCTGATCCTGGCGGTAGTGTTTGTCGTGCTGGCCGCGCTGGGCGTGGGCGCTGCCAAGAAGATCCTGAAGTAAGCCTGCGTGAGCGTCATGCGCCTGGAAGACCCGGCCGACGCGCGCCCTGCCGCGTGGCTGCAACGACTGACCCGCCGCGCACCACCCGCTGAAGCGCTGCCGCTGCCGATCAAGATCGGCCTGAGAACCAGCATTTCAGAGTTTTTGCTCGTCACCCGCCTGCGTGCCCGCAACCTGCTTGGGCGCCGAGGTCACGCGCTGGCCAAAACCAACGCCGAACAAGCGGCCGTCATGGCCAGGTTTGCCCACATCCTGGGCGTGACCTGCAAACATTGGTTTCCCGAAGACCCCCCTGCCAGCCGGAGCCATTCGTCCAGGCTGTGACGTTTTTTCACCACCACCCCGCCGCCACCATGCACACCGCCATCATTGACTCCCTGCTGGAATACGAAGTCACCCATCCCGCGCATTTTTTGTTCAACATCGAAGCGGCGTTCCATGACGGCCACCACATCCTGGAAGAGCGCCTGAGCATCACGCCCAGCGTGAAAGTGCGCACCTTCCGTGACGAGCGCAACGGCAACCGCTTTGTGCGGCTGGACGCGCCCCGGGGCGTGCTGTCCGTCAGCTACCACGCCAAGATCGAAATTGCGCCCATCGCCGTGCCGCTGCACCTGGACGAAACCCCCGTGTCCGCCGTGCCAGACGACGCGCTGCACTACTTGATGCCCAGCCGCTACTGCGAGTCCGATGTGCTCAGCCGCGCCGCGCAGCAGCTGTTCGGCCACCTGCCCAAGGGCTTGAGCCGGGTCAAGGCGATTGAGTCGTGGCTGCATGAATTCATCCACTACATGCCCGGTTTCAGCAACTCCACCACCACCGCGCAAGAGGTGTTTGTGCAGCGGGCCGGCGTGTGCCGTGACTTCGCGCACCTGGGCATCACCATGTGCCGGGCGCTGAACATTCCGGCGCGGCTGGTGGTGGGCTACGTCAACTTTGACGAGCCGCCGCAAGACTTTCACGCCGTGTTTGAGGCCTGGCTGGGCGAGGGCGCAGAAGGCCGCTGGGTGCTGTTCGACGGCACCCGCATGGCCCCCATCGACCGGCTGG
Organism: Polaromonas sp.; assembly: GCA_046154065.1. GTDB lineage: Bacteria > Pseudomonadota > Gammaproteobacteria > Burkholderiales > Burkholderiaceae_C > Polaromonas. The sequence goes on along the minus strand of JBJXEI010000038.1, from coordinate 12,504 downwards.
TGCGCATTGGCACCGGGCGCGACGCGAAAGACGTGGCCTTTGCCACCATCTTCGGCGGCGTGCAGATGCTGCGCAAGGAGCTGACGGTGGACCAGGGGGACCAGGGCGCGGTGCCCGCAAATTCGAGCACCCCACCCGTGTTGACGGTGGTGAGCGGCTGACGAAACCCAAGGCCTGCGCGGCAAAACGCGTGTCTTGCACGGTTTGACCCTTCGACGGGATCCAAGGGATCAGGCGCATCATGCACACCATGAACGCCACCCCGCTACACCCCACCCAGCTGCTGCTGACCCCCACCCAAATGGACGCGGCGGACCGCGCCAGCGTCAGCGCCGGGGTCAGTGGCATCGCCTTGATGGAGGCCGCGGGCCAGGCCGTGGCGCTGGCCATCCTGCGCCGCTGGCCGCGCCAGGGCGTGCTGGTGTTGTGCGGCCCGGGCAACAACGGCGGTGACGGCTTTGTGGCCGCCCGCCATTTGCAGGCGGCGGGCTGGCCCACGCGGCTGTCGCGGCTGATGCCTGACCAGACGCTGACGGGCGATGCGGCGCACCATGCCCGCTTGTGGACGGGCGGCGTCGAGCCGTTTTCCGTCAGCCTGCTGGAGCAGCCCGGGCTGGTGGTGGACGCCCTGTTTGGCGCGGGGCTGACGCGGCCGCTGGATGGCCCGGCGCTGGCCATGGTGCAGGCGCTGGCCCAGAGACAGGCGGTGGTGTGTGCAGTGGATGTGCCCAGCGGGCTGGACGGCGCAACCGGCTGCGTGCAAGGGGCGGTGGCCCCGGCTGCACTCACGGTGACGTTTTTTCGCAAGAAGCCGGGGCATTTGCTCTTCCCCGGACGGGCGCTGTGCGGCGAGCTGGTGGTGGCCGACATTGGCACCCCGGCGGCGGTGTTTGGCGCACCCGCTACCTGCGGCGCGGCCACCTGGACGACTTGGGAAAACCACCCGCAGCTGTGGCAAGCACGCTACCCCTGGCCCCGTCTGGACGGCCACAAATACCAGCGTGGCCACGCGCTGGTGCTGGGTGGCGCAGCCATCACCGGGGCCAGCCGCCTGACCGCCCGCGCCGCCATGCGCGTGGGTGCAGGGCTGGTCAGCCTGGCGGTGCCCGAGGCCGCCTGGCCGGTCTACGCCACTGCCATGACGGGGGTGATGGTCCATACGCTGCCCGCCACAGCGCCGTTGGATGGCTGGGTTGAGCTGCTGGCCGACCCCCGACGCAACGTGGTGGCCATGGGCCCCGGTGCAGGTGTGGGCGAGCCGACCCGAGCGGCCGTGTTGGCTGCCCTGCGCGCGCGCCGCGCCGTGGTGCTGGACGCGGATGCGCTGACGTCTTTTGAGGCAGACCCGGCGCAGCTGTTTGACGCTATCCAAGCCGCTTGCGGAAATGATGGACCCCGCTGTGTGCTGACGCCGCACGACGGCGAGTTTGCGCGGCTGTTTGCGCAGCTGTTGCGCCCGTTGGGGGACAAGCTCACCCGCGCCCGGTGCGCTGCGGCGATGAGCGGCGCGGTCATCGTGCTCAAGGGCAGCGACACCGTGATCGCCGAGCCCGGCGGGCGCGCCGTCATCAACAGCAACGCGCCGCCCGACCTGGCCACCGCCGGATCAGGCGACGTGCTGACAGGCTTCATCACCGGGCTGCTGGCGCAAGGGCTGAACGCCTTTGACGCGGCCTGCGCCGCCACCTGGCTGCACGGTGCTGCCGCCACCGCATTCGGCCCTGGCCTGGTGGCCGAAGACCTGCCGGAAAGCCTGCCCGCGGTGCTGCGCGCATTGAAGGCCCTGCCCAGCGGCGACTGACCCGGCCCGCAGGGCGAACGCCTTCCTCTTCTCTGTCAATGCGAACCATTCGCATTTGGTAAGATCCACGCTACCTATTTCGCTAGCCGCTGCCCCTTGGCTGCAGCGCCAGCAAGCAACCCAAACCCACCCGGCCCAAGGTGGGCGTCTCCGCGTGGAGCTTGCCATGTCGTTCCTCTTGTTTGTCCTGTCTTTCGCCTTGACGGCGGCGCAGCCATGAGCGCGCCCGACCCGCTGGCACTGCAGACCCCTGCTGCGCTGCGCCTGTCGGCGCGCCAGGTGGTGGGCCTGGTGATTTGTGCGGCCGGCTGTGTGGCTGCACTGGCCCATGCGTGGCAGCTGATCGCCCCGTGGCCGCCATTGCGGCTGGCGCTGGGGGCGGGCAGCGTGGCTGCGCTGGCCACGGCGCTAGGGGTGTTGCCGATGCTGCTGGCCCGCGCGCCCAGTGCCCGCACGCATGACGCGCTGCTGGGTTTTGGCGCGGGCGTGATGCTGGCAGCCAGCTGCTTTTCATTGATTGTTCCGGCGCTGGCGGCCGCTGGCGCGCTGGGCTACGGGCGCTGGGTCTGCGCGCTAGGGGTGGGCACCGCCGTGCTGTTGGGGGCGGCGCTGATCATGCTGCTGGAGCGGGTGCTGCCGCATGAGCATTTTTTTGGCGGTGCGGGCACCGCCGGGGCGCAGAACCTGCGCCGTATCTGGTTGTTTGTGCTGGCCATCGTGCTGCACAACGTGCCCGAGGGCCTGGCCATTGGCGTGGCGGCGGCTGGCACCGACGCTGCCCGCGCCACCGCGCTGGCCACCGGCATTGCGATTCAGGACGTGCCCGAAGGCCTGGTGGTGGCGCTGGCCCTGCACAGCGTGGGCATGGGCCGATGGCGCGCTGCAGCGGTGGGGGCGTTGTCCGGGGTGGTCGAGCCCATCGCAGCGGTGCTGGGGGCCGCCGCCATCGGCTTCAGTGCGCCGCTGCTGCCCTGGGGCCTGGGTTTTGCCGCCGGGGCCATGCTGTTGGTGGTCAGCCATGAGGTGATCCCCGAGTCCCACCGCCAGGGGCACGAACGCCACGCCACCACCGGGCTGCTGCTAGGCTTTGTGCTGATGATGGTGCTGGACACCGCGCTGGGGTGAGGGACGTAAGAACGTGTTCACGATCTATGAGGGTCGCGCAGGCAGCTCTGCGGGATGGGCTGCAAGGCGCAGGACGCCGCCAATAGCTGGCTATTGGCAAGTTCTGCAACGCCGCAGACCGCCCGCAAAGCTGCCTGCCCTTCGGGTTGGGGTGAAATCGGGCGATTGGGCGGCCAAATCCCTTGCATGGGCCAAAGCCCATGCGGCGTGATCTTGGCCACCCACTCATCCCGATTGCACCCCAACGCGGTCCCTCATAGATCGTGAGCACGTTCTAACACCAGCAGCCCAAACAGAGTGGCGGTGACGTACATGCTGACCGAATAAATCGCCGCGGGCAACGCCAGCTGGAAGTTGTTCAGCACCGCCAGCGCCACAAAAATGGCCAGCGTCGCGTTGTGGATGCCGATTTCATAACTGATGGCGGTGGCCATGGACTTGTCCAGGCCAGCTCCACGCGCCAGGTAAAAACCGGCCACCAGGCTCAGCACATTGAAAGCCACCACGGCCGGGCCGACGGCGGCAAAGGTGGTGGTCAGTGCCTGGTATTCCTTGACCAGCGCCCCAATGGCCACCACCGCCAGCACCACCCCGCTGAAGATCTTCATCGGCTTTTCAGACCGCGCGGCGAACCCCAGGCTGCGGGTGCGCACCCACATGCCAATGGCCACCGGCACCAGCACAATGCCCACCACCTCGACCACCTTGCCGAACTGCAGCGGCACGACCTGCCCGTTGCCAGCAGACGTGGCAAAGTGACCAATGGCCCAGTTGGCAATCAGCGGCAGGGTGACGATGGACAGCACGGTGTTGATGGCCGTGAGCGAGATGTTCATCGCCACATTGCCGCCAAACAAATGGCTGAACAAATTGGCCGACACGCCGCCGGGGGCCGCGGCCAGCAGCATCAGCCCCACCGCGAACAGTGGCGGCACGCCCAGCAGCACGATCAGCGCGTAGCAGGCCAGCGGCAGCACGATGATCTGCAACACCAGCGCCACAGCCACGGCCTTGGGGTGCTTGAGCAGGCGCGTGAAGTCCTGGGTGCTGAGCGACAAACCCAGCCCGAACATCACCAGCGCCAGCGCGGCCACCAGCAACTGGGTGACGAGCAAACTTCCGCTCATGACTTGTAACTGTCGTCCAGCTTGTCGAGCTTGCGGATCAGCGACGGCCAGACAAACGCGCCGCCCATGCCGCCGGTTTGCACGCGCATGGCTTCTGACACGCCTTTGACGATCAGCGGGTTGACCTGCTTCAACTCACCGCCACCGGCCTGCGCGTCGATCTGGATGCGGCAGGTGTTTTCAAAGGTGTACATGCTCAAAAATGCGTCGGCAATCGACTTGCCCACCGTCAGCAGGCCGTGGTTGCGCAGCATCAAAAAGTTGGCGCGGCCCAGGTCGGCCTGCAGGCGCGGCTTTTCGTCGTCCCGGAAGGCCACGCCCTCATAGCCGTGGTAGGCCAGCGACGCCAGCACAAAGGTGGACTGCTGGCTGATCGGCAAAATGCCGCCCGCCTGCGCGCTGACGGCCACGCCCGCGCGGGTGTGGGTGTGGATGACGCAGCCAGCGTCTGGCCGCGCCTCGTGCACGGCGCTGTGGATCACAAACCCGGCCGGGTTCACGGGGAAGGGCGAGTCGATGATCTTGTTGCACTGCCCATCGACCTTGACCAGGCTGGAGGCGGTGATTTCGTCAAACATCAGGCCGTAGGGGTTGATCAAAAACTGGTGCGAGTCTGCGCCGCTCACGGACTCGGGCAGCTTGGCCGTGATGTGGGTGAAAACCAGGTCGCTCCAGCCGTAAAACGCGACCAGGCGGTAGCAGGCGGCCAGGTCACAGCGCAGTTGCCATTCTTCGGCGCTGACAACTTCTTTCAGGGAGGGGATGTGCATGGTGGGGCTCCTTGTTGATGGTGAGGTGGGGTGTGAAAAAGGTCAGGCCGTGGCGGCCTGTGGTGATGTGGCTGCGGTCACGGCGGCTTTGTAGATCGAGTTGCGCGGCGTGGCCAGAACGCGGCGCACGATGGGCTCGAACTCTGCCAGCGGCAGCGTGGGGGCGCTGGCGTCGAACGACGGGTCGTCGTACAGCGCGACGAATTCTTCCGTCAGCGCGTAGCAGGGGTGGTCTTTGAAGGCGTCGCGCATGTCGCGGTTCATGCCGAGGTGGTGAAAGAAGTTGTAGCCCTGAAAAATACCGTGGTGCTGCACCATCCAGTGGTGCTCTTCGCTGACAAAGGGCTTGAGGATGGCGGCGGCGATGTCCGGGTGGTTGAAGCTGCCCAGTGTGTCGCCAATGTCGTGCAGCAGCGCGCAGACCACGTAGTCGTCCGGGCGGCCGTCACGCAGGGCGCTGGTGGCGGTTTGCAGGCTGTGCGTGGCCCGGTCCACCGGGAAGCCGCCAAAGTCGCCTTCGAGCAGCCGCAGGTGCGTCAGCACGCGGTCGGGCAGGCCGTGGGCAAACTGGCGGAACGCACCGCCGATGACTTGCCAGTCGGCCTGGGTGCTGTCCCGCATGCGGGTGAAGCTGGTTTGCGGATGCGCGTGTGGCGGCGTGTGGGCGGCTGTGGACATCGAAACTCCGGGTGGGTGGATGGGTGGGTAGATGCGGGGTTCAGGTGCCCCCAAAGGTACGGCAAGGGCTGGCCGTCAACTGTCAAAAACTACACAATCTAGGGTAATCACTCCCGGAGTTTTGATGCCTTTTCCTACGCTGGACTCTGTGCTGGACGCCACCCTGGACCCCGTTCACACGGTGCTGCCAACCAACCCGTGGTTTCGCGGCCTGGCGCCCGAGTTGCGCGCGCGGCTGCTCTCGCGCAGTGAGCCGCTGCACCTGGGGCGCGGCGAAATGGCGCTGCGCCAGCACGCCCCGGCGCATGGTTTTTTTGCGCTGGTCAGTGGCTCGCTCAAAGCATCCACCCTGCGGGCCGACGGGCGGGAGGCGATTTTGGCGGTGATTGACCCGGGCAACTGGTTCGGTGAGATCTCGCTGCTCGACGGGCTGCCGCGCACCCACGACATCACAGCGCTGGAGCCCTCGCACCTGCTGGTGGTGAGCGCGGCCGACTTTGCGCAGCTGATGCGCCGCAACGACTTCAGCGCCGCCATCAGCGTGCTGCTGGCCGGGCGGGTGCGGGCGCTGTACGGGCTGGTGGAAGACGCCACGCTGCGCTCCACGCGGGCGCGGGTGGCGCGCCGCCTGTTGCTGCTGGCGCGCGGTGATGTGACACGCGCCAGTGACGCACGCGGCACGGTGCCGGTGTCCCATGAGGCGCTGGCCATGATGCTGGGCATGACACGCCAGACCCTGGCCAAGGAGCTCAAAGCCCTGGTGACGGCCGGGGCGGTGGCGCTGCACTACGGGCGCATTGAGATCACGTCGACCCCGAAGCTGGAGGCGCTGGGCGAAGTGCCGCGCTGAGCGGCCACGTGGCTCCTAAGACCCTGGGCAGGTCGCCCGCTCCAGTTGCGTCAGCCAGGCCAGCGCGGCGGGCGCGCTGTCAGCGCACATCTCGGCCGATGGTTGGAGTTGGCCGCACACCGCCGGGCGCTCGGGCTGCCCAAAAATAAGGCAGCTGTTGGCTGCATCGAGCTGCACGCAGCGCACGCCTGCTGGCTTGCCGCCCGGCATGCCGGGAATGGCAGAGCTGATCGATGGGGCGGTGCAGCAGGCGCCGCAGCCGGGTCGGCAGTTCATGGGTGGCAGTCTGCTATTGAATATATAGCGCCACAGGCAATCAAAGCCTAGGCTGGTCGGGGTTTTGGCTGTATTTTGATGGTGTGGGGCCTGCTGGTGGCCTGAAATGGGCCTCTCCAGGCTGCCCAGGCCGTCTGCAGCAAAGCGTGCACTGTATACGCCAAACGCCCATGCAGCGGCCAGAGCGCCAGCCGGAGGCGTGAAAAGAACGGTGGTCGTGTGGTGGTGGGGTGGTCAGTCCACGGTGATGCGGGCGCTTTGGATGACGCGCGCCCAGCGGGGGATTTCCTTGGCGATCAGCTGGCCAAAGGCCTGGGGTGACGCGGGGGTTGCCTCGGCCCCTTCGGCGGCCAGGCGGGTGCGCACCTCGTCAGAGGCCAGTGCCTTGTTCACGTGCTGGTTGAGCAGGGCCACCACGTCTGCCGGGGTGCCTGCCGGGGCCACCAGGCCGTACCACTGGTCGGCCTCAAACCCCTTGGTGCCGGGCACGCCGCTTTCGGCCACCGTGGGCACGTCGGGCAGCAGCGCCAGGCGCCGGGGGCTGGACACCGCCAGGGCCCGCAGGCGCCCGGACTTGATCTGGGACAGCAGGGCCGGTGCGCCGGTGAACAGCACCTGCACCTGGCCTGCCAGCAGGTCGTTCACCGACGGGGCGGTGCCCCGGTAAGGAATGTGCAACAACGACGTGCCGGTCTGCATCTTCAGGTACTCCATGGTGGTGTGCGCTGCGCTGCCATTGCCGCCGGAGCCATACGCCAGCTGGCCGGGACGGGCTTTGGCCAGAGCCACCAGTTGCTGAAGGTTTTGCGCTGGCACCGACGCATTCACCACCAGCAGGTTGGGCACCCGCGCGACCCAGGCCACGGGGGTGAAGCTGCGCTGCGGGTCATAGCCCAGCTTGGGATACAGCGACGGATTGATGGCCAGCGTGCCGGTGTGCCCCATCAGCAGGGTGTAGCCGTCGGCCGGGCTGCGCGCTGCTTTTTCAGCGCCCAGCGCGCCGCCCGCGCCGGGCACGTTGTCAATCACCACCGGCTGGTTGAGCGCCTTGCCCAGCTCCAGCCCGATGGCCCGCGCCAGCACGTCGCTGGACCCGCCGGGGGTGAACGGCACGATGATGCGCAGCGGCTTGGTGGGGAAGGCCTGGGCGAAGGCTGGAGCCGAGGCCTGCGCCAGCGCCCCGGCGCAGGCCAGCAGGGCTTGGCGGCGGCCTGGGAAGAGGGTCATGAAGCGTCTTTGCATGGGGTTTGATGGGGCTGGTGCGGGGCTGGTGCGGGGCTCAGTCGGGCTTGATCTGCGCGTCGCGGATCAGCTTGGCGTAGCGGGCGCTTTCGTCCTGCAGCAGCCGGGTGAACTGGGCGGTGGGGCCAGGCAGCACTTCACCGCCCACGGCCTGGAGTTTTTGCCGCACCTCGTCCGAGGCCAGGGCTTTTTGCACGTCGGCATGCAGCCGTGCCACCAGCGGCGCGGGCACGCCCGCCGGGGCCACCACCCCGTACCACACCGACGCCTCAAACCCCGGAAAACCGGACTCGGCGACGGTGGGCACCTCGGGGAAAAGGCCGGCGCGCTGCGGGGTCATGACGGCCAGCACCCGCAGCTTGCCGCTGCGCACATGGGGCTGGACCTCCAGCGCGTTGACGGCCACGGCCTGGACATGGGCGCCCAACACGTCGGTGATGGCCTGGGAGCCGCCCTTGTAGGGCACATGGGTGAGCTGGATGCCTGCCGCGCGCTCGAACAGTTCCATGGCCAGGTGCGGCGTGGCGCCGTTGCCGGGTGAGCCGTAGGTGAGCTTTTTGGGACTGGCCCTGGCGGCGGTGATGAACTGCTGCAGAGTCGTCAGGGGCGAGGCCGCCGCAACGGCCAGCACCACGGGCACCCGCCCAATCAGGGCGATGGGCGTCAGGTCCCGTGACAGGTTGTAGGGGGCGGGCTCGTACAGCGACACATTGGCCGCCAGGGCATTGGCTGCCAGCATCAGCGTGTGGCCGTCAGGGGCGCTGTCGGTCAGCGCGCGGATCGCCACGTTGGTGCCAGCGCCGGGCCGGTTTTCGACCACCACGGGCTGCCCCATGCTGGCCTGCAGCTGCAGTGCCACGATGCGGGCAATCAGGTCCACCGCACCACCGGCGGTGTAGCCGACGATCAGGCGCACGGGCTTGCTGGGGAATGCGCTCTGGGCGGCCACCCCGGTGAGGGCCAGTGGCCCGGCGGCCAGGGCCGCGAGCAGGACTCGTCTGTTCAACATGCGGGGGCCTTGGGGTGGGTTGAGGAGGGCGTATCGCTGAAGTACAGCCGGGTCGGGTTGGTGACCAGCAGCTGGTGCTGCAGCGCGGCGGTGGGGGCGATGTGGGGGATGTAGTCCACCAGCAGGCCGTCGTCGGGCATGTGGTGCTTCAGGTTGGGGTGGGGCCAGTCGGTGCCCCACAGCACCCGGTCGGGAAAGGTCTCGACCAGGCGGCGGGCAAAGGGCACGACGTCGCGGTAGGCGTGCTGTTCACCGTTCAGCGCTGGCGGGCCTGTCACGCTCAGGCGCTCGGGGCAGCTGACCTTGCTCCAGATGTTGGGGTGTTCGCGCATCAGCGTCACCAGCAGGTCAAACCCGGGGCCGTCGGCACTCTGGCTCACGTCGGGGCGGCCCATGTGGTCGATGACGACCGTGGTCGGCAATGTGGTCAAAAACGCGTACAGCCCGGGCAGGTCCTGCGCTTCAAAGTAGACCACCACGTGCCAGCCCAGCGGGGCGATGCGGTGGGCCATCGCCATCAGCACCTCGGGCGGGGTGAAGTCGGCCAGGCGTTGGACGAAGTTGAAGCGCGCACCGCGCACCCCGGCGGCGTGCAGGCCCTGCAGCTCGGCGTCGGTCACGTGGCTGCTGACGGTGGCCACGCCCCGCGCCCGGCCGCCCGAGGCCCGCAGCGCATCGACCAGGACGCGGTTGTCGCTGCCGTGGCAGGTGGCCTGCACGATCACGTTTTTGTCAAACCCCAGGTGGTCCCGCAGGGCGAACAGCTGCGTTTTGGAGGCGTCACAGGGTGTGTACTTGCGCTCGGGCGCGTAGGGGAACTGCGCCGCCGGGCCAAACACGTGGCAGTGCGCGTCCACGCTGCCCGCAGGCAGCTTGAAGCGGGGCCGGCTGGGGCTGGCATGCCAGTCCAGCCAGCCGGGCGTTTTCACAAAATCCATTCGTTGCCTTCGGTCGTTCAGGTCATTGGGTGTGCGCCTGAATTGTCAGCAGCGAGCCGCTGGGGACCAAGGCCTCGCCCTCACTAGCTGCTATAACGAACTTGCATGCCAACGTGGGCGATATGCGAATAGAGTGAATGGATGGACTTCAAGCAACTGGACTACTTTGTGCGCGTGGCCGAGCTGGGCAGCTTCACGCGGGCCGCCATTGCGCTGGACATTGCCCAGCCCGCGCTGAGCCGCCAGATCCGGCTGCTGGAAGTGGAGCTGCGGCAAAACCTGCTGACGCGCAACGGCCGCGGCGCGGTGCCGACCGAGGCGGGCAAGCTGCTGCTCAAACACGGGCGCGGCATTCTTCACCAGATGGCGGTGGCGCGCGAGGAGCTGGGGGCCGTGCGCGGCGCGCTGGCCGGGCGGGTGTCGATTGGCCTGCCGCCCAGCCTGTCCCGGCTCATCACGGTGCCGCTGGCGCAGGCCTTCAGGCAGCAGATGCCGCAGGCGCAATTGACGCTGACCGAGGGCTTTTCCTTGTCGATGCAGGAAAGTCTGCGCATCGGCAACCTGGATTTGGCCGTGCTCTACAACACCGAGCGCTCCATTGAGCTGGAAATGACCACCCTGCACGCCGAAGAGCTGGTGCTGATCTCCCCCAAAGCCAGTGTGAAACCGGGGAGCAAGGTGAACAACGCGCCGTCTGCCCAGCGGCAAGCCCTGAGCCTGGCCGAGGTGGGCGACCTGCCGCTGATCCTGCCCAGCCGGCCCAATGCGTTTCGGATGCTGGTGGAGCGCGAGATGAACGCGATTGGCCGCCAGCCCCAGATCGCGCTGGAAGTGGACGGTCTGAACGCCATCCTGAGCCTGGTCAAGGAAGGCATTGGCCACGCCGTGCTGCCGATCTACACGCTGAGTAACTTTGAGGAATCGGCCCCGTTCACGCTGCGCACCATCACCGCGCCGCGCATCATGAGCGAGCTGATGCTGGTGTGCTCAGCCCGCCGGGCCAGCACTGAAACGCAAAAAATGGCGGTCGAGCTGGTGACCGCTGTGGTGACTCAGGCCTTCAAACCCTACCGTTGAGGCCCTGCTGACACCCTCGAAACTCAGGGTTGCAGCCGTCCGGCCGCAAACAGCACCTGGTCCAGCACCGCCTGCACTTGTTTCACGTGGAACTCATTGACCAGTGCGCCCGCCGCGTCAAACGCATCGCCCGCATGGCCCAGTGCAAACGCCTTGGGGGCCACCCAGCACTGCAGGTTCATCAGCAGCGGCACCAGGTGGCTTTGGGAGCGCAAGCCGCCCAAAGCCCCGGGCGACGCGCTGAGCACGCCCACTACCTTGCCCGCAAATGATTTGGTGCCGCTTTGCCACACCGGGTCCCCCTTGACCGGGCTGGACACCCAGTCGATGGTGTTTTTCAGCAGCGCGGTGTAGCTGCCGTTGTATTCCGGTGAACACACCACCCAGGCCGGGTGCTCAAACATCAGCTGCTTGAGTTTCATCACGTCCGCCGGGGTGCCCTGGGCTTCCAGGTCCGCGTTGTACATCGGCACATCAAAGTCAGCCAGCTCGATCAGCGTGACCTCGGCCCCGCTGCTTTTGGCCATCTCTGCGGCTGCGTGGGCGAGTTTGCGGTTGAAGGACGCCTTGCGGGTGCTGCCAGCGAAGACGAGGAGTTTGGTGGGGATGGTTTGAGAGGACGTCATTCATGTATTTCAACACGCTGCGTTAAAATGTACAAATCAAACACAATTTGTACAAAATGCACACCATCCCCTTGAGTGAATTCCGCGCCAATGCCTCCGCCATGATCGACCTGGTTGAACGCGGCGAAACCGTGCGCATTCTGCGGCATGGCAAACCGGTGGCGGAGCTGGTGCCTTTGAAGGCGGACATGCCGCCTAAGGTGCCCAGCTGGAAGCGGCCTATCGAGCCGTTGCAATACCTCAAGCCGCCCAGCAAGTCAGGCGCGCAGCTCATCATTGACGAGCGGGAAGGCGGTTGGTGATGAATGTGCTGTTTGATGCGTCAGCGCTGTTCAAGCGCTACAGCGGTGAGGCGGGTGTGCTGCGGGTGCTGCAGCTGCAGGCACAGGCCACCGAGGTGACGGCGGCCGTGCACTGCAAGACCGAAGTCGCGTCTGCACTGACGCGGCAGTGGCGCGAAGGTTCGTTCTCCGATGCGGAATACGACCGCATGATGACGGCCATTCACGCCGACTTTGACGAGCTGACAGTGATGCCGCTGTCTGCCCAGGCCGAACGCAGCGCCATTGCGGCGATGCGGGTGGCGACGCTACGCGGCATGGACGCGCTGCACATAGGCACCGCCCAGGCCGCGCGGGTGGACCTGTTTGTGACGGCCGACAAACGCCAGGCCACGGCTGCCCAAGCCATGGGCCTGAAAACCGAACTGATTGAGATCTGATATGTACTACCCCCAAGAATTTGACGTGATCGTGGTCGGTGGCGGCCACGCCGGAACCGAGGCCGCGCTGGCTTCCGCCCGCATGGGCTGCAAAACCCTGCTGCTGAGCCACAACATTGAGACCCTGGGCCAGATGAGTTGCAACCCGTCGATTGGCGGGATTGGCAAGGGCCACCTGGTCAAGGAAGTTGACGCCATGGGCGGCGCAATGGCGCTGGCCACGGACGAGGGCGGGATTCAGTTCCGCATTCTGAACAGCTCCAA
>JBJXEI010000037.1:0-22784 GCA_046154065.1 Polaromonas sp. | reverse complement strand
GGTGCCCGGGTGAACGGGCCTGAAACCGGTCATGCACAATGCCTGATTCACCATTCCAACCGGACACAAACACATGACTTCAAACAACAAGGTGGCCCTGGTCACGGGCGCGGGCACGGGCATTGGCAAGGCGGTGGCGTTGGCGCTGATGGCGGCGGGTTACAGCGTGGTGCTGGCGGGCCGGCGCCTTGAGCCGCTGCAGCAGGTGGTGCGCGAAGCCGGGCACCTGCCAGGCTCCTTGCGGGCGGTGCCGGTGTCCACCGACGTGAGCCAACCGGACTCGGTGGCGGCGCTGTTTGCGCAGATCCAGACCATGTTTGGCCGGCTCGATGTGCTGTTCAACAATGCGGGGGTCAGCGGCATTGGCACCAACTTTGAGGACATCGGGTTTGAACAGTGGCAAAACATCGTCAACATCAACCTGACAGGCTCGTTCCTGTGCGCGCAGGCGGCCTTCAAACTGATGAAAACCCAGTTGCCGCAGGGCGGCCGCATCATCAACAACGGCTCGATCTCGGCCCACGCGCCACGGCCCAATTCAGCGCCCTACACCGCGACCAAACACGCCATCACGGGGCTGACCAAGTCGATCTCGCTGGACGGGCGCAAGTACAACATCGCCTGTGGGCAAATCGACATCGGCAACGCCATGACCCAGCTGGCGGCCCGCATGGCCAAGGGCGTACCGCAGGCCAATGGCGAGATCGCCGTGGAGCCCATGATGGACGCCAAGGAAGTGGCCGACGCGGTGGTCCACATGGCGGCGCTGCCGCTGTCCACCAATATTCAGTTCATGACCATCATGGCCACCAACATGCCGTTTGTGGGCCGGGGCTGAGCGGCGTTGTCGATCACCTGTTGTCAGTAGGTTTCCAGCGTCAGGTGAACCACCGTCTGGTTCAGCAGCACGTAGGCGATTTCGCCAAAGGTCATGGGCCCCGTGAGGTGGCCGGTACGTTTGCCTTCCAGCTCGCAGTACAGGTAGTTCAGCACGCAGTTGCATGAAAAAGTGGCTTGCTCCGGCAGGTGCGCAATGGCCTGGTCCAGAGCGCTTTCGTAGCTGCCGGTGAAGGGCTGCGCCAGCCGGTACTCGACATGCGGGAACACCGGCCCGTAGAACTGCACGTTGTCCTGCACCGCGTCGGTCGCCTTGATGCTGACGTTGACCAAGGCCCCGCTGTGGTTGGTGACCAACGGCAGACGGGGGTCATGGCCGATGCGCTGGAGGTAGGCCGCCAACGAGGTGGGTTTGCCGTTGACCAGGCAGCTGGTCGCCTCAAACCCGCTGCCCGGGAAGGTGATGACGTCGCCCTGGCTCTGGCTGAACAGGTTGACGATGTTGACGTTGGCGCTGACGTGGTCGGGCAGCGGCACATGCATCACCACGGCCCGGTTGTCGAACAACGTGGCCTGACGGCCGTCACGCACCTTGGGCTCGGCGTTGCCCAGGTCGTCCAGGTGAATGCCGGCCACCCAGCCGACCAGTGGTTTCATGAACATGTCGTCGTACAGCGGGGCGTGCTGTGCGTACTCCAGGTGGACCTCTGAAAAAGCGGGCAGGATGACCAGGCTGAAGCCATTGGCCGGGGCCTCGGCACACACCTGCGACAAAGAGGCCCGGTCGTACTGGCGGATGGTGGGCGTGAAGCCGGGGTAGTGCGGCAGCGGGGTCACAAACACCTGCTCCTGCGTGGTCACGCCGCCCTCCTGGCCCATGAAGTAGGGGATGGTGCCGCCAATCCAGAGACCGTCGGGCAGGGCCGCCAGCACTGCGGCGTCCCCGGCAATGACCAGCGCCGCGCCGCTGCGGATCATGGCGGCAGCGGTGGCGGACGACACCAGTTGCTGCGGCAGGTGGGTCGGTGGGGCAAGCGTGTTCATGACAGGGCCGCCTTGGACGCTTGTGTCAATTGATCCAGCTCATGCGTCAGGCTGCGCTGGTTGCGGGCCATGTAGCGCTGCAACTCGCGCAGCTTGAGTTGCTTGACTTCGTCGTTTTGCTGCAGGCTGACCTGCTGGCGCAGCTTGCTCAGGATGAGCTGCAGGCTCAACGTGCGGATGTTCAGGTTCAGCTGGCCGGTGATGAGCCGCTCCCACACCGGGTCATGCACATCGGGCAGGTTGCCCGCCGCTTCGGGTTCGGCTTTTTTGCTGGGCAGGTGGTCAAACTTCACTTCACCCCGGTCCAGCGCGTGTTTGAACTTCCACAGGTCGGCAAAGGTGATGTTGAGCATGCCGCAAATCGCGGTGGTGTCCATGCCCTCGGCCAGGCAGGTGAACACCTGGCGTGACAGCCGGTTGGAAAACGGCAGCCCAGGCTGGCCCAGCCAGGGCAGGTCAAAGTAGTGGGGCTCCAGCACGTCCCGGGTGTGGACCTGGCAGGTGAACTGCATGCAGTTGAGGTGCCGCCACTGCAGGTCCGCGCCCAACACCGGGGCAGGGGCCGTCGGCGGTGTTTTGCCAAAGTCAAACCAGCTGCGTTTGGGTTTGGCCGCATCGGGCCGGGGTTGGGTGGTGATCCACAAATGCACCATGGCCGCCACCTCATCGATGCGGTAGTGGGTGGCACGCCACGGGTGAGGAATGCCGGCGGCAGCCGCCAGGTAGTCGGCAATGCCCAAAGGCTGAGCTTCTTTCATTTTTTTGTCTCCCGCAACATGACACAAGGCCATCCCTTCCGGGGATGTGCTGGCCTTGTTTGCACAAGCCATGCCATGGGTGCAGGCCAGCGCCGCGCCCTGTGGCGGCTGGGGTTGACGGCGGTTTTCTTGCAGACGGATGAGCGCTTGGGCTGGCGCAGGTGTTCCGTGTGGGGTGTACCTGCCGGGAACAGCGGTGCGCCAAAACAGACCAGTGCGTGGCCTGCGAAGCGCTTCGGGAAGCCGTTGTCAGTACGCTGCGCCTGGCGCGGCGGATGGGCTGGTAACGCTGGACTTGAAGTGGGCAGCCAGCCGCCGGATGGCGTTGGCATACACCAGCACGTCCACGCCGGTGGCCACGAAGGTGCAGCCCAGGGCCAGGTAACGCCGCGCCAGAATCGGGTCGGACGTCAGCGTGCCCGCAGCTTTGCCGGCGGCGATGATGGTGGCCATGGCCTGTTCGATGGCGGCCTGCACCTCAGGGTGACCGGGGTGGCCCCGGTGGCCCATGGAGGCGGCCAGGTCGGCCGGGCCGATGAACACGCCGTCCACACCGTCCACCGCGCAGATGGCTTCGAGGTTGGCCAGTGCGGTCACGGTTTCTGCCTGCACCAGCAAACACACTTCGTTGTCGGCGCAGTCCAGGTAGTCGCTGCGGGCGCTCCAGCCAGACACCCGGGCCACGGCGCTGCCCACGCCCCGAATGCCGAGCGGTGGGTAGCGCGTGGCGCTGACGATGGCACGGGCCTGTTCGGCGGTGTCCACCATGGGAATCAGCAGGTTCTTGGCGCCGATGTCGAGCAACTGCTTGATCAGCGGCACCTCCCCGGCCACCGCCCGGACCACCGGCTGCGCGCGGTGGGGCGCGATCGCCTGCAGCGCGGCCAGTGTGCTGCGCACATCGTTGGGGGCGTGTTCACCGTCGATCAGCAGCCAGTCAAAGTCAGCGGTGGCGCTGACCTCGGCCAGGTAAGGGTCGGCCATGGACAGCCACAGGCCGATTTGGGGCTGGCGTGTGGTGAGGGCGGTTTTGAAGGGGTTGTTGGCAGGCATGGCGCAAGGGGAGGGTTCAGGAAAATGGGGGAGTGCAGACGGGCTCAGCGCACCACAAGATGGTGGGCGGGCAAGGTGCCGGTGGCCAGGTAGTCCACGATGTTACGAGCCGTGATGTGGGCCACCTGAAGTGCCGCGTTGCGGGTGACGCCCGCCACATGGGGTGTGAGCAGCACGTTGGGCAGCGCCAGCAGGGGGGAGCCCGCAGGCAGCGGTTCGGTGTCGAACGTGTCCAGCCCGGCGCCCTCCAGGTGACCGGATTGCAGCGCTTGCAGCAGCGCGGTTTCGTTCACGACGGGGCCGCGTGCGGTGTTGATGAGCAGGCTGCCGCGCCGCATGAGCGACAGCTCGCGCTCACCGATCAGGCCGTGTGTGCGCTCGGTCAAGGGGCAGTGCAGGCTCAGGATGTCGATCTGCGCCAGAAACCGGTCCAGGTCGGGTTCGGTGGCATGGCTGTCCGCCTGGCCATGCGGCCGGAGCACCAGCACCCGGGCACCCAGCGCGGCGGCAAGCCGCGCCGTGCTGCGGCCGATGCTGCCATAACCCACGATGCCGACCACGGCACCGCGAAAATCACGCCCCTGCCAGGTGCTGTCGACCCAGCGGCCGCCGCGCATCAGGCGGTCGAGCGCAGGCAATTGCCGGGTGAGTGCAAGCATCAGCGCCAGCGCATGCTCGGCCACCGCATCGGCATTGGCCGCAGGTGCCACCGCGACGGCGACGCCGCGTTGCCGGGCGGCAGCCAGGTCCACGCTGTCCACACCGGCCCCATTTTTGGCAACGATCTTCAATGCCGAGGCGGCGGCCAGAACACGGTCCGAAACGGGTTTGGAGCCGCGCAGCACCAAGGCCTGCGCGCCCGTGGCCGCCAGTTGGGTGGCCAGCACGTCTTCGGTGATCGGCTCCGGCAGGAAGGTGATCTGCCCACCCGCGCTGTGCACGATGTCTTGCGCCGAGGGTGCCCAGTGGGGTGCGGTGACGAGAACCTGGAAGGGAGTTTTCATGGGGTCAGTCAATGTGGATGCCGTTGGTCTGAATGACCTTGCCGTAGCGGCTCCATTCGTCCTGGGTGAAGCGGGCCAGATCTTGCGGGGTGCCGGGCTGGGTGCGAACGCCCAGGTTGCCAAATTTTTCCAGAACGTCGGGTTGTTTGAGCACACTCACCAGCGCGGTGTTGAGCCGTGCAACCACGTCCTTGCTGGTCTTAGCGGGCGCGTACAGCGCGTACCAGGCATTGACTTCGAACCCGGGGTAGCCGACCTCCGAAAAGGTGGGAACGCCTGGCAGCTCGGGCAGACGGGACGGTGCTGCGACGGCCAGCGCCCGGACCTTGCCGCCTTTGATCAAGGGGGTGGCGCTGGTCAGGGTGTCCAGAATCAGGTCGAGCCGGCCGCCCATCAGGTCCATGGTGTGGGCGCTGCCGCCCTTGTAGGGCACGTGGTTGATCTGGATCTGCGCGTTTTGCTTGAACAGCTCGGCCGCCAGGTGCAGCGGGGAGCCGTTGCCAGCAGAGCCATAGTTCAGCGCATTGGGCTGGCGTTTTGCGGCCTCGACCAGCGAGCGCAGGTCGGTGTAGGGTGAGTCTTTGGCGACGATCAACACCATGGGCACCACACCGATGATGCCCACGGGGGTGAAGTCGGCGATGGCGTCATAACCCGGTTTGGCATAGAGGTGGGGGCTGACCGCATGGCTGGCCAGCGAACCCAGCACCAGGGTGTAGCCATCGGGCGCTGCCTTGGCCGCTGCGGCGGTACCGATGGTGGTGCCGGCACCGGGGCGGTTGTCAACGATGACCGGCTGCTTGAGGTTCTCGCCCATCTTCAGCCCCACCAGACGCGCCACGGCGTCGTTGGCACCGCCAGCCGGGTAGGGCACCAGCAGCGTCACCGGCTTGCTGGGGTAGTCGTGCTGGGCGTGGGCCAGCGGGCTCAGCCCGCAGCTTGCCAAAACGGCGAGCAGCAGCAGGCGGCGGGTGGCTTGGTGTGAGGCGGGAAAAAAGGGGTTCATGGCGGTTGTCTCCTTGTAGTTTTCAAATGGCAGGGGCATCTTTTGAGGACATTTCAGGCGGATCGCCTGGGCCAGTCTTCCGGCCACTTGGCAGAGGCGGCTCAGTCGAGCAGCCCCTGGCACAGGTATTTGGTGTGCAGGTAATCGTCCAGTCCGTGGGTGGAGCCTTCGCGGCCATAGCCCGACTCCTTCACACCGCCGAAGGGCGCGGACTCGGCGGCCAGTGCGCCTTCATTGATGCCCACGATGCCGGTTTCCAGCGCCTCGGCCACGCGCCAGATGCGGCGCGCGTCGTTGCTGTAGAAGTAAGCGGCCAGGCCGAACGGGGTGTCGTTGGCTGCGGTGATGACGTCGGCCTCATGAGTGAAGCGGGTGATCGGTGCCACGGGGCCGAAGGTTTCCTCGCTGGCGCAGGCCATGGTGGCGTCGGCATTCAAAAGCACGGTCGGGGTGTAGTAGGTCGGGCCCAGGTCGGGCAGGCGCTGGCCGCCGGTGAGCACGGTGGCACCTTTGGCCAGCGCGTCCTGCACGTGGCGCTCGATCTTTTCTACGGCGCGCGCGTTGATCATGGGGCCGATCTGCGAGGCGGCATCGCTGGCCGGGCCGACCTTCAAGCCGGCCACCCGTGCGGCGAGTTGGGCCGCGAAGGCATCGTGCACGCTGGTGTGCACAAACACGCGGTTGGGGCATACGCAGGTCTGGCCGCCGTTGCGGAACTTGGCGGCCATCAGGCCGTCCACGGCCGCGCCCAGGTCCGCGTCCTCGAACACGATGAAGGGCGCATTACCGCCCAGTTCGAGCGAGAGCTTTTTCAGTGTGTCCGCGCTGCGGCGCGCCAGGTGCTTGCCGACGGGCGTGGAGCCCGTGAACGTGATCTTGCGCACGCGGGCGTCGTCCAGCCACACATCGACGACCTCGGGCGTCTTCTCGCGCGAGGCGGTGACGATATTGAGCACGCCCGGTGGCACCCCGGCCTCGTGTGCCAGCAGCACCAGGGCCAGTGAAGTGAGCGGCGTGTCCTCGGCTGGCTTGCAGACCACGGTGCACCCGGCGGCCAGGGCCGGAGCGATCTTGCGCGCGATCATCGCGGCAGGAAAATTCCAGGGGGTGATGGCCGCCACCACGCCGACGGGTTCTTTGAGTGCAAACATGCGCCGGCCCGGCACAGGCGCTGGAATGAGCTCGCCGTTCATGCGCGTGGCCTCTTCGGCAAACCATTCGATGTAGCTGGCGGCGTAGGCGACTTCGCCGTGGCCTTCGGCCAGGGGCTTGCCCTGTTCGCGCGAGATCAGCTTGCCCAGGTCGCCCTGGTGGGCCAGCACCAGGTCGTTCCAGCGTTTGAGGATGGCCGCGCGTTGTTTGGCGGGCACCTTGCGCCAGGCGGGGAACGCGGCGTGTGCGGCATCCACAGCCGCCAGCGCTTCGGCGGCGCCCGAATCTGGCACCTGGGTGATGACATCACCGGTCGCTGGGTCGGTCACCGCCAGCAGGGCACCGCCGCCAGGCAGCCATTGGCCGGCAATGAAGTTGGCGCTTCGCTGGAGATCTTGGCGAGTGAGGGTCAGGGGCATAAATTTGAAGGGGTTGGGCTCTGGCGCAGTCGGGACAAGTTGTCGTCGTGGGTGTTTTGATGTGTGTTGTCAGCTCACGATGCCCATGTGCCAGGGCACAAACTCGTGGTCACCCAGACCAAGGGCTTCACTTTTGGTGGGGTCGCCGCTGGCGTGGCGCAGGATGGCCTCAAAAATGGACTGGCCCATCTGCGGCACGTCCAGTTCGCCGTCCAGGATCACGCCGCAGTTGATGTCCATGTCTTCTTCAAGGCGTTTGAACATCGGTGTGTTGCTGGCGAGCTTGATGGTGGGTGCGGGTTTGGAGCCAAACATCGAACCCCGGCCAGTGGTGAAGCAAATCAGGTTGGCACCGCTGGCGATCTGGCCCGTGCAGGCCACCGGGTCGTAACCGGGGGAGTCCATGAAGACAAAACCGGGGCGGTCAATCGGCTCGGCGTATTCGTACACGGCCTGCAGCGGGGTGGTGCCGCCCTTCATGGCCGATCCCAGTGATTTTTCAAAAATATTGGCCAGCCCGCCCGCCTGGTTGCCATGGCCGACCACACCGTTGAACTGGGCGTTGTGGCCGGCGGTGTAACGCTCCCACCAGGCCAGCCGGTCCAGCAGTTTCTGACCGACTTCAGGGCTCACGGCCCGGCGTGTCAGCATGTACTCGACCCCATGGATTTCAGGGGTTTCCGACAGGATGGCCGTGCCGCCATGGCGCACCAGGATGTCCATGGCCGCGCCGAGAGCGGGGTTGGCTGTGATGCCGGAAAAACCGTCGGATCCCCCGCATTCCAGCCCAATTTTCAGGTGGCTGGCTGGCATCGGTTCACGCCGGGCGGCGTTCGCCAGCGGCAGCATCTCATAGACCGCCGCAATGCCGGCGGCGATGGTCACGCGGGTACCGCCGACGTCCTGCATCACCATCGTGCGCATCAGCTTGCTGGTGGCCAGCCCCTGGGATTCGACCAGCGACGCGACCTGGTTGCGCTCGC
Source organism: Polaromonas sp. (assembly GCA_046154065.1). Taxonomy (GTDB): domain Bacteria; phylum Pseudomonadota; class Gammaproteobacteria; order Burkholderiales; family Burkholderiaceae_C; genus Polaromonas. The sequence goes on along the minus strand of JBJXEI010000037.1, from coordinate 14,528 downwards.
AACCCAGCCCGACGATCAGCACACCGGCCAGGTTGGGGTGGCGCGCGTAGCCGGCCAGGGTGCGGCGCAGCACGTCAAAGTGCTCACTCGGGGATGACATGCCGCAGCCGCTGGTCTGCGCAAACGCTGCCACGCCATCGACATGGGGAAAGTCTGCCAGCCGCTCGGGTGTGAAGTGCGCGGCAATGCTTTTGATGACACTGGCCGAGCAGTTGACCGAGGACAGGATGCCAATGAAATTGCGTGTGCCCACCCGGCCATCCGGGCGCACATAGCCCATGAAGGTGGCGCGTTCGTCCAGCGGCACGTAGTCCACCGGGCGCACGTCCTGGCCAAAAGCCGGGTCGCGCTCGAAGTCCACCAGTGTCATGTTGTGTGCGTGCACGTAGTCCCCGGCCTCGATGTCGCGGGCGGCCATGCCAATCACGGTGTCGTATTTCAAGATACGTTCACCTTCGGCAATGCGCTGGGCTGCAATTTTGTGACCGGCGGGCACCTGCGCCCGCGCACGTGCCGCCATGCCGGGCAGGTCTTGCCCCAGTGACAAGGCGGTTTTAGCCACCAGCACGTTGTCGTTGGCGTGCAGGCGGATCAGGGGGCTGGGGGCAAGGGTCATGGGCGGGTTGGTCAGAGGGGTGGAAGGGACAAGAAACGGCGATCCGTGCGGACTCAGCTTTTCATCAGTTCCCGGAGCTTGAGCCTGTCGATCAGCACGGTTTCCTTCTGGTAGACCGTGGCGACGTATTTTTCGTAGTCCGGGCCGTCCAGGTACAGCACCGGGGCATCAATTTTGTCCGCCACGAGTTTGAATTCGGGGCTGGTCACAGCCACGCGGAAGGCTTCGCGCAGTTTTTTGACAATGGCCGGGTCCAGGCCTTTGGGTGCACCGATGCCGTTGGGGGCGTCCACGACCACGTGGTAGCCCAGCTCCTTCAGCGTGGGCGTGTCCTTGAAACGGGGCGTGCGCTGCTCCCCCCACGTGGCCAACAGGCGCAGTTTTCCGGCCTCGACATGGGGTGCCCAGGAGCTGGAGTCGGCCAGCAAATCGACATGGCCGCCGAGCACGGCCTGCAAGGCCTCGGCCCCACCCTTGTAGGGCACATGGTTGAACTGGATGCCCGCAGCCAGTGCAAACTCTTCCATTCCCACGTGGGTGGCCCCGCCAATCCCAGCGTGGGCGTAGGTCAGCTTGCCGGGGTTGGCTTTGGCGAAGGCCACCACGTCCTGCAGTGACTTGAAGCGGGTGTCTGCGGCTGTGGCAATGCCGAAGGTCTGCCCCGACGTGCGTGCCAGGTAGGTGAAGTCCTTGAGCGGGTCCAGCTGCAGCATGCCCAGCTGCGAAAAGCGGGCCACTGAAATGGGGATTTGGCCGATGGTGTAGCCGTCGGGTTTGGCCGAACCCATGGCCTTGGCACCGATCATGCCGGACGCGCCCGCCCGGTTTTCAACTGCTATCGGCTGGCCCAACACCCGGCCTGCTACAGCGCACAGGGCGCGCATCGACTGGTCGGCCGTGCCGCCCGCTGGCCAGGGGCAAATGAAGGTGATGGGGCGCTCGGGGTAGCCTTGGGCCAGCGCACTCAGTGGCTTCATCAGGGCGGTGGCGGCTGCTGCGGTGCCTGCCAAGAGCAGGTGTCGGCGCTGACGGCAGGCCGGAAAATCGGGTTTGTTGATCGGCTGTGGCATGTTGTCTCCTCTGTGGGGCGGGTGTCTGTGTGCAGATTGTTGTGAGTTCGGTCATAACAATCCAGTCGATTATTGGAATTACTTCATAGCTTTTTAGTTAACTATGATTAAGATGCCGCCATGGCCCACATTGACCGCGTTCTGCGCTCCAACATCAAGTTACGGCATTTGCAACTCATGGTGGCGCTGGACGAGTTCCGGCACCTCGGCCGCACGGCGGAGTTCATGGGCGTCAGCCAACCTGCCGTGTCTAAAATGCTGACCGAGGTCGAGAACATGTTTGACCTGGTGCTGTTTGACCGGTCCACGCGCGGCACCGAGCCGACCACCAGCGGGCAGGCCATCGTCCGATTTGCCCGCTCGGTGCTGGCGGAATATGAGCGCACCCGCGACGAGATCACGGCGGTGGCCAGCGGTGCGGCCGGGCGTACCCGGGTGGGGGCGATGGTGGTGGCCATGCCGGTCTTGTTGACGGGGGCCGTGCAGCGGCTGAAAGAACGCTCAGCGCGGGCCACCGTGCAGGTGGACGAGGGTGACCTGACCCATTTGTTGCCGAAACTGCGGCTGGGTGAATTGGACCTGTTTGTGGGCCGGCTGGAGCCCGGTTATGCCGCACCGGACCTGGTCACCGAAGCGCTGTTCAATGAACCGATGGTGGTGGTCGTCAAGCCGGGCCATGCACTGACGCAGAAGGCTCAGCCGACGTGGGCCGATTTGGCAGCGATGCCGTGTGTGTTGCCACCGCCCTGGGCCTCACTGCGGGTGAAGATTGAGCAGACCTTTTACCGTTTTGGTCTGAACCCGCCGGTGGACCTGGTGGAAACTTCCTCGTTTCTGGCGCTCAGCATGTTTGTGCAGCAGCGTGATGCGGTGGGTTTCATGGCGCGTTCGGTGGCGCAGCATTTCCAGCAGGCTGGCTGGTTGTCGGTGCTGCCGTTGGATGTGCCCATCGAACTGCCGCCGATTGGCTTGATTACTCTGCGGGGCAGGCGTCTGACCCCCAGCAGTGAACAATTGATGGCGTGCCTGCGGCTCACGGCGGCATCCATCCTGCCGCCCGGCGAAGTGGGCTGACCGAAGGGCGCTGCGGCTCAGGCCAGTCGGCCAAGCAGCAGGTATTCCATCAGGGCTTTTTGCACGTGCATGCGGTTTTCCGCTTCGTCCCACACCACGGACTGCGGGCCGTCAATCACTTCGGCTTCGACTTCCTCGCCCCGGTGGGCGGGCAGGCAGTGCATGAACAGCGCATCGGGCTTGGCGGCGCGCATCATTTCTGCGTCCACACACCAGTCTTTGAACGCTGTTTTGCGCGCTTCGTTCTCAGCCTCGTAACCCATGCTGGTCCAGACGTCGGTAGTGACCAGATCGGCACCGGCGCAGGCGTCCATGGGGTTGCTGAACACCTGGTAGCTTTCAGCCGAACGGATGCCCGCCACGGACTGGTCCACTTCGTAGCCCCCCGGGGTGCTCAGGTGCACTTTGAAGCCCAGGATTTCGCTGGCCTGCAGCCAGGTGTTGGCCATGTTGTTGCCGTCACCGACCCAGGCCACGGTTTTGCCAGCAATCGAGCCGCGGTGCTCGATGTAGGTGAAGATGTCCGCCAGGATCTGACAGGGGTGAAACTCGTTGGTCAGGCCGTTGATGACTGACACGCGGGAATGCTCGGCAAAGCGGTCCAGCTTGCTTTGTTCGTAAGTGCGGATCATCACCAGATCAACCATGCGGCTGATGACCTTGGCGCTGTCTTCAATCGGCTCGGCGCGGCCCAACTGGCTGCCTTCGGTGGTCAGGTTCACCACCGTGCCACCCAGTTGGTACATGCCCGCCTCGAAACTCACACGGGTGCGCGTGGAGGCTTTCTCGAAAATCATGGCCATGGTGCGGTCAACCAGGGGCTGGTGTTTTTCGTAGGCCTTGAATTTCTTCTTAATGAGCGCGGCACGCTCGAACAGGTAGGCGTATTCGCTGGCGTTCAGGTCGCTGAACTGCAGGAAGTGTTTAACAGGCACAGTCATGAAACGGCTTTTTCCTGCAGAAATTGTTGGATCAATGGGCACAGAATGGCCACGATTTCATCCGCCTCGGCGGTGGTCATGATGAGCGACGGCACCAGGCGAATCACGGAGTCTGCCGTCACGCTGATCAGCAGGCCATGGTCTGCTGCCCGTTTGAGCAGCTCGCCGCAGGGGATGGTCAGCTCTATGCCCAGCATCAGCCCGCGGCCACGGATTTCCTTGAGACCCGCCAGCCTGCCCAGTTCACGCGTGAAGGCGGCGCGCAAGTGGTCGCCGGTTTTGACAGCGTTGGCAATCAGGCCGTCTTCTTCCATGATGCGAATGGTTTCCACCCCCGCGCGCATCGCCAGTGGGTTGCCGCCAAAGGTGGTGCCGTGGTTGCCTGGCTGAAAGATGTGCGCCGCCTTGGGCCCAGCCACCACGGCGCCAATCGGCACTCCGGAACCCAAGCCCTTGGCCAGCGGCATCACGTCGGGTTTGATGCCTGACCACTGGTGCGCAAACCACTTGCCGGTACGGCCCATGCCACATTGCACTTCGTCGATCATCAGCAGCCAGTCCCGTTCGTCACACAGCTGGCGCACGTCGCGCAGGTACTGGTCATCCATCGGGTGAACGCCACCTTCGCCCTGAATGGCTTCAAAAAACACCGCGACCACATTGGGGTTGTTGGCGGTGGCGGCCTTGATGGCCTCGATGTCGTTGAGCGGAACACGGATGAAGCCCTCCACCAGCGGACCGAAGCCAGCCTGGACCTTGGGGTTGCCCGTGGCGCTGAGCGTAGCAATACTGCGGCCATGAAAAGCTTTTTCATAGACCACCACTTCGGGGAAGTCGATACCTTTGTCGTGGCCAAACTTGCGTGCCAGCTTCAGTGCGGCTTCATTGGCTTCCAGGCCGGTGGAGCAGAAAAACACGTTTTCCAGGCCTGACAGTTCCACCAGCTTGGCGGCCAGCGTTTCCTGCAGCGGCACATGGTAGTAGTTGGAGCAGTGAATCATCTGACCGATCTGCGCCTGCAAGGCGGGCACCAGCCGGGGGTGGTTGTGCCCCAGCGTGTTCACGGCAATGCCGCCCAGCCCGTCCAGGTAGGACTTGCCGTTGATATCCCACACCCGGCAGCCCTGGCCGTGTGACAAGGCGATGGGCAGGCGGCCATAGGTGTTCATCACGTGCGGTGAAGCGGCTTCCAGATAAGAGGGCAGGGCAGCGGTCATGATGAAAACTCCGAAAGGCTTAAAGGGGTTTGAGTGTGTAGCCGGATTTTAGGGGGAGAGCCTGGGCAGATTCGTGACGGTGTTGCATCACAGCGATGCCACGCCGCCAACGCTTGGGATCGGCCGGCAGTCTTCTATAAGATAGAATTGTTGTGCGTTGCAACATCGGCTGCGCGCAGGCCTTGCATCAGCCTTATCCGGCTGATTTCCTGTCTCAATACCTTCCCAACCAGACGGTCTTCAGATGCTGTCTCAATGCTCCAAGCAATGATCCCTACCTCCGCCAAAGAAGTTTTCATTCAGGGCATTACCCGCGATGGCAGGACGTTTCGCCCGAGTGATTGGGCCGACCGCCTGTGTGGCGTCATGAGCCAGTTCCGGCCCGGTGGTCCTCAGCCCGGCAGCCACCTGACGTACTCTCCGTGGTGCGTGCCGACCGTAGTGGGCGGCATCAAATGCGTGGTGGTCAATGCAGAGCTCCGCGAGGCCGAGCCCATGGCCTGGGACTTCGCCCTGAACTTTGCCCGCGACAACGATCTGCAGGTGGTTGAAGCGTGTGTAATTCCCAACATCACGTAGGAAAATAGCCTGCCATTTTCCTGATTCGTGCCAAAATTTATGACAGATTTGTGATGATCTTTACAAGTCCAATAAACCACTGACCAAAAATTGGGATGAATATGTCAACTATTTTCCGCGCTACCGCGCTTGCCGCCGCTTTCGTGTGCCTGCCTTTGTCTGCCATGGCGCAGTCAACTGTCAATCTTTATGGCCGCGTGAACACCACGGTTGAAAGCCAGAAGTTCGGTACCAGCGCGCGCCAGACCGTTGTTAGCAACAACAGCTCGCGTTTTGGTTTTACGGGTTCTGAAGACCTCGGCGGCGGTTTGAAGGCAACTTTCCGTCTGGAAAGCGGCTTTGCTTCAGACACGGGCGCCACCACCGGTAACCTGTTCGGTCGTGAAGCTGTTGTCGGTCTGTCTGGTGGTTTCGGTACCGTTCGCCTGGGTCAGCAGGCTTACCTGCCTGCCTACCTGGCCACTGCTGACTATGTCAGCATGCACAACCATGACACCGGTAGTTCTTCGGACGCCCTGTTCGGTGGCTTCCAGTTGCCAGCGCGCCAAAGCAATTCCATCTCCTACACCACGCCCAACTTTAGCGGCTTGACTGTTGAAGTGGCCCAGAGCTTGAAAGAGCGCGTTCCTGGCGCGTTGAGCCAGACGGATGTGGCTGCCAACTACGATGCGGGTCCGTTGCACCTGGGCGCTGGTTACCAAAAGTTCGGTGACAACAAGCTGCTCGCCTTGCGCGCCCTGTATGAGCTCGGCGCTGTGACGCTGGGCGGCTACTACGAGCGTGACGATTTCGTGACCCAAGGTGACCGTAATAACTTCCGTGTTGCCGCGATGTACACACTGGGCGCAAGCGAATTCCACGCCAACGTGGGTTCTGCTGGCAAGTTCAGCAAAATCGCCAACAGCAAGGCGCAGCAGTACACCCTTGGCTATAACTACAACCTGTCCAAGCGCACCAAGGTCTACGGTTACGTGACCCGTGTGAACGACAGCGCCGCTGCTGTTTACGGCGGTGACTTCAACTCTACCGCTGTGGGCATTCGCCACAACTTCTGATCGCTGGCACCCGCTGGGTGCTTGATGCGATTCACAAAAACCGCCTTCGGGCGGTTTTTTCATGGGCGCTGCGCAAGGAACAGGGCGGGCGTGTACAAAAATTGGCCCAATCTCATGCAGACGTCAAAAAGCCGTCAGAACTTTCGCTCTGACGGCTTTTTGACTTCGCTTGCAGCGCACCGTGCAAAACGGCGGACAGCGTCTTGAGAACACCGTCCGGGCTGGTTTGCCGTGGTTTAGGCGGCGGTTGCGGCTGGTGCAGCCAGGACCAAGGCTTTCACCTTGGTGGACAGGCGGGATTTGTCGCGCGCTGCCTTGTTCTTGTGGAAAATGCCTTTGTCGGCCACGGCGTCGACAATGCTTTGTGCTTTGGCGAACAGATCCTTGGCTTTCAAAGCGTCACCGGCTGCAACGGCTTTTTCGACGTTTTTCACAGCGGTGCGGTATTTGGAACGCAGCGAGGTGTTGGCTGCGTTGAGTTTGACGTCCTGGCGAACGCGTTTACGGCCTGATGCAAGGCGGGGGTTTTTTTTCTTGGGTTTGGCGGTTGCCATAATAAATTTCCTTTGGTCCGGGGAGGAGTCTGCAGATGTTGCAAGCGAAGCCCATGATTATATGCTGGCGCCACTAAACTCCGGGTGTGTCACTTTTCAAATCCGCTTCCACCGTCTCGCTGCTCACCCTGGTTTCGCGCATCACCGGGCTCGTGCGTGAGTTGCTGATCGCTTCGAGCTTCGGGGCCAGCGCCATGACCGACGCGTTCAACGTCGCGTTCCGCATCCCCAATCTGTTCCGGCGGCTGTTTGCTGAGGGCGCTTTCAGCCAGGCGTTTGTGCCGGTGCTGGCCGCCAGCAAGGCGCAGCATGGCGAAGAAGCCACCAAGCTTGTGATCGACCGGGTCGCCACATTGCTCACCCTGGCACTGCTGTTGACCTGTGTGGTGGGCGTTGCGGCCGCGCCGGTGCTGGTCTGGGCCATGGCCAGTGGCCTGCAGCAGGAGCCGCGTGGTTTTGAAGCCGCCGTGTTCATGACCCGGTGGATGTTCCCCTACATCGGCTTCATGTCACTGGTGGCGCTGTCGTCGGGGGTATTGAACACCTGGCGGCGTTTTGCCGTCCCGGCCGCCACGCCAGTGCTGCTCAATGTGGCGATGATTCTGGCTGCGTGGCTGGGCGCGCCTTACTTCAAGACGCACGGTGTGGAGCCGGTTTACGCGCTTGCTGTGGGTGTGATGGTGGGCGGCATGCTCCAGCTCGCGGTGCAGGTGCCTGCGTTGCTCAAGCTGGGGTTGTTGCCCAGGATTCGCTTTAACCTGGCGGCGGTGCGTGAAGCGATGGCCGACCCGGCCACCCGCAACATCGCCAAGCTGATGGTGCCAGCCCTGCTGGGGGTCAGTGTGGCGCAAATCTCGCTGCTGATCAACACCCAGATTGCCTCGCACCTGACCCCGGGCAGCGTGAGTTGGTTGACCTATGCCGACCGGCTGATGGAGTTCCCGACGGCCATGCTGGGCGTGGCCATCGGGGTGGTGCTAACCCCCCAATTGTCGGCAGCCAAAGCGGCCAATGATGCAGCCCGTTACTCGGCCATGTTGGACTGGGGTCTGCGCATCGTGGTGGTGCTGGCGGTGCCTTGTGCTGCAGCCTTGTTGACGTTTGCCCAGCCGCTGGTTGCCACGTTGTACCACTACGGTGCTTTCACCGACCGGGATGTGATTCAGACGACTTCCGCGCTGATGGGCTATGGGGCCGGGCTGGTCGGGTTGGTGGCCATCAAGGTGCTGGCGCCCGGGTTTTATGCCAGCCAGGACATCAAAACGCCGGTGCGCATTGCCGTGGCGGTACTGGTCATCACGCAGCTGCTGAATCTGGCGTTGGTGCCGTTTTTCCAGCATGCCGGGCTGGCGCTGGCCATTGGCATCGGCGCACTCATCAATGCGCTGTGGCTGCTGATCGGCCTGATCCGGCGGGGCAGCTACACGCCAGCGCCAGGGTGGGGCGTTTTTGTATTGCAGGTGGGTGGGGCCAGTGCGCTGCTGGCGGCGTTTTTGCTCTGGGCGGCTGAACAGGTGGGCTGGTTGGGGCTTAAAACGGCTTATTTGCAGAGAATAGGCTGGCTGGCCTTGGTGTTGATTGCCTCTGCTGCTATTTATTTCATAGCTCTTGGTCTGTCGGGCCTGAAGTTCAGGCAGCTGATGCGGCGTTAACCCGCTGCCTGCCAAGCTGCCCTGATTTATGAGAAAGTAGGGGCATGGATTTCAATTTCTCCTTGCCTTCGCCGCTCCAGTATTTCGCCAGCCTGGTCCAGAGCGACGAACACTTTCCGTTGCTGGAGGCGGCGGCCTGCATTGCACAGGACGACTACCCCGAGCTGGACGTGCAGCAGGTGCTGGGCGATGTGGATCAGTTGCTGGCCCGGCTGCTGCGCCGCCTGCCAGCCGATGCGTCGTCCCTGCAAAAGCTGCGTCAGTTGAACCAGTTTTTCTTCCTGGACCTGAACTTTGGCGGCAACGTCAACGATTACTACGACCCGGACAACAGCTACCTCAATGCCGTGCTGCGCAAGCGCCGGGGCATTCCGATCACGCTGGCGGTGCTGTGGCTGGAGCTGGCCACCGGCCTGGGGCTGAATGCACGCGGCGTGGGTTTCCCGGGGCACTTCATGGTCAAGGTCAACCTGCCCAAGGGCCAGGTGGTGATCGACCCCTTCAACGGGCAGTCACTGAGCCGGGAAGAGCTGGCCGAGCGGCTGGAGCCTTACCGCCAGCGGACCAGCCTGGACGGTGAATTTGACGTCCCGATGGGGCTGTACCTGCAGTCGGCCGCGCCGCGCGAGATCATCGCCCGCATTCTGCGCAACTTGAAGGAAATCCACAGCGCGCAAGAAGACTGGTCGCGCCTGGTGGCGGTGCAGGACCGCCTGATCGTGCTGCAACCCAACGCCTGGCTGGAGTACCGCGACCGGGGCTTGGCGCAAGCGGCCCAGGGCCAGGGTGTGCGCGCCGTGGCGGATCTGGAGATTTACCTCGCGCATGCAGGCGATGCGCAGGACATTGGCATCATGGCGCAGCGGCTGCAGCAGCTGCGTCATGGCGAGGGCTGATCGCCCTCGAAGTCGCTCAAGCCACCGTGACGGCCGCAAGGCCCTCGACGCGTGCGCCGATCACACCGATCTGAAACACCTGCTCGCCCGCGTCACGCAATGTCTGCGCGGTCGCCTGGGCGTTGGCCGCGTCCACCACCACCACCATGCCGATGCCGTTGTTGAAGGTGCGATTCATTTCGATGTCGTCGATGCCAGCGGTTTTTTGCAGCCAGGCGAACAGCTCGGTCTGGGGCCAGCTGCCCTTGACCAGCTGGGCTGCCGTGCCTTCGGGCAGCACGCGGGGGATGTTTTCAAGCAAACCGCCGCCGGTGATGTGGGCCAGCGCCTTGATCGGGTGGGCAGCCAGCGCTGCCAGCACGTTTTTGACATACAGGCGGGTCGGCTCCATCAGCGCTTGTTTGAAGGGCTTGCCGTCCAGCGTGGTGGGCAACTCGCCGTTGGCCCGTTCGATGCACTTGCGCACCAGGCTGAAGCCGTTGGAATGCACGCCGCTGCTGGCCAGGCCCAGCACCACGTCGCCGGGCACCACGCTTTGGCCGGTCAGGATTTTTGACTTTTCCACCGCGCCGACCGCAAAACCGGCCAGGTCGTATTCACCATCGGGGTACATGCCCGGCATTTCAGCGGTTTCGCCGCCAATCAGCGCGCAGCCGCTGAGTTCACAGCCTTTGGCGATACCGCCGACCACCGCTGCGGCGGTGTCCACGTCCAGCTTGCCGCAGGCAAAGTAGTCCAGGAAAAACAGCGGTTCAGCGCCCTGCACCAACACGTCGTTCACGCTCATGGCGACCAGGTCAATGCCGACGGTGTCGTGCATGTTCCACTCAAACGCCAGGCGCAGCTTGGTGCCCACGCCGTCGGTGCCGCTGACCAGCACCGGCTCCTTGTAGCGCTTGGGCACTTCAAACAGCGCGCCAAAGCCGCCAATGCCCGCCAGCACACCTTCACGCATGGTTTTTTTGGCCAGCGGTTTGATGCGTTCCACCAGCGCGTCACCCGCGTCGATGTCAACGCCAGCGTCTTTGTAGGAAAGCGGGGTGGGGGATGGGGTCATGGCCATGGTCTCTGACTTTGGTGCGGTGGATAAGGAGCGGGAAGGGCGCTGAGCGCATCTGGCCACGGGTGGGTGTGGCCGGGCAAGCCCGATAGAATTCAAGCACGGGATTCTAAGGGTTCGCACCCGGATGGCTCCCGAAGCCGTGTTCATTCATCCACATTCCCCGCGCCAGGCGACCTGCCAAACCCCTCGTCAATTTATGCAACTCATCCCCGTTTTGATGCGCCGTGCTGCCCGGAATCTGAGCGCATGAAACAGATGGCCCTGGACATCGGCCTGGCGTCCAGCCCGTCTTTTGTCAATTTTTTTGCAGGGCCCAACGAGGCGGCCGTCACCCACCTGGCGCTGTGGGCCGGCAACCCGCTGCGTTCCCCGGTGCCCACCTACCTGTGGGGTGAGCCTGCCAGCGGCAAAACCCATTTGCTCAAGGCCGTGGCCGAAACCCTGCACAGCCAGGGCGCATCGGTCGGCTGGATGGACGCGGCCCGCCTGGAGCCGCCCGACTTCAACGAGTCCTGGGCCGCCATCATCCTGGACGACTGCCACCTCTACACCGCCGTGCAGCAGCAGGCTGCCTTCAACTGGTTTGTCAACGCCGTGGCGTCACCCGACGGCCACCCGCGCTGGGTGCTGGCCGCCGGTGCGCTGCCACCGGCCGATTTGGCACTGCGCGAGGACCTGCGCACGCGCCTGGGCTGGGGCCATATCTTTGCGTTGCAAGCGCTGTCCGACGATGAACGCCGCGCCGTGCTTCGGCGTGAAGCCGCTGCACGCGGTGTGCAATTGCCGGGCGAAGTGATGGACTTCATGCTCAACCGTTTCTCCCGCGACCTGAGCAGCCTGATGCAGCTGCTCGACAAACTCGACGGTTACGCGCTGCAAACCCAGCGCGCCATCACTGTTCCCCTGATCAAAGCCATGCTGGAAAACGAATGACTGTGAAAAAGCAGATTGCCCTGTTCGACCTGGACCACACCCTGATCCCCTTTGACTCCGACCATGCCTGGGGTGAGCACACCATCAGCCTGGGCTGGCGTGATCCGGTGGACTTCAAACGCCGCAACAACGAGTTTTTCGAGCAGTACCGCGCAGGCACGCTGGACCTGCACCAGTACATCCGCTTTGCCACCGAAGCCATTCGCGCGCAAGGCGCTACGAAATCAATAGCGGGTCATGCAAGCTTTATGCAGGCGGTGGTGCAAAACGGCATCAAACCCGAGGCGCTGGCGCTGGTGCAAGGCCACCAGCAGGCCGGGCATGAGGTGGTGATCGTCACCGCCACCAACGAGTTCGTGACCCGCCCGATCGCCACTGCTTTTGGTGTGAGTGAGCTGATCGCCGTGGAGCTCGCGCGTGATGCCGACGGCCTCATTACCGGGGAAATCCACGGCACGCCGTCGTTCCGCGAGGGCAAGGTCACTCGGGTGGGCGACTGGCTGGCGGCGCGGCAACTGGACTGGGACGGCGTGGAAACCTGGTTTTACAGCGACTCGATGAACGACGTGCCGCTGCTGGAAAAAGCCACCCACGCCATCGCCACCAACCCGGACGAGCGCCTGCGGGCGCTGGCCACCGAGCGCGGGTGGCGCATTCTTGATCTGTTTTAATCAGGCGTGCGGTGAAGCTTCTTGCCTGACACCGCCTCTGGGCCCCTTTTTCCTTCCCTCATGATCAAAAAATTCATCGACAAGCTCTTCGGCAAATCTGACGCATCCGCCAGCATAACGGCTGCCAAGGTCAAAAAATCCCCCTTCGGCAAACGCCACGATGTGGGCCCGGCCGAACACAAGATCAACGTCAACCTGGTCGATGAACGCGCCATGGACGTGGTGCGCACCCTGAAACACGCGGGTTTTGAGGCCTATGTGGTGGGCGGCGCGGTGCGTGACTTGCTCGTGGGCCTGCGCCCCAAAGACTTCGACGTGGCCACCAACGCCACGCCCGAGCAGGTCAAGTCATTGTTTCGCCGTGCCTTCATCATCGGCCGGCGCTTTCGCATCGTGCATGTGATTTACGGGCGCGGGCGTGAACACGAGGTCATCGAAGTGTCCACTTTCCGCGCCCACCTCGACAGCAGCCAGGCCGAGCAGGTCGGCGGCAACGAGCGCACCAGCAAAAGCGAGCTGGCCGGTATGAAACATGCCGTGGACGCGTCCGGCCGCGTGCTGCGTGACAACGTCTGGGGCAGCCTGGAAGAAGACGCCGCCCGGCGTGACTTCACCATCAACGCGATGTACTACGACCCCGAAACTCAGGTCGTGGTGGACTTTCACAACGGCATCAAAGATGCGCAGAAAAAAATCATCCGCATGATCGGCAACCCGCTGGTGCGTTACCGCGAAGACCCGGTGCGCATCATCCGCGCCGTGCGGTTTTCAGCCAAGCTGGCCGCGCTGGGCTTCACGTTCGAGGACAAAACCGCCGCGCCCCTGCGTGAGATGACGGCCCTGCTGGCCGATGTGCCGCAGTCGCGCCTGTTTGACGAAATGCTCAAGCTGCTGCAGACCGGCCACGCGCTGGCCAGCATTGCCCAGCTCAAAGCTCTCGGCCTGACGGGCATTTACCCGCTGCTCGACGTGGTGGTCGACAACGTCGATGAACCGCTGCTGAACCTGGCGCTGCAAGACACCGACCGCCGCGTGGGCGAAGGCAAGCCCGTGGCACCCAGCTTTTTGCTGGCCTGCGTGTTGTGGACCGATGTGCGCACGGGCTGGGAGCGTCGCCAAAAGCGCGGTGAACACGCCATGCCCGCCCTGCACGACGCGATTGACGACGCCTTCAACGCCAAGATCGGCGACGTGTCGGGCCGGGGCAAGCTGGGCATCGACATGCGTGAGATATGGACGCTGCAACCGCGTTTTGACAAACGCACCGGCTCGTCCCCGTATTCGATGCTGGAGCAGCCGCGCTTTCGGGCCGGGTTTGACTTTTTGCGGCTGCGCGGCCAGACCGGTGAAATCGACATCGAGTTGGCCGAGTGGTGGGAAACCTTCAGCACTGCCTACGACGACGAACGCCACGCCATGATCGAGGTGATCCGCATCGCCCAGCTGCAAAAACTGCAAGGCCGCACCCGTGTGCGCCGCGTCGAAGCCGCCGCCCCGCGTGACCCGCGCTTTGACACCGACACCGCGCCAACCGTGGCGGACGGCGACGAGCCCGAATTCAGCCCTGAGGCTGGCGACGCCCCCGCCAAAAAGCGCCGCCGCCGTCGCAAACCCGTCAACCGTGATAACGCCGGTGGCGAGGGTGGTGGGCCATCCGGTGGCCCGGCGGGCGGCGCACCCGGCGCTTGAATCGTTGACTTGCTGGTCGGGTCGAAGCTTCCCGTGTCAGAGCCCACCATCGCCTACATCGGCCTGGGTGCGAACCTCGGGGACGCCGCTGCTGCACTGACGCGCGCGGTGCAGGCTTTGCGCAGCCTGCCGCAGACACAGCTGCTCGGCTGCTCCCCGGTGTACAAAACCGCCCCGCTGGACACCGATGACGGCCGCGAGGTGGCGGCCGATGGGCACGACTACCTCAACGCCGTGGCGGCGCTTGCCACCTACCTTTTGCCCTTGGCTTTGCTGGACCAGCTCCAGCAGATCGAGCAAGCCGCCGGCCGCGAACGGCCCTACCGCAATGCCCCGCGCACGCTGGACCTGGACCTGCTGCTGTACGGCGACCAGCACATCGACACCCCCAGCCTGAGCGTGCCGCACCCGCGCATGGCGCAGCGCGCCTTTGTGCTGGTGCCGCTGGCCGACCTTGCGCCGGGCTTGGTCAGCGCCGCGCAGCTGGCATCGGTGGCGCACCAGGGGATTGAAAAAAC
>JBJXEI010000036.1:0-3198 GCA_046154065.1 Polaromonas sp. | reverse complement strand
ACTGAACCACTTGTCCAGGGGCAGCTCGTCCATGGGCACGGCCGGGGCGTTGACGCCGGCGTTGTTGAACAGCACATCAAGCCGGCCAAAACGCTGTTCAATGACAGCAAACAGCGCCTGCACGCTGGCCGGGTCGCTCACGTCGGTGGGCACGGCCAGCGCGGTCTGGCCACGGGCTTCGGCCTCGGCCACCAGGGTGTTGAGCGGCTCGGCACGGCGGCCAGCCAGCACCACGTGCCAGCCATCGTTCAGCAGGCCCAGCGCCACGGCGCGGCCGATGCCGCTGCCGGCACCGGTGACGAGCGCGATCTTGGGGGTGTTGGTTGTTGTCAAAACAAAGTCTCCAGTCAGAGTTATTCAGGGTTGTTGAAGGGTCGCGGTAGGCACACTGCCGACCGTCATGGAAAACTCGCCAATGCCCGCCACGCCGCCGGTGAGCACGTCCCCGGCTTGCAGCGGGCCGACCCCGGCGGGGGTGCCAGTGAAGATCAGGTCCCCCGGCAGCAGGGTGACGGCGCGCGACAGCATGGCCACCAGCGCGGGCACCGGCCACAGCAGCCCGGCCAAGTCGGCCCGCTGCCGGTCCACACTGTTGACGGCCAGCCACAGCGCGCCCTGCTGCGGGTGGCCGCACACGGCGGCGGGCACCAGCGGCGTGCACGGGGCGGAATAGTCGAAAGCCTTGGCGGCCTCCCAGGGGCCACCGGTCCGTTTGGCCTGCAGCTGCAGGTCACGCCGCGTCAGGTCCAGCCCGGCGGCGTAACCCCAGATGTGCTCTACCGCCCCGGCCGGGTCGATGTTCTGCCCGCCCCGGCCAATGGCCACTACAAGTTCGATCTCATGGCACAAGTCGGCGGTAGCGGGCAGGTCGGTGGGCGCAGCCTCGTCCGGGCTCCATCGGTAGTTGCGGCCGATGCAATACACCCGCCCCACCGGGAACAACGCAGTGCGGCCCGCCACCGCCAGGGTGGTGGGTGCGGGCGCAGGGAACACCAGATCCATCATGCCGGTCATTCCGTGGAGATTTTTCGGTCGCGGATGATCTTGGCGTAGCGCCGCTTGTCGGTGGCGATCAGCTGGGTGAACTCTTGCGGGGTGGTGGCGCGCGGCACACCGCCCAGCGACACAAACCGCGCCTTGACGGCCTCATCGGCCAGGATGCTGCGCACGTCCGCCGCGATCTTGTCGACGATGGCCGGTGGCGTGCCCGCCGGGGCCAGCAAACCCAGCCAAGAGATGGCGTTGAAGCCGGGCAGCACACCCTCACCCAGCGTGGGCA
The DNA here is from genome assembly GCA_046154065.1 of Polaromonas sp. Lineage (GTDB taxonomy): Bacteria > Pseudomonadota > Gammaproteobacteria > Burkholderiales > Burkholderiaceae_C > Polaromonas. The sequence continues at coordinate 1,919 of JBJXEI010000036.1, read as the reverse complement.
CGTCGGGCAGTGCCGACACGCGCTTGTCACCTGTCACGGCCAGGGCGCGCAGCTTGCCCGCCTTGATGTGGCCGGACGCTTCCAGCACCGTCATGAACGACAACTGCACATGCCCGGCCAGCAGGTCGGCCACAGCCGGGCCGCCGCCCCGGTACGGCACGTGCAGGATGAAGCTTTTGGTCTGCTCCTTGAACATTTCAGCCACCAGGTGCGGCGCACCGCCTGCGCCCGCGCTGCTGTAGCTGAGCTGCCCGGGCCGGGACTTGGCCAGGGTGATGAACTCGGCGGCGGTGGTGGCAGGCACGGCGGGGTGGACCATCATGGCCAGTGGCAGCTCGGCCAGCAGGGAAATGGGGGCAAACGCCGTGTCCGGGTTGTAGGGCATCTTGGCGTACAGCGCGGGGTTGATGGCCTGCGTGCCAATGTTGCCCAGCAGCAGCGTGTAGCCGTCGGGTTTAGCCTTGGCCACCAGGTCCGCGCCAATCTGCCCGGCCGCGCCGCCCTTGTTGTCAATCACCACGGTTTGCCCCCAGCGCCGGCTCAGTTGCTCGGCCATGATGCGGGCGCCCGTGTCGGTGCCGCCGCCGGGCGGGAAAGGCACGACCAGTGTGACGAGGCGGGCCGGGTAGGTTTGTGCCACGGCCGGTGCGGCGGCCATCAGGCCCAGGGTGATGGCCAGGGTGAGGGGGAGATAACGGGTAAACATGATTTTTGTCTCCGGGGTATTGTTTTTTGTGTGGGTCAAGTCGTCAGGCTCATCACCGGGCGCTGCCCGGCCAGGGCCTGGGCCACGCTGGCCAGCACCATCTCACCCATGGCGGTGCGGGTTTCCCAGGTGGCGCTGGCGCGGTGGGCCTGCAGCGTCACGTGGTCTGACTGCCGCAGTGCCAGCGGCACGCGGGGCTCGTCCACAAACACGTCCAGCCCTGCCCCGGCAATGCGGCCCGCGGCCAGCGCCTCGGTCAGGTCCGCCTCATTGACCAGGCGGCCCCGGGCCACGTTGACCAGAAAACCGCGCGGGCCCAGCGCTGCCAGCACCGCCGCGTTGACGATGCCTTCGGCCTTGTCCGCCGCCGCGCACAGCACCAGCGCGTCCACGTCGCTGGCCAAATCCACCAGCTTGGGCACAAACCGGTGCGCCACGTCGTCCATGGGGCGCAGGTCGGTGTAGCTGATGGCGCAGCCAAACGCCGCCGCCCGCACCGCCACCGCCCGGCCCACCCGCCCCATGCCCACAATGCCCACCCGCATGCCGCTGAAGCGGCGGGCCAGCGGAATGGCGCTGGGCTGGGGGTGCAGTTCCCACTGGCCACCGCGTACAAAACGGTCCCCGGCGCACAGGTTGCGGCAGGCTGCAATCAGCAGACCAATGGCCAAGTCGGCCACGTCTTCGGTCAGCGCGCCCAGCGTGGCCGTGACCGGCAGGCCCCGGCTGCGGCAATACGCCAGGTCCACCGCGTCGGTGCCCACACCGTTCACCGCCACCACCTTCAAGGCCGGCAGCTGCTCCAGCATGGCTTGTGAAATGCCGGTGTGCCCGCCGGTGATGACGGCTTCAACCGATGCGCCATGCGCCAGCAGCCAGGCCTGCGGGTCGGCCAGCTCGAAAAATTTGTGCACCGTGTACAGCGCAGCCAGCTGCTCGTTGATGGCGGGAATCAGGATCGGGTTGAGTTGCAGGAGCTGAGGTTTCATGTCAATTCATTCAAAAGTGGCGAAAGATGGCCGCAGTTTGGAATGGATTGATAACACCGTCAATATTGATGTATAAAATCAATGTATATAAACTTTAGGCAGCCCACCATGGCCTCCTGGATATCGATGGACGAGGCCTGCCGCCAGCTGGGTGTGCGGCCGCAAACCGTGTACGCCTACGTCAGCCGCAGCAAGCTCGAAGTGATGCCCGACCCGGCCGACAC
>JBJXEI010000035.1:0-23361 GCA_046154065.1 Polaromonas sp. | reverse complement strand
TGCCGATCTTTCATGTGCACGGCCTGTTCGTGGCGCTGCACGGCGCGTTGATCAACGGCAGCAAGATGATCTGGTGCGCCAAGTTTGACCCGAAGTTTGTCGTGCAAAAGCTGCCCGAGGCCACGGTGTTCATGGGCGTGCCCACGCTTTACACCCGCCTGCTGCAGGAGCCAGGTTTGGACAAGAACGCCGTGCGCCACATGCGCCTGTTCGTGGCCGGGTCGGCACCGCTGCTGATCGAGACCTTCACCGAGTGGCAGGAAAAAACCGGCCACACCATCCTGGAGCGTTACGGCATGAGCGAAACCGCCATGCTCACGTCCAACCCCTATTCCCCGGCGCAGGGCGGTGAGCGCCGGGGTGGCACCGTGGGTTTTGCCCTGCCGGGTGTGACGGTGCGTGTGATGGGCGACGACGGCCAGGGGCTGCCCACCGGCGAGATTGGCGGCATTCAAGTGCAAGGCCCGAACATCTTCAAGGGCTACTGGCGCATGCCGGAGAAAACGAAGGAAGAATTCACGGCCGACGGTTTTTTTAAAACCGGCGACGTCGGCAAGGTGGACGAGCGCGGCTACATCACCATCGTGGGGCGCAGCAAAGACCTGATCATCAGCGGCGGCTACAACGTCTACCCTGCGGAGATCGAGGGCTACATCAACGACATGCCCGGCGTGGCCGAAAGCGCGCTGGTCGGCGTGCCGCACCCGGACTTCGGCGAAGTGGGCGTGGCGGTGGTGATTGCCAAGCCCGGTGCCACGGTGGACGCCGCGCAGATCACGGCCACCCTGAAGTCCAGCCTGGCCAATTTCAAAATCCCCAAGCAGTGTTTTGTGGTGGCTGAGCTGCCGCGCAACACCATGGGCAAGGTGCAAAAAAACCTGCTGCGCGACCAGTACAAGGCGCTGTACGCCTGAGGGTTGCGCGCCATTGGGTATGAGTTTTGCATGGCCCTGGACGCGCAAAAGAGCTCCCTTACAATTTCTTTTTTTGACTTTCAGGGCGGAACCCGGACATGAAAAACCAGCGTTTGTCGATTTTGGCCCTCACCGTGGGCGCTGCCTTGCTGCTGGCGGCCTGCGGTAAAAAACAAGAGGCTACGCCCACCGTGTCCGGGCCTGTCACCGCGAGTTCGGCACCCGCCGCCGCTGCGGCCGAGGAAAAAGTCCTCAACATCTACCACTGGCCCGACTACATCGCCAAAGACATGGTCGCCAACTTTGAAAAAGAGTCCGGCATCAAGGTCAACTACCAGACGTTCGAGAACAACGAAGCGCTGCAGGCCAAGCTGGTGGCGGGCAATTCGGGCTATGACATCGTGGTGCCGGGCGCGGTGTTTGCCAAGCCGCAAATTGACGGCGGCCTGCTGCAGAAAATCGACAAAACCAAGATCGCCAACTACGCCAATCTGGACCCGGCCATCATGGGCAAACTGGCCAACATTGACGCCGGCAACGACTACTTGGTGCCGTGGGCCTGGAGCTTCACCACGGTGGGCATCAACAAGGCCAAAGTGACCAAGGCATTGGCAGGCACGCCGCTGCCCGCCAACGCCTGGGAGCTGGTCTTCAACCCGGTCTACACCGCCAAGCTCAAGTCCTGCGGCATCGCCTACCTGGACTCGCCCACCGAGGTGCTGCCGCCCGCCATGCATTACCTGGGCAAAAACGCGTACTCCAACGACGCGGCCGACCACAAGGCTGCAGGCGAGATGCTGGCCAAGGTGCGGCCGCACATCCGTTTGTTCTCCAGCACCATGATTGACGACCTGGCTGGTGGCAAGGCCTGTGTGGCGCTGGGTTGGGCCGGTGACATCAACATCGCCCGGGGCCGTGCGATTGAAAACAAGAACGGCAACGAGGTCGAGGCACTGCTGCCCAGCACCGGCGGCCTGATCTTTTTTGACAACCTGGCCATTCCCAAGGACGCCAAGCACCCGAACAACGCCCACGCCTTCATCAACTACTTCCTGCGCCCTGAGGTGTCAGCTGCGTTGACCAATGAGCTGGGCTACCCGACGGCCAACAAGGCCAGCGTGGCGCAGGTCAAGCCGGAGATCGCCAAAGACCCGGCCGTGTTCCCGGACGCGGCCAGCCTCGACAAAATGGTGTCGCCCGCCAGCTTCACCAACGCCGCGCGCCAGTCCATGAGCGACGTGTTCACGCTGTTCAAAAAAGGCAGCTGAGTGGTGGCTGTGCAAACGCCTGCAGCATCCGCTGCAACGGGCTACCTGCAGACCGAGCTGCTGGTTAAAAAGTTTGACGGCGCGCTGGCGGTCGATGAGGTGTCACTGTCGATCCAGAAGGGTGAAATTTTCGCGCTGCTCGGCAGCTCCGGCTGCGGAAAGTCCACGTTGCTGCGCATGCTGGCGGGGTTTGAAACGCCCACCTCGGGCCGGGTGCTGCTGGACGGGGTGGACATCGCGTCCTTCCCGCCCTACGAGCGGCCCATCAACATGATGTTTCAGTCCTACGCGCTGTTCCCGCACCTGACGGTGTGGGACAACATTGCGTTTGGCCTGAAACGCGAAGGCATGCCCAAGGCGCAGATCAAACTGCGCGTCGATGAAATGCTGGCGCTGGTGCAGCTGCAAGACTTTGCCCAGCGCAAGCCGCACCAGCTCTCTGGCGGGCAGCAGCAGCGGGTGGCGCTGGCGCGCAGCCTGGCTAAAAAGCCGCAGCTGCTGCTGCTGGACGAGCCGCTGGGTGCGCTGGACAAAAAGCTGCGCGAGCGCACCCAGTTCGAGCTGGTCAACATCCTGGAGTCGGTTGGCGTGACCTGCGTGATGGTGACGCACGACCAGGAAGAAGCGATGGCCATGGCGTCCCGCATCGCGGTGATGAGCCACGGCCGGGTGCTGCAGGTGGGCACACCGCAGCAGATTTATGAACACCCGAACTGCCGCTTTGTGGCGGACTTCATCGGCAATGTGAACCTGTTTGAAGGCACGTTGACGTTGGACGAGGTGGACCGCTGCGAGGTGACCACCGCCCACGGCGTGGTCAGTGTGAACCACGGCATCAGCGGGGCACTGGGCATGGCCGTGGCAGTGGCAGTGCGGCCCGAGAAAATCCAGATTTCAAGCACCCGCCCTGACCCGGCGGCTGTGCGCGTGAACCTGTTCACCGGCATCGTGCGTGAAATTGCCTACTTCGGCAGCTACAACACCTTCATCGTGGAGTTGCCCGGCAGCCCGGCGCGCAGCGTCAAGATCACAGAGACCAACACCGACCGCTCCAGCCCTGTCATCACCTGGAACGACACCGTGTTCTTCTGGTGGGACGGCTCGGCCCCCGTGGTGTTGACGCAGTAGCCCCGGCCGTGAGCACCTTGCCACCCCCCAAGAAGCTTGGCCGCCGTCTGGTCATTGGTGTGCCCTATGGCTGGCTGGTGCTGTTTTTTGTGCTGCCATTTTTGATCTTGCTGCGCATCAGCGTGACGGACATGGGCACAGGGGTGGACCCGTTTGCGCCGGTGGTCGAGCGGGTGGACGGGGCCTGGCGGCTGGTGCTCAAGGTGCAGAACTACCTGTCGATCTTTCACGACTCGGCGCAGGGCGGTGCGGGCAGCGGCCGCACGATTTATGTCGACGCCTACCTCACGTCGCTGAAGTACGCTTTTCTCACCACGCTGCTGTGCCTGGGGCTGGGCTACCCGTTTGCCTACTTCTTGGCCCGTGCCCGGCCTGCCGTGCGCCCGGTGCTGTTGATGCTGGTGATGCTGCCGTTCTGGACCTCGTTCCTGCTGCGGGTCTACGCCTGGAAGGGCATCCTGGCGGACCAGGGCGTGCTGAACAACCTGCTCATTGGCCTTGGCCTCATTCAGGAGCCCATCGCCATGCTCTACACGGACGTGTCGATGCTGGTCGGCATGACCTACGTCTACTGCCCGTTCATGATTCTTCCGCTCTACGCCAACCTGGTGAAGATGGACGGGCGGCTGCTGGAGGCGGCGCACGACCTGGGTGCCAGCGGCTGGCAAACCTTCTGGCTGGTCACCGTGCCGCTGAGCCGGTCTGGCATCGTGGCGGGCTGCATGCTGGTGTTCATCCCCGCGCTCGGGGAGTTCGTGATCCCCTCGCTGCTGGGCGGGGCTGAAAACATCATGATCGGCCGTGTGGTCTGGGACGAGATGTTCAGCAGCAACAACTGGCCACGCGCCAGCGCGCTGGCGGTGGTGATGATTGTGGTGATTCTGGTGCCGCTAGCGTTTTATTACCGCGCCAGCAGCACTCGTTCGGCGGGGTCGCGATGAGCTTGCGGGGTGCCATCAGTGAGAAAACCCTCGGCCGCCTGTGGCTGGGCTTGGTGTACCTGTTTTTGTACATTCCGCTGATTTTCCTGGTCGTTTTTTCCTTCAACAGCACCCGGCAGGACGGGGTGTTCACCGGCTTTTCACTGCGCTGGTACGCCGCGCTGATGGATGACTCGCGCTTGGTCGAGGGCTTTTTCCTGTCGCTCAAGGTGGCGCTGCTGACAGGCACGCTGTCGGTGGTGCTGGGTTGTTTTGCGGCGTTCGTGCTGGTGCGTTACCTGCGGTTTTCAGGGCGAACAATGTTTTACGGCTTGGTCAACGCCCCGCTGGTGATGCCGGAAGTCATCATCGGCCTGGCGCTGCTGCTGCTGATGGTGGCGGTGCAGCGCGCTTTGGGCTGGCCCGACAGGGGTTTCATCACCATTGTGCTGGGGCACACGCTGCTGGGCATGGCCTATGCCACCGTGGTGATCCAGTCGCGCCTGAGCGAGGTGGACCGCGCCATCGAAGAAGCTGCCATGGACCTGGGGTGCAAGCCGCTGCAGGTGTTCTTTCTGGTCACGTTGCCCAACATCGCTCCGGCGCTGGTGTCCAGCTGGCTGCTCACTTTCACGCTGTCGTTTGACGACGTGGTGATTTCCGAGTTTTTGTCCGGCCCCGGCGTGACCACGCTGCCGCAGGTGATCTTCAGCTACGCCCGCCGGGGCGTGAACCCCACCATTTACGCGGCCGCCACGTTGCTGATTGCGGTGGTGTCTCTCGGCATCGTGGCCTACAGCCTGGCCATGCTGCGCCGCCAAAAGCGGCTGGACCGCGAAATCAGCGCGGCTCGCTCAGCGTGATGGTCCGGTTTGCTGGGCGCGTTCCGGGAAAGTCGCCAGCACCACCCCGACCAGCGCCATGGCAAAAGCACCGATTTGTGTGGCATTGAGCGTTTCACCCAGCAGGCCCACCCCCACAGCCGCGGCGCTGATCGGCAGCATCACGGTGAACACGCCGGCCTGGCTGCTGGAGACGGTTTTCAGCCCAGTCATCCACAGCCACACCGTCCACACACTGGCCGCCAGGGAATAAAACACCAGCAGTGCCCAGCTGCTGGCCGCCACCTGACCAAAATCAAACCCCCAGGCGGCCCACAGCCCCAAAGGCGTGACCAGCACAAAGCCCCAGCCGTTGATCAGCGCGGTGATGCGTTTGGGGCTCAGCGCGCCGGTGAGTTTTTTGCCAATCACGGCATAGGCTGACTCGCACAAAACGGCCCCCACCAGCAGTAAATGCCCCAGCCAGGCATTTTTTGAAGCCAGATCACCGTCTAGCCTAGGTGTTAATTGCCCATAGTGCTCTGTTTTTGATAGCGAAACCAGGCTGATGCCCACCACCGCGCAGGCCACTGCAGCCCACACCCGGGGGCTGATGCGTTCACGCAGGAACAGCCAGCTCATCACCGCTACGGCCGCAGGAATCGCCGCCATGATGACCCCGGCCGCGACCGCGCTGGTCATGCTGACACCGAACAACATGCAGATTGAAAACAGAAAGTTGCCGAGGAAGGACTCCAAAAACAGCAGTCGCCGGGTGGTGAGGGTCAGTGGGGCTTCGTCGGCTGGTTTTTTCAGCCAGGGCAGCATGGCCAGCCCGCCAATGCCAAAACGCAGCCACGCCAGCACGAAGACGGGCAGGGCGGCCACCAGGGGTTTGGACAGGGCGACATAGCTGCCCACCAGGGACATGCTGAGCGCGAGGCAGGCGTAGGCCACAATTCGATTCATGCGCGAAATCATGCCTGAGCTTGAAGACCCATCAGCAGCCGAAACCCTGCTGCGGCATGTTTTTGTGTACGGCACGCTGCGCCGTGGCGAGCAGCGTGACATCAACCGGCTGCTGCCCGCGCCGGTCTGGGTCGGGCCCGGCCAGGTGATGGGCACGCTGTATGACCTGGGCAGCTACCCGGGCTTGGTGCTCGGGTCTGGCGGCACTGTGGTGGGTGAGATCTACCAGGTCACCGCTGCGCTGGAGCGGCAGCTCGATGAGATCGAGGAAGTGTGGCCGCAGGACAGTGGTGAGTACACGCGCAGCCATGTGCCCGTCACGTTGCGAACTGAGCCAGCGGGCGCGTTGCCCGTGCAGGTCTGCCTGGTCTATGCCGTCAACCCAGCGCGCACCCGAGACAAGCCCGAGATTGCCGGTGGCGACTGGATGCTGCATCGGTTGGCTAGGCGAAGCGCATAGTTTTCACAATCCATTTTGTGTTTTCATATCGTGAAATATTGAAATGGTGCAGTGCAGTAATATTTCTCAATATAAGAAATTTAATTTCATATTGAGAAATTAGAACCTCAAGTATTTGATTTATATAGGTTTAATTTTTATCTTATATAAGACATAAGAGCATCGCTGAGTCTTGTAGAAGACTTAAAGTAGAGGCACGAATTCCTCAGGGAATTCAAAAGAGCATTCAGGTCCGATTCAACGTATTTTTTTCAACCTACGGAGCACACCATGCCGCAAACCCTCAACGAACAACTCAGCCGTGACCAGCAAATTGCCGCCCTGCAAAAAGACTGGGACACCAACCCCCGCTGGAAGGGCATCAAGCGCGGCTACACCGCCGCTGAAGTCGTGCGCCTGCGCGGCTCTTTCCCGATCGAGCACACGCTGGCACGCCGCGGTGCGGAAAAGTTGTGGAATTTGCTGCACACCGAGGACTACATCAACTGCCTGGGCGCGTTGACCGGTGGTCAAGCCATGCAGCAGGTCAAGGCCGGCGTCAAAGCCATTTACCTGTCAGGCTGGCAAGTGGCCGCCGACAACAACGGCTACGCCGCCATGTACCCTGACCAGTCGCTGTACCCCGTGGACTCGGTGCCAAAGGTGGTTGAGCGCATCAACAACACCTTCCGCCGTGCCGACGAAATCCAGCACTCCAAGGGCATCGACGCTGGCGACAAAGGCTACATCGACAACTTCGCGCCCATCGTGGCCGACGCTGAAGCCGGTTTTGGCGGCGTGCTGAACGCGTTTGAACTGATGAAGGCCATGATCAATTCCGGCGCGGCCGGCGTGCATTGGGAAGACCAACTGGCTTCCGTCAAGAAGTGCGGCCACATGGGCGGCAAGGTTTTGGTGCCTACCGTTGAAGCCTGCCAAAAACTCATCGCTGCCCGCATGGCCGCTGACGTGTGCGGCGTGCCTACCCTGGTGATTGCCCGCACCGACGCAGAAGCTGCCGACTTGCTGACCAGCGACTACGACGAGAACGACAAGCCGTTCATCACCGGTGAGCGCACGTCCGAAGGCTTCTACAAGACCAACAAAGGCATCGACCAGGCCATCAGCCGTGCCATTGCCTACGCCCATTACGCCGACTTGGTGTGGTGCGAAACCGGCACACCTGACCTGGAATTCGCCAAGAAGTTTGCCGACGCCGTGCACAAGGTTCACCCTGGCAAGATGCTGGCTTACAACTGCTCGCCATCGTTCAACTGGAAGAAAAACCTGGACGACGCCACCATCGCCAAGTTCCAGCGCGAGCTCGGCGCCATGGGTTACAAGTACCAGTTCATCACCTTGGCTGGTATCCACTCCATGTGGTACAACATGTTTGACTTGGCGCAAGACTACGTTGCACGCGGTATGTCTGCTTATGTCGAGAAGGTGCAAGAGCCTGAGTTCGCAGCCCGCGACCGTGGCTACACCTTCGTGTCGCACCAGCAGGAAGTCGGCACAGGTTACTTCGACGAAGTGACCACTGTGATCCAGGGCGGCAAGTCCAGCGTGACCGCGCTGACAGGCTCCACCGAAGAAGAGCAGTTCCACTGAGCTGCCGTAAAATAAGGGTAGCAAGATTGGCTGACGCTGTCGGCCGATGATTCAAAGGCGCGGCAAGATCCGCGCCTTTCCTTTTTGTTTTTCCAGTTTTCCTGCAACAAGCACCCATGATTCAAATCACGCTTCCTGACGGTTCCAAACGCGACTATCCCGGCCCCGTGACTGTGGCGGAAGTCGCCGCCTCCATCGGTCCCGGTCTGGCCAAAGTCACCGTGGCGGGCAAAGTCGACGGCCGTTTGGTGGATGCCAGCGACACCATCACGCAGGACGCGAACCTTCAAATCATCACCCCCAAGGACCACGACGGCCTGGAGATCATTCGCCACTCCACCGCGCATTTGGTGGGGCACGCGGTCAAGCAGCTGTACCCGACCGCCAAAATGGTGATCGGCCCGGTGATTGAAGACGGGTTTTATTACGACATTGCCTACGAGCGGCCCTTCACCCCCGACGACATGGCCGCCATTGAATCACGCATGCGTGCGTTGATTGCCCAGGACTACGAAGTCGTCAAGCGTGTCACGCCTCGGGCCGAAGTGATTGATGTGTTCAGTGCACGCGGTGAAGACTACAAGCTGCGCCTGGTCGAAGACATGCCCGATGAGCAGGCCATGGGCCTTTACTACCACCAGGAATACGTGGACATGTGCCGTGGCCCTCACGTGCCAAACACACGCTTTTTGAAGGTGTTCAAGCTCACCCGCGTGTCGGGTGCGTACTGGCGCGGGGACGCCAAAAACGAGCAACTGCAGCGCATCTACGGTACGGCCTGGGCCGACAAAAAAGACCTTGAGGCGTACATCAAACGCATCGAAGAAGCGGAAATGCGCGACCACCGCAAGCTGGGCAAAGAACTGGACCTGTTCCATATTGACGACCATGCACCCGGTCTGGTGTTCTGGCACCCCAAGGGCTGGACGGTGTGGCAGGGCGTTGAGCAGTACATGCGCAAGGTCTACCAGAACAACGGCTACCAGGAGGTCAAAGGCCCGCAGGTCATCGACAAAACCTTGTGGGAAAAAACCGGCCACTGGGACAAGTACCGCGACAACATGTTCACGACCGAGAGCGAAAAGCGCGAGTACGCGCTCAAGCCGATGAACTGCCCCGGCCACATCCTGATTTTCAAGCAGGGTATCAAAAGCTACCGTGATCTGCCGCTGCGCTACGGCGAGTTTGGCCAGTGCCACCGCAACGAGCCTTCGGGCGGCCTGCACGGCATCATGCGCGTGCGCGGCTTCACGCAGGACGATGGGCACATTTTCTGCACCGAAGACCAGATTTTGAAAGAGTGTGTGGACTACACAGCACTGCTGCAAAAGGTCTACACCGATTTCGGTTTTAAAAACATCATCTACAAGGTTGCCACTCGCCCGGCCGCCCGCATTGGCTCCGATGAAAGCTGGGACAAGGCCGAGCATGCGCTGATGGAAAGCTTGCGTGCGTCCGGCTGTGAGTTCGAAATTTCACCGGGTGATGGTGCCTTCTATGGCCCCAAGATTGAATACACCCTGAAAGACGCCATTGGCCGCCAGTGGCAATGCGGCACCATCCAGGTTGACTTTTCCATGCCGGAACGGCTGGATGCTGAGTATGTGGGTGAAGACGGTGCGCGCCATCGCCCTGTCATGCTGCACCGCGCCATCGTCGGCAGCCTGGAGCGATTCATCGGAATTTTGATCGAAGAACACGCCGGTGCGCTGCCCACATGGCTGGCCCCGGAGCAGGTGGCGGTGCTCAACATCACTGATTCGCAAGCAGATTACGCACGTGAAGTTGCTAAAACGCTGCAGAATCAAGGGCTTAGGGTCCACCTTGATCTGCGCAATGAAAAAATTACGTATAAAATACGTGAGCATTCGATGCAAAAGCTTCCTTACATCCTTGTCGTCGGTGACAAGGAGATGGCTGCCGGAGCCGTCGCAGTGCGCGCCAGGGGTCATAAAGACCTCGGAGTAATGCCTCTTGACGCATTTGTTCAGCAAATTGCGTCAGACATTGCACAAAAAGCCTGACGTACCCCCCGTTTTCATGATTTTTGTATTCCGTTCAAGATGAACGGGCGCAAGCCGCTATAGCTTTTATAGCAAGCATTGAAGGATCAGCACCATCGCTACTGAATTTCGTGACCGTCGTCACCGCGAAGAACGCAAGCATCGCTTGAACCGTGAAATCATGGCTCCTGAAGTTCGACTCTCGGGCCCCGACAACGAGCCTCTGGGCATCGTCAGTCTGATGGAGGCTTTGCGCCTGGCAGGTGAGGCGGATGTCGACTTGGTCGAGATTTCGCCCACGGCCATTCCGCCGGTCTGCCGACTGATGGACTACGGCAAGTTCAAGTACGCCGAGCAGAAGAAGGCGGCTGAAGCGAAGTCCAAGCAAAAAGTGATCGAGATCAAGGAAATCAAATTCCGGCCCGGCACTGACGACGGTGACTACAACATCAAGCTGCGTAACATCAAACGCTTTCTGGAAGATGGCGACAAGTGCAAGATCACTTTGCGTTTCCGGGGTCGTGAGATCACGCACCAGGAATTGGGTTTGGCGTTGCTGGCCCGGATTCGGGACGAATTGGCGGATCTGATTCTGGTTGAGCAGTTTCCTAAGCTGGAAGGTCGGCAGATGGTCATGATGATCGCGCCGGGACGTAAAAAACCCGCTGCCAAGCCAGCCGCTGAAGCGCCAAGCGCCTGAAACTAGTGATTTTGGAGTCGCTTCATAGCGGCTCCTGTGAAAGCCGGTGTTAAATTGGTTTTCCGAAATGTGACGGTTTTAAAGCTGTCACACGTGGCGCGGTCAAACTCGCCACACAAGTGGCGATCTTAAAAACTCGCCACACAAGTGGTGAACCTTAAAATTCGCCACACAAGTGGCTCGGGGCCATCAAGTCTGCGGAAGGTTCGCAGCGCCTCACGAGCACAAATGAAAAGGAGCATTCACATGCCCAAAATGAAGACCAAAAGCGGCGCTAAAAAGCGTTTCCGCGTTCGTCCAGGTGGCACCGTCAAGCGCGGTCAAGCCTTCAAGCGTCACATTTTGACGAAGAAGACCACCAAAAACAAACGTCAACTGCGTGGATCGACCGCTGTTCATGAGACCAACATGGGTCACATGGCGCAGATGTTGCCCGGCCGTGGCATTTAATTTAACGACGAACAAGGAGTAATCACATGCCTCGCGTCAAACGTGGTGTAACGGCTCGCGCCCGCCACAAAAAAGTTTTAGCCCTTGCAAAAGGTTTCCGCGGCCGCCGCGGCAATGTCTTCCGCATCGCCAAAGAAGCGGTGATGAAGGCCGGGCAGTACGCCTACCGTGACCGCCGCACCAAAAAGCGTGTGTTCCGTCGTTTGTGGATTACCCGCATCAATGCCGCCAGCCGTGCTTGCGGCATGACGTACAGCCAGTTTGCCAATGGCCTGAAAAAAGCAGGTATCGAGATTGACCGCAAGGTTCTTTCGGACATGGCTATTCATGACAGCGCTGCCTTTGCATCGATCGTCGAGCAGGTGAAAGCCAAGCTGGCTGCCTGATTTTCAGGGTGAGGTGCTATTGATTTAATAGCATCTTGCACAGAGAAGTGAAGGGCTGGAGCTTGAAAAGGCTCTAGCCCTTTTGTTTTTCACGAGCCCATAGACAAGTATGTTTCGGCGCCCTCTGTTGTGTGTGCTGACGGTATTTGTCTCTTTGTTCTATAGGTTTTTGCACCATGACTGATCTGGACTCTATTGTTGACAGCGCCAGGACCGCCTTCGCTGCTGCCACCACCAACGCTGACCTGGAGAACGCCAAGGCGCAGTTCTTGGGTAAATCAGGCCGCATGACGGAGTTGATGAAGGGCATGGCTGCGCTCAGCGTCGAGGAAAAAAAATCACGCGGTGCTGCGATCAATATCGCAAAACAATCCATTGAAGTTTTGCTAACGGATCGCCGCCAAGCCTTGGCGCGGGCCGAGCTGGAAAAGCAGCTCAAGGCAGAAGCGCTGGATGTCAGTTTGCCGGGCCGTACCGCCAGCCTGGGCGGTTTGCATCCGGTCTCCCTCACTCTGGAGCGGATTGAGGCCATTTTTGGATCCATGGGCTTTGATGTGGCACAAGGCCCCGAGATCGAGACCGACTGGTTCAACTTCACAGCGCTGAACACGCCTGAAGATCACCCTGCACGGTCGATGCACGACACGTTTTACGTTGAGGGCGGTACAGAGGCTGCCCCCAACTTGCTGCGTACCCACACCAGCCCCATGCAGATCCGCCATGCGGTTCAACATGTCAAAACGCACCGGGGTGAAGGCAGCGCAGGGCTGTTCAGCGGGGCCATGCCTGAGATCAGGGTGATTGCCCCAGGCCGCACTTACCGGGTGGACAGCGACGCGACGCACTCACCGATGTTTCACCAATGTGAAGGTTTGTGGATTGGTGAAAACGTCAGCTTCAAGGACTTGAAGTTTGTCTTCACTGACTTTTGCCGCACTTTTTTTGAAACGGATGATCTGGTGCTGCGTTTTCGGCCCAGTTTCTTCCCTTTCACCGAGCCCAGCGCTGAGATCGACATCCAGTTTCAGGTCGGTCCTCTGGCGGGGCGCTGGCTGGAGGTCGCCGGTTCCGGTCAGGTGCACCCCAATGTGGTTCGCAACATGGGATTGGATCCGGAAAAATACATTGGGTTTGCCTTTGGCATGGGGCCTGATCGGCTGACCATGCTGCGCTATGGGGTGAACGACCTGCGCCTGTTTTTTGATGGCGACCTGCGCTTCCTGTCTCAGTTTCAGTGAGCCGACACTCTGTAAAAACGTGCGAAGCGTTCAGGTCACCCGGGTGTTTTTTACCGGTTTGACCTGGCTGTTCAATTCAATCCATAGTGAGTCCAGATGCAATTTCCTGAATCCTGGTTGCGTGAGTTTTGCAACCCACCTCTGTCGACCGAACAACTGGCCAGCACGCTCACGATGGCTGGCCTGGAAGTGGAAGAGCTCAAGCCTGTCGCACCGGCCTTCACCGGCATCGTTGTGGGTGAAATCAAATCGGCAGTGCAGCACCCCAATGCTGACCGCCTGCGCATCTGCCAAGTGGACATCGGTCAGGCTGATTTGCTCAGCATCGTGTGTGGTGCGCCCAATGCCCGTGAAGGGATCAGGGTGCCTTGTGCCACCGTCGGAGCCGTGCTGCCGCCGGGTGATGATGGACAACCCTTTCTGATCAAGCTTGGCATGCTGCGCGGTGTGGAGAGTCAGGGCATGCTCTGCTCTGCGCGCGAGCTCAAGTTGTCGGAAGACCATGGCGGTCTGATGGAACTGGTCGCTGACGCGCCCCTGGGTTGGAACATCCGTGACCACCTTCAACTCGATGACGTCCTGTTCACGCTCAAACTCACCCCCAACCTCGCGCACTGCCTCAGTGTCTACGGTGTGGCACGTGAATTGGCTGCGCTGACGGGCGCAGTCCTCAAACCGCAGCGCTTTCCAGCCGTGGGCGTGACCGACAACAGCCGTTTGCCGGTCAAGGTGAGCGCCAGCGATTTGTGCGGTCGTTTCTCGGGGCGTGTGGTGCGCCACGTCAATCCGCAAGCGGCTACTCCCTCCTGGATGGTGGACCGTCTGGCGCGTTGTGGTCAACGCAGCGTGACAGCCCTGGTGGACATCTCGAACTATGTGATGTTCGAGCTCGGTCGTCCCTCTCATATTTTCGATCTGGACAAGATTCAGGGCGGGCTCGACGTCCGGTGGGGCAAGGCCGGAGAAACCTTGAAACTCCTCAATGGAACGACGGTGACGCTGGACGAAAAAGTCGGTGTCATTGCCGATGATCTGCGTGTGGAGTCCCTGGCGGGCATCATG
The DNA here is from genome assembly GCA_046154065.1 of Polaromonas sp. Classification (GTDB taxonomy): domain Bacteria; phylum Pseudomonadota; class Gammaproteobacteria; order Burkholderiales; family Burkholderiaceae_C; genus Polaromonas. Next base: position 9,452 of record JBJXEI010000035.1, on the reverse strand, counting down.
GGCGGGGACGCCACTGCGGTGGGGGATGACACCCGGCATGTGTATGTTGAAGCCGCATTCTGGTGGCCCAAAGCGATTGCCGGCCGTTCACGGCGTTACAACTTTTCGACCGATGCGGGTCATCGTTTTGAACGGGGTGTGGATGCTGGGCACACGGTGGAGCACATTGAACGCATGACGCAGCTGATCATCGACATCTGCGGTACGCCCGAGACGGTGTGCGGCCCGGTGGATGACGTCCAGCCCAACATGCCGGTGTCTGCACCGGTGTCCTTGCGGGTCGCGCGTGCGGTGAAGGTTACCGGCATGCCGCTGACCCAGGCGCAATGCGTGGATGCGCTGGAACGGCTTGGCCTGCCGGTTCAGCAGGGCGATGGGGTACTGACCGTGACCCCGCCCAGCTACCGGTTCGACCTTCAGATCGAAGAGGACCTGATTGAAGAGGTGGTGCGGATGGTCGGCTACGACAACCTGCCCGACACACCGCCACTGGCGCCCATCACGGCCAAGCTGCGTGCGGAAAATGAGCGTGGTCCGTTTGCGGTGCGGCGCGCCATCGCTTCGTTGGGCTACCAAGAAACCATCAATTTCAGCTTTGTGGATCAGCGTTTTGAGCATGACATTGCGGGCAACGCTGATCCGATCAAGCTTCTGAATCCGATCTCCAGCCAGATGAGCGTGATGCGTTCGTCATTGCTTGGGTCCTTGTTGCAGGTCTTGAAATTCAACCTGGACCGCAAGGCAGCCCGAGTCAACGTGTTTGAAATCGGCCGGGTTTTCCTGAGGGATGGGTCCGTCACCAACACCGACACCACGGTGGCCGGTTTCGACCAGCCCTTGCGTGTGGCGGGGTTGGCTTACGGTCCACGCGCAGAGCTGAACTGGAGCCAGCCGTCGAAAAATGTGGATTTTTTCGACGTTAAAGGGGATGTGGAAGCTCTGCTGGCGCCCACGAAGGCCGAGTTTGCAGCTGCGACGCACCCCGCCATGCACCCGGGGAGGTGTGCATCGGTCAGTATCGAGGGTCGGGTGGTGGGGTTCGTTGGAGAGTTGCACCCGCAGTGGCGGCAGGACCACGCCTTGGCACAGGCACCTGTGCTGTTCGAGCTGGATTTGTCCGCCGTGTTGCTGCGCGGGGTTCCAGTCTTCAAGGCGGTCAGCAAGTTGCAACCAGTCGAGCGCGACCTGGCCGTGATCGTTTCTGAGGCTGTGACCCATGCCAGCTTGATGGCTACTATTGCGAGCGTGGACACCCAGGGCATGCTGAAGTCGGCAAGCTTGTTTGACATCTACCGTCCGCAGCCAGGCAATGTCAGCATGCAGGTCGGTGAAAAGAGCTTGGCGGTGCGGCTGGTCCTGGGCAACGATCTGGCCACGCTGACGGATGACGCCATTGAGACCACTGTTCAGGCCATCACCGCAGCGTTGCAAACTACTTTGCAGGCTAGGCTTCGTGCCTGAGGCTCGTGAAAATTCGACGCCACCCGCCGGTCAGTCAGTCAATCAGCAGTCAAAGGGCGACACCATGGAATTTTCAGTCGAAAGCCTCGAAACCCCTGCGCTGACCAAGGCGCATCTGGCGGAGATGCTGTTTGAACAAATCGGTTTGAACAAGCGTGAGTCCAAGGACATGATCGACGCATTTTTCGACTTGATTTCCGAGAGTCTGGTGAATGGCGACGATGTGAAAATTTCAAGTTTCGGCAATTTCCAGATTCGTACCAAGGCACCTCGACCGGGGCGTAATCCACGTACAGGCGAATCGATCCCGATCGAGGCCCGGCGGGTCGTGACCTTCCATGCCAGCCACAAGTTGAAGGAGCAGATTCAGGGTGAGGGTCCCGCTGCGAGCATGCCTACGGCATCTCAGCGGCATGTGGACCTGGACTGACCGCTCCGCTTCATCGGCAGGTTCGTGCGATGTGTGAACAAGCCGACCTCCCTGTGTGCTGGAACAACACAATCGGCTATTCGGGTGGGACCCCTTTGCTTGTTTAAACCGCTTGGAGTAGATTTGCAGGTCTACCTTCCAGAGCATTGATTTAATTGGAGAAAACTCTTCCCCCCATCCCTGCAAAGCGCTACTTCACCATTGGTGAAGTCAGTGATTTGTGCGGGGTCAAGCCTCATGTTCTGCGTTATTGGGAACAAGAGTTCACACAGTTGCGCCCGATGAAACGACGCGGCAACCGCCGTTACTACCAACACCATGAGGTGTTGATGATCCGGCGCATCCGTGATCTCTTGTATGACCAGGGTTTCACCATCAGTGGTGCGCGCAACAAGCTGCAAGAAACCGTTCAGAGCGAACGCGACAAGCGCCGCAACGGTGAGGTCATGCTCGACGGGATTGACGTGCTGGAGGTGACCGACTCGATGTTTGATGAGCTGCACAGCACTGCTGATTGCCCGGATTTTCAGGATTCTGCAATGCACGACCATGAGCATGAGATGCACAGCACCTCCGCAGAGTCTCAGCAGTTGCAAATCGTCCGGCGCGAGCTGTCCGAAATTCGTGATCTGTTGACCTACGGCTTTTAAAACAGTTTGCTGCTCACTTGGCATTAAAACCGCTGGCTGCACGTTATACTTAGGGGCTTGGCGGTGTGTGGCGCAGCCTGGTAGCGCACTTGCATGGGGTGCAAGGGGTCGAAGGTTCGAATCCTTTCACACCGACCAACATTTGTTTTGAAAAAGCCTGTGGTTTTCCAATCGCAGGCTTTTTTGTTTTTCCAGCATCGTTTTGGTGGGTGATCCGGCGATGCAACTCAAGTAGCCAGACCGTTGTTTACTTCCAGGCTGGAGGGTCCGAGAATCTCTCCTTCCATTTCCCCTTCCATGCGCCCAGATTCAGACCTTCGTGTTGACATTGTTTACCTTTGGGTCAATGGCAGCGACCCGGTGTGGCGTCGAAAACGCCAGCGTGCGGCTGCTCGGCTGAGCGTGTCCCATCGCAATGCCATGGCCTTGTATGGCAACGTGGAGGGGCGGTTTCGCGACAACGACGAGCTGCGTTACAGCCTGCGTGCGCTGGCCCGGTTTTTCCCGGACCACGGGCACATCTACGTGGTGACGGACAACCAGACGCCCGCGTGGTTAAAGCCTTCCAGCCAGTTGACACTGGTGGACCACCGCGACCTGATTCCGGCGGACAAGCTGCCGACGTTCGACTCTGGAAACATCGAGTCCTACATCCACCGCATCCCGAACCTGTCCGAGCGCTATTTCTATTTCAATGACGACGTGTTTTTTGGCGCACCGGTACAACTGGACGATTGGTTCTACAACGGTGGAACCTACGTGGCCTGGTCGGACGACGCGGTGGTGAGCAACGAGCCCTTGAGGGCAGACGCCACGGCACTTGAAAACGCCTGTCGGCTTTCGCACCAGTGGCTGGACGCTCACACCAAGGTTTCTGTGTCCGCCGGTCCCGAAGGCTCATGGCCGGCTTACACGCCCGTGTTCCGCACCTTCGCCCACTCCCCAAGGCCGATGCTGAAGTCACGGTTGCTGATGCTGGAAGCGGTGGCGCCTGAACTGTTCGACAGCGTGCGTTCCACCGTGTTCCGCGCCTGGGACAAACCCACCATCGTGTCTGATTTTGTGTTGCGTTGGGCGCTCGCCCACGGGCAGTCGCGGCTGTGTGAGCACAGCCATGTTTACCTGTCCACAGGGGACGGTGCCGTGGGTGATCTGGGGGAGCTTGACGAGCAACTGGACGCGCTGGTCAACGCCGTGGGACGGCTTGATTTTTTTTGCATCAACGACACCACCGACGATGCACACGCGCATGACCCGCGCCTGGGCCGGGTGCGTGAGGCTTTGCAGGAAATATTTCCTCAACCGTCAGCGTTTGAGCAGCCAGCGCCCCCCGCCCGGTGGCCTGGTGCTGCGCTTGAGGGCGTTCAGGCAATGTCGGTGGTGTGAAAACCCATGGCACCCTTGCGGCGGTCAGCAAAGTAAAGCGCTAACGTTTCACGCACCGTGCCAAAGGCAATTTCGTCCCACGGAATGTCGGACTCGCTGAACAGACGGGCCTCGATGGTTTCGTGCCCTGGGTTGAATTGGTCACTGAGCAAGGTGGCCAAGTAGAAGAAATGAACCTGTCCGACGCGCGCCACATTCATCACGCTGAACAGCTGGCCCATTTCAAACAGGGCGCCGGCTTCCTCGTCGGTTTCGCGTGCCGCGCCCTGTGCGATGGTTTCGCCCATTTCCATGAAACCTGCTGGCAAGGTCCATTTGCCCCAGCGTGGTTCGATGTTGCGTTTGCACAGCAGCACCTGCCCGCCGTCGGGACCCCAGGTGGGTAGCGTGCCCACCACGTTGAGCGGGTTGTCATAGTGAACCGTGTTGCACGCTGGGCACACCGCTCGCTCTTTGGTGTCACCGTCGTCAGGCAGTCTGTAGATAACGGCGCACCCGCAGTTGCGGCAGTGTTTCAGAGGAGGTCGATGCATCGGTCAAGTGTAGCGTTCAGGTCGGTTTTTCACGTTGCAAGGGGATGTGCTGCAGGGCGCGAGTCGTTGACAATCAAGGTGGGCAGTCGGCCGGTGGGGGTCGTGTGACGGGTTAGGCAAAAGCAGTCAGAAACTGGTGCCCACCCGTCCATCGCGTACCACCCTGGCAGGGAGAATCGATTCACTACTAACGCTGGAAGGCCATATGACGATTTATGCACGTACCGAAGAGGGCCACGCCAAGGCGTACGACGCCCAGTCCGGACTGCCTTTCAAGCTTCGGGCCATCTTGAAGGTGGTGGACGGACGCACCAGCCTGGCCGTGTTTGAAGACAGCCTGCGTGCCTTCGGTGACGTGCGTGGCCTGCTGGAGTCGCTGGTGATTGCCGGGCTGATCCGGCCGCTGCCCGAATTGGCACACCGTGTGCGCGCGAGCGACGAGCCCGCCAACTCCGAGCAGTTGGCCAGCAGCTTGAAGCCCCACAACGTGCGCCAGTGGTCGGCCACCCGTGTCGGTTTTGTTGAAAGCTCCCAGCAGCCTACGCTGACGATGCACTCCTGGATGGGACCTGCCACCATGGCCATGCCTGCCAAAGGCCATTCATCGGATCTTCGGGAGCTTCAGGCATTGGCGCAAGCCGTGCAGCTGATTGAAAAATTTGTACGGGAGCACCTGCCGCAGGACGCGCCGCAAATTCTGGACAACCTTTCGCAGATGAATTCGTTGGAGCTGTTGGCGGTGTCATTGGGTGGCTACGAACAAATGGTGAGCCACCTCGGCCCGGTAGCCGATGCGCATGTGAAAGCGCTTCGGGACATTCTGCACAAGCATTTCTAGCCCGCTGGCCGGCGGGCGTCATCTCATTCGGGCTTGATGCCGGCGGACTTGATGGTTTTGGCCCAGAAGTCGGTGTCTTTTTTGACCAAGGCGTCCAGCGCGGCGGGGGCCATGTAACGTAGCTCCACACCTGCGCCATCCGCGCGGGTTTTGGTTTCCGGCAGCTCCAGCGCGGATTTGATGGACGCGCTGAGCTTGGCCACCACGTCAGGCGGCGTGCCGGCCGGGGCAAAAATACCGACCCAGGCCTCCAGCTCAAACCCTTTCAAACCCGCTTCAGCAGTGGTTGGTACGTTGGGCATGCCGGGGTGGCGCGCCTTGCCGGCCACGGCCAGCCCGTTCAGTTTGCCGACCTGCACCTGGCCCATGACCGACGGAGGGGTGGTGATGAACACCTGCACCTGGCCCGACAACACGTCCTGCAGCGCCGGGCCAGAGCCGCGGTAGGGGATGTGCACCATGCTGGTTTGCGTTTGCTGCTTGAACATTTCGGTGCCGATGTGCGAGAGGGAGCCATTGCCCTGAGACGCGTAGCTGACCTTGCCCGGGTTGGCTTTGAGGTAGCTGACGAACTCACCAAGGTTTTTGGCCGGGATCGACGGGTGCGTGGTGATCACGTTGGTCGCCACGGTGATCAGCGCCACCGACACAAAGTCCTTCTGTGCCCACGGCAGCTTGGGCGTCAGGTTGGGGTTGCCGACGTGGTAGGCCGAGTACGAGTTGAGCAGCGTGTAGCCGTCCGGCGCGGCGCGGGCCACCGCGCTGTAGGCCACGTTGCCGCTGCCGCCGCCGCGGTTGTCCACCACCACGGGCTGCGCCGTGACCTTGGCCAGCGAATCCGACAGGATGCGGGTAGACGCGTCCACAAAACCACCCGGCGGGTTGGGCACGACCAGCGTGATGGGTTTGCTGGGAAAGGCTTGCGCCAGCACGGCAGTGGACAACACGGTGCCCAGCAGAGCTAGGTTCAGCTGTTTCAGGCGCTTCAGTGAGATGTGGTGAATCACGGGGCTTGTCTCCATTATTTGAATTAAAAAAACCAGTCGGTCGTTCAGAGGCTTCAGCGGCTTCAGAAGCTTCAGTAGCGGCCTGACAGCAGCGCACCCGCGTGGGGAACACGGCGCTCCAGCCCCAGGCTTTTCAGCAGGCTGTAGGTGGTGCAGACCGCACTGGACACCACCGGCAAACCGCTGGCCGCTTCGATCAGCGGCACTGACGGCAGGGACGGCATCTGCACACAGGCCGACGCCACAATCGCGTCCGCGCCTTTCACGTTGAGCTGCTTCCACAGCTCGGCGGGGGCTTTCGGGTCACGGGCCCCCACGGCCAGATTGTCATGAATCTCCAGCGAAATGCTGTCGATCACCTCAATGCCCTCGGCCTCGATGTAGTCGATCACCAGGCGGGTCAGCGGCTTCATATAAGGCGCAATGATGGACACCCGCTTCGCGCCGATGGCGTGCAGGCCGTCCACCAGCGCACCGGCGCTGGTGATGACCGGTGTGGGCGCGCCGTTGGCCACGGTGACCGCATGCAGGCGCTTCTGGGATTCGCGGTGATAGCCCTTGCCCATGCTCATGATGGCGACCAGGCAGGCGTACCCCATGGCGTCCATGTGGGCGTCCGACAGCTCCAGTGCGCAGCGGTCGGAGTCCTGGTCCATGGCCATCAGCTCTTCCTTGGTCACCGACTTCATGCGCATGCGGCTGGAGTGAAATGTGAACCGCTCCGGCAGTACCGCTTCACGGGCGCGCAGCATGGCCGGGATTTCGGTTTCCATCGTGGTGTTGGAGCTGGGCACGATCAGGCCGACGCGGTAGTTTTTGGCAGTGGGGGCATCTGGCGTGGTCATCGGGTCTCCTGACAAGTAAAAAGCATATTTTTGAAGGCTTGATCCATACATACAAATACATAATCAAGATAGATCAATACGTAAAACCTATCAATACACGAACAAGCTGCCCATGGAACTGCGCCAACTTCGCTACTTCACCGTGCTGGCCGACGAGCTGAGCTTCACGCGGGCGGCGCGTCGGCTGCATGTGTCGCAGCCACCGCTGAGTTTTCAGATTGCCAGCCTGGAGACCGAGCTGGGCGCACGCCTGTTTGACCGGACCAGCCGCAGCGTGGTGCTCAGTGAAGCGGGCAAGGCGTTTTTGCCCCACGCGCAGGCGGTGCTAGCCCGGCTGGAGGAAGCGCGCAGCCACGTCACCCGGGTGGCCAGCGGGCTGCAGGGCAGGGTGCAGGTCGGTTTGGCGGGTTCGCACTTTCTGGGGCCGTTCCCCCAGTTCATCCAGCAGTTCAGGCTGCAGCGGCCCGGGCTGGAGGTGGCGCTGCACGAGATGAAACCCTCGGACCACTTGCAGGCGCTGCGCGACGGGCGGCTGGATGTGTGCGTGTCCCGCAACCCGTTGAATGACGGCACCATCAGCGCGGCGCTGCTGTGGCGGGACCCGGTGGTGGTGGCCCTGCCACCCGGCCACCGGCTGACCGACCAGCCGCTGCTGGCGCTGACGGATCTGCAGGACGAAGACTTTGTGTTTTTGCGGCTGGAGTCCTCGCCGTTCGCCACCCGCTTGTTCGACGCCTGCGTGCAGTCCGGTTTTGCGCCGCGCATTGTTCAGCAGGTGGTGGAAGTGCCCGCCGCGCTGAACCTGGTGGCCGCCGGGCTGGGGGTGGCGCTGGTGCCTGCGTCGATGGCGCAGCTGCGCGCTGGCGCCGTGGGCATTTGCCAGCTGGCACAAACACCGCTGAATGGGGATGTGTATGTGCTGTGGCGCACCGGGGAGGCCGCCCCCGCCGTGGCGCTCTTTCGCTCCCAACTGGTGGAATGGGCGGCGGGGCTGGCGGCGTGGGCTTGATGGCCCGTGGTCCGCACCAACGCCCCTGAAAAAACCGCAACATGCGTTTGGCGCACGCCAGAAGGCGCTGACGCCTTCAATCAACCCGTTTTGATCTAATTCCAAGCCAAACAGGCACCCAGCCTAGGTTTTGATTGCATTGTTTGCTATTGAATGAATAGCAGACGTGGCGTTGGCCCGAAGGCCTGCACACCAGCGCTCAAGCCTTGGTCGTCTTGGTGTGTTTTTCAATCAGCGCGCGGGCGGTGTCGAGCAGCTTTTTGCCGTCAAAACCCTTTTTGTTCATGTCTTCGACCCACTCGACTTCCACCGTGCGGGCTTTGCGGCGGAACTCCTGCGCCTCCGCCGGGCTGATGGTGGTGATGGTGTTGCCCCGGTCAGCGGCGCTTTTGCGGCCGGGCACGTCGTTGCCCTGCTGGACTTTGCCCAGCAGGGCAGAGGTCGCCATGCCCGAGTTGTTGTCGATCACCTTTTTCAGCTCCGGCGGCAGGGACTCGTACTTCGCCTTGTTCATCGCCATCACAAAGGTGGACGTGTACAGGCTGCCACCGGCGGGGTCGAACTCGGCGTGGAACTTGGTCAGCTCCTGCACCTTCACGGACGGCACCACTTCCCAGGGAATCACGCAGCCGTTGATGGTGCCCTTGCTCAGCGCATCCGGAATGCCGGGCAACGGCATGCCGACCGGCGTGGCACCCAGCACCGCCAGCAGTTTGGTGACCTGGCGGGTGGGCGCGCGCAGCTTCAGACCGCGCATGTCGGCGATTGATTTGACGGGTTTGTCCGCTGTGTGGATGACGCCTGGGCCGTGCACCTGCAGCGCAATCACCTGGGTGTCCTTGAATTCCCCCACGGCGGCGGTCTGCAGGTATTCCCACGCGGCCTTGGAGGTGGCTTCGGCATTGCTCATCATGAAAGGCAGCTCGAAGGCTTCAATGCGCGGGAAGCGACCGGCCGTGGTGCCCGGCAGGGTCCACACCACATCGACCACGCCGTCTTTGGCCTGGTCGTACAGCTGCGCGGGTGTGCCGCCCAGCTGCATGGCCGGGTAGCCTTCAAACTTGATACGGCCGCCGGACTCTTTTTCCACTTTGTCCATCCAGGGTTTGTGCATGGCCAGCCAGACGTTGGAGCTGGGGGACATGAAGGTGTGAAACTTCAGCGTGATGACCTGCTGGGCCAGGCCGCTCAGGGCAGGGGCGCCCAGGGCAACCGCTGCGCCGGATTGGAGGAGGGTGCGACGTTGGATCATGAAAAGCTCCGGTTGAACAAACAGTGAAGGCAGTTAAAAAA
>JBJXEI010000034.1:0-7780 GCA_046154065.1 Polaromonas sp. | reverse complement strand
GGCACGACCCGTTTTTTTAGTGATGGAGATCGACCGTTTTAAAGTGGTCTCCGCGGCTGATTTCCAAGGTGTGCCTGCCCAAGAGTCGCTGGGTCAGCTCTCAGCAGCACTCAAGCCGAAATGGTGGTCGGGACCTGCTGTTGTGGCTATTCGTGAACCTGTCGATGAAAAAGAGCGGCAGACCGTGATGTTCGAATCGCTGCAGGGTGGAGCGGACTACGCTCTTCGGCCAAATTTCTATTTGCCTTACGTCGGCGATGCGGCTAAAAAATCTTTGTCCAGAGCCCGGCCGCTCGCGGTGTTTCTGGAAAAACAGCCATCCCAAAAAGACGCCGCTGCAGCGATGGCCGCTGCGAAAAATGTAGCGATTTCTCAGTGGATGTACGTGCCTGTTGTCGGCCGGAAAGACTGGATTGCAATCTTGAACAATCAGGGTGGTATCGAAGGGCTCCTGCCTGGCGACGGATTTTGATGAGCGATCAAAGCAGGCCAACTCGCAGCCAACCAGTCGGCATCTGGTGGTTGGCAAGTGCCAGACGATGATTGCCTGTGCGTGATTGGCTGATCGCCTCCCCCAACCCGCTATCCTTCCACCATGCTGAATCTGGTGGTTTTTGCGCTTTTCTTGCTCCCCTGGCTGAATCCTTTCGCTCCGGGTCCGTCGCCTGCCGTGGTGCCGTTGCTGTTCGCCTGGACTTGTGCTGCGGCTTTGCTGGGGTTGCGTGTCTGGCGGGCTGAGGTGATTGCGCCTGCGCGGTTGGCTGCAGTGGTGGCGGGGGCGTGGTTGCTGGCGGGGCTGGCCAGCAGTGGCATTGGCTTGCTTCAGTATTTTGATATGGCTGCGGCCTGGGCGCCTTGGGTCAACCAGACCGCAGCGGGTGAGGCCTTTGCCAATTTGCGCCAGCGCAACCAGTTCGCCACGCTGACCAGCACAGCGCTGGTGGCCTTGCTCTGGTGGGCGTGGCGGCGGCCGAAGGGCACGTTGATCCATACAGCAGGGGTCTGCCTGGCGGGGGTGCTGCTGGCGCTGGGCAATGGGGCGTCGTCTTCCCGTACGGGTTTGCTGCAGCTGGGCTTGGTCATTGGCCTGGCGCTGTGGTGGGGCGGCTGGCGTTTGCCTGCGGTGCGGGCGTTGCTGGTGGTGAGCAGCCTGGGGTATGCGGCGGCTGTGTGGGGTTTGCCATGGTTGGCGGGGTTTGATGCGGGCTCCCACGGCATGGTGGCTCGGCTGAGTGACGGTGCATCGGGGGGGGCTGCTTGCTCCAGTCGCAGGCTGTTGTGGTCCAACGTGCTGGACCTGATCGTGCAAAAGCCGTGGCTGGGCTGGGGCTGGGGGGAACTGGACTTTGCCCATTACAACAACCTGTACGGCGGCCCCCGGTTCTGCGAAATCATGGACAACGCGCACAACCTGCCGCTGCACCTGGCCGTGGAGCTGGGCGTGCCGGTGGCGCTGCTGGCGTGCGGGGCGCTGACGGTGTGGGTGCTGCGTCAGCGGCCCTGGCAAGAGGCTGACCCCACGCGTCAGATGGCCTGGGGTGTGCTGGCGGTGGTTGGCGTGCACAGCCTGCTGGAATACCCGCTGTGGTACGGGCCGTTCCAAATGGCGGTGCTGGCGTGCCTTTTGCTGCTTTGGCGCCGCCCGGAAGCGCTTTCTGGCGTGGAAAATGAATCAAATAGCACACTAGCCAAGGCTTTGATTGCTGGTGTTGCTACTGTTTTGATAGCGATTTTGAGCTTCACGGCATGGGACTACCAGCGCGTCAGCCAGATTTACCTGTCGGCACCCGAGCGTGATCCGGCGCTGCGTGAAGGCACGCTGGACAAAATCAGCGACACGCGGCTGTTTCGCAACCAGTTCCTGTTTGCCGAGCTGAGCCTGGTGCCGCTGGCGCGCGGCAACGCGCAGTGGACGTACGACACCGCCTTGGCGCTGCTGCATTACTCGCCCGAGCCACGGGTGATTGAAAAAGCCATTGAAAGCGCCACGATGCTGGGCCGTGAGGATGAAGCGGTGTTGCACCTGGCCCGGTACCGGGCAGCCTTTCCGGCCGACTGCGCGACCTGGCTGCGCGGGCACCGTGACAACCGCGCCCAAGCTGGCGAAGCCAATTAACCCGCTGCGTGCACAAAACTCCCCGACTTGCCGCCGTGTTTTTCCAGAACGCGCACGCCGGTCATGACCATGCCCCGGTCCACCGCCTTGCACATGTCGTAGATGGTCAGCAGCGCGACCTGTACGGCGGTCAGGGCTTCCATTTCCACGCCAGTGGGGCCCACGGTTTCGACCACCGCCTCGCAGGTCACGCTGTGGGTGGTGGTGTCGGTGGCAAAGGTGACTGACACATGTGTCAGCGCCAGCGGGTGGCACAGCGGGATCAGCTCACTGGTTTTTTTGGCGGCCATGATGCCCGCGATGCGGGCTATGCCCAGCACGTCGCCCTTTTTGGCGCTGCCGTTCAAGATCAGCGCCAGTGTGGCGGGCAGCATCTCGATGCGGCCCTGCGCGGTGGCGCTGCGGTGGGTGGCAGCTTTGCCGGCCACGTCCACCATGTGGGCTTGGCCCTGGGCGTCAAAGTGGGTCAGCGGGGACGCGGCATCTGCGGCCGACGTTGGGGTTGGGGAGGCATCCATCATGGTGTTACGAAACCTTTACAGTCATGCACCATCATAAAAGCATGACCACTCGCTCTATCACCCGCTGTGTCACCCGGCCCGCCCACCTGCTGGCCTTGCTGCTGCTGGCTTTCAGCGGCCCTGCCGCCTGGCCCCAGTCGCTGGGCAACAACGGCGCGCCGGTCGGTGCGTCGCTGCCCGCGCTAGGCGACAACTTCGACATGACCAGCGCCGCAGAACGCCGCATCGGTGACCGCATCGCCAGCAGCATTTTTCGCGACCCGGACTACCTGGACGACCCCGTGCTGACCGACTACGTGCAGGGCATCTGGCAGCCGTTGATGGTGGCCGCGCGCGCGCGGGGGGAGCTGGGGCCAGAGCTGGACGAGCGCTTTGCCTGGCAGCTTTTTTTGTTGCGCGACCGCAGCATCAACGCCTTCGCGCTGCCCGGCGGCTACTTTGGCGTGCACCTGGGGCTGGTGGGCGTGGTCAGCAGCCGCGACGAGCTGGCCGCCGTGCTGGGCCACGAGATGAGCCACGTGACCCAGCGGCACATTGCGCGCCTGATGACGCAGCAGGCCAAACAGGCCCCGTGGATGATGGCCGCCATGGTGCTGGGCGCGTTGGCCGCCAGCAAAAGCCCGAACGCCGCCAGCGCCGCCATCGTCGGCGGGCAGGCCTTGGCGGCGCAAAGCCAGTTGAACTTTTCACGCGACATGGAGCGCGAGGCCGACCGTGTCGGCTTTGGTGTGATGGTGGATGCAGGTTTTGACAGCCGTGGTGTGGCGGCGATGTTTGAAAAGCTGCAGCAGGCCTCACGCCTGAACGACAACGGCGCTTTTCCGTATTTGCGGTCCCACCCGCTGAACACCCAGCGCATTGCCGAGGCGCAGTCCCGCGTGCAACTGGCGGCCACCAACAGCCCACCCCTGACCGGCAGCGCCGCCCAGGACGCGGCGCAGGTCCGCACGGTTCACGCCATGATGGCCGCGCGTGCCCGGGTGCTGTCCGCCCCCGGCGTGGACCAGCAGCGCACCATGATCGAATTGGCCACGGCACGGGCAGCAGTGGCACCGCAGCCCTCGGCACCTGATGCTGCGCCCGTGGGGGCGCTGTACGCCGGGGCGTTGGCCGCCGCCCAGCTGCGTGACTTTGCGCAGGCCCGCAGCCTGCTGGCAGCGCTGATGCTGCGCATCAACGCCGACCCGCAGGCTAAAGCGGCCGGTGATTTGCTGGTGACCGAGGTCGAGATGATGGAAGGCAAAGTGCCCGCCGCAGGCAGCCGCATCGACATGGCCCAGCTGCGCACCCGCGCCGAGTTGCTGGTGTATGGCCGCGCCCTGCTGGCGGCGCAGCGGCCCAAGGACGTGGCCAGCCGTTTGCAAACCTGGGTGGCCGAGCGGCCCAGGGACGCCGCAGCCTGGCAGCTGTTGTCCAGCGCCTACACCGCGCAGGGCCAGTCGGTGCGCGCCGTGCGTGCGGATGCTGAAAGCCGCTTTGCCGAGTTGGACTACCCTGCCGCGCTGGACCGCTTCAAGGCCGCGCAGGGCCTGATGCGCAGCAGCCCGGGGGCGGCCGACCACATGGAGGGCTCGATCATCGACACCCGGGCCCGGCAGACCGAGGCCTTAATCCGAGAGCAGGCGCTCCAGGACAAAATCGATCGCTAGTTGCAGCACCGAATAAATCAGTGAGCCAATCAGTGCAGGGATAAAACCACGCACATCAAAACCACTGAGCAACCCCGACGCAGCCCAGAACATCAGCGCGTTGATGATGAACAAGAAAAGCCCGAGCGTGACCACGGTGACGGGCAACGTCAGCAGCACCAGCACCGGCCGCACCACGGCGTTCAGCAGGCCCAGCACGGCCGCTGCAATCAGCGCGGCGGTGAAGCTGGTCACCACCACGCCCGAATAAAGATGGGCGACCGCCAGCAGTGCGCCCGCGCTTAAAAGCCAGTTCAGGATGAGTTTCATGCGTCGAGCCTACCACCGCCTTGGCCCACCGGGCAGGTCAGTCGATACCGGCAATCAGCCCGGCACCCGCCAGCGCGGTGGCAAAGCCGAGCAGGCCGTGGTGCTCCTGCACCTGCGTCGCGGTCACTGGCTGCAAGTCCTGCCCCAACTTTGGCCGACGTGCGTCCAGCACCCTTGACGCGCCGTGCTGCCGGATCAGCGCCTCGGTTTGCTGGCACAAGCTGCTGTCTGCCAGCAGTGTGGTGACGGTGCCCTGATGCCACTCAAGCGTCGGGACGATCGATGAAAACGCCTTGTCGGCCCACTTGCGACGCCAGTTGTCACGCGCGCTGTGCGTGACCCATTTGCTGACCCGGTGCGTGATGCGCGGTGCGCAGCCCACCAAAATCCAGTGGGTCGGGCCTGATGAGCGGATGGCGGGCATGACCGAAGCGGTTGCGCTGGTGCCATTGCCATTGCCTTGGCTTGGCAGCATGGGCTGCAGCAAGTGCATGGCATAGGCTGCGTCGTCGAGGTACACAATGATGTTGTCCATGAGATTTTCCTTGGTAGATGTTGGGTATCAGCAGGCATCGATGGCTTGTTCAGGACGCGGCGATGGCCGCGTCGCGTCACCTCCTCATGTCACCAGGTCTTCATGACGGCTCTGGGCCGCCTTGTGCTGGCCTTTGGCACGTCGGGCAGCCCAGAAGCCACCCCCCAGAACGCCAGCCACCGCGAGGGCATAGGTCCCCCACTGAGCCACGGTGTGCAGCGTCTGTTTCGACGGCAGGGAGCCCGGACCGCCGTACACGGGGTCCAGCAGCGGCTCACTGACAATCATTTTGGCGGCGGTGAACGCCAGCACGGCGGCACCGATGTTGATGATCATCGGGAATTTTTCGACCAGCTTGAGCACCATGGTGCTGCCAAACACAACGATGGGCACGCTGATCAGCAGGCCAATGATGACCAGGTCAAACGCGCCGTGGGCGGCACCAGCCACGCCCAGCACGTTGTCGATGCCCATCAGGGCGTCCGCCACGACGATGGTTTTCATGGCACCCCAGAAGGTGTTGGCCACCGGGCCCTGGTGGTCGCCCGCGTCCTGGTCGGCCAGCAATTTGTAGGCAATCCACAGCAGGCCCACACCGCCGACAAGCATCAGTCCGGGGATTTTGAGCAGCCAGACCACACCCACTGTCATGGCCGAGCGGACCACGATGGCCCCCACGGTGCCCCAGACAATGGCTTTTTTCTGCAGGTGGGGCGGCAGGCTGCGCGCTGCCAGTGCGATCACGATGGCGTTGTCGCCCGCAAGAACGAGGTCAATCAAAATGATCGCCAGCAGGGCCGACCACCAAGGGGCTGTAAAGAGTTCCATCAACAGATTTCCAGTCAAGTTTCAACAAGAACACCCGGCAAATCGCACGGATGTTCAGCTTCGGCGAAAACCAGCGGGTTTGGGCGAAGTGTCTGGCAGAAACATTGGAAATGTGCCGTGAACGCTTCGACAAAACCGCGCAGGTTTTCTGTCGAAGGTCTGGCTCGACGGGCAGTGACGCTGCCTGTCCAACAAGCCGGAAGCGGCGGAAAAATCCTTCGCTTCGTACTGACGACTTGGTTGATGCGTTGTGCTGAGGGGTCTGTTATTGAAATAGTCCAGCGACAACGTGGGAGTTACTCCCCTTCGTGACCGTATTTGAACTCAAAAAAAGGGTTTTGGCAAACCTGCGCCTGCAGGACCACGGTGATGGGAAAGCGCTGGCGTGTGCCGGGTCTTTTCCCGGGGCTGATAATTTGGGTGGTTTTTGATTTTTTCCAGATTGCACCGCGACCCATGCCCGCTATCCACATCACCGACATCGAAGCGGCCATCAACTACTGGCGGGCCAAAAAACCGTCGCCCGACGGCATCACGTTGGCGCCCGAGTTGCGCGCCTTGGCAGAAGTCTATGCGTTGATGGTGTTCTACCGCGAAGACGAGGCCGACGAACACAGCTTTCCGCCCGCCGCCATGGACGCCTGGCTCGGCTGGTACGCCACCACACTGGACACACCCTGCATCGCCATTTGCTCCACCAGCCAGGGCGACGCCATGTGCAAAGGCTGCGGTCGCACCTTCGAAGAGGTGCAGCATTGGCTGGCCATGAGCCCGGCCGAAAAACGCGTGGCCTGGCGGCGCATCACCCTGGAGGGCAATGCCTGGCGCTTTGGCCGCTATGCTGACAGGGCGCTGGAAAAGCCTGCTGCCGCCTGAAAACGCAGCTTTCAAGGCCAAACCAGCTTCCGGTCAAGGCTTTAATTGCCTGTTGTGCTATGTATTTTGTAGCAAATAACTGAAGGCTTGTTGATGATCCGCCTGGCCCGTGCTCCCAACATTGCGATTGCCACCTTCTGGGCCGACGCGCTGCGGCAGGCCGGCTTTTCTGCCACGGTGCAGCGTTACTTCTTGGGCAGCATCGCCGGGGATTTGCCACCCGACCAGTGCCTGCCCGAGGTCTGGCTGACCCAAGACGATGAACAACAAGCCGCCAGCGCGGTGCTGGACGACCTGCAAAACCGCCCCCAGCGCCGGTGGCACTGCGCGTGCGGCGAAACGGTGGAAGGCGGGTTTGAGCAGTGCTGGCAGTGCGGCAAGGACATGCCATCAACCGCCTGACCCCAAACGGGCACATCTCTTTTCAAGCAGGGGCCGCGGGACTGGCTTTGCCAGACCGCAGGCGCAGCGGCCCCCTCGGGGCTGATACCTGCGGCTCCAAGCCTGCAGACGCAGGTTTGGACAGGGATCAGATGCGAAGCCTCTGGCGAGCTGCGGCCTGCAAGGTGCAGCGTCCACACGCAGTGGGAAACCGTGGGGGCTTGCTTCTAGACTCGCCTAGCCAACTCGGCCGCCATGCCGACATAGCTGCCCGGCGTCATCACCAGCAGGCGCTCTTTTTCAGCCTCGGGAATCTCCAGCGAACGGATGAGTGCGTGCAGGTCTTCGGCCTGCACGGTTTTGCCGCGTGTGACTTCCTTGAGCTTTTCATAGGCGCCGGCCACGGCGTAGCGGCGCATCACGGTCTGGATCGGCTCGGCCAGCACTTCCCAGGCGCTGTTCAGGTCGTCCTGCAGCGCTTCGCTGTTCAGTTCGAGCTTGCCCAGGCCCACGTTCAGTGAGTTGTAGGCCAGCACGGCGTAACCCAGCGCCACACCCATGTTGC
>JBJXEI010000033.1:0-10060 GCA_046154065.1 Polaromonas sp. | reverse complement strand
CTACGGGTGTTGCCAGCAACACGGCGGGTATCACGACATTGAACACTGGCTTGGCTGCGGCGACCACCAGCATCGGTACGCTCTCTACAGCCACCGCGACCAGCGTGAGCAGTCTGTCCACTGGGATCGATGGTGCGACCACCAGCATCAGCAACCTGTCGACGACAACCGCTTCCAGCGTCGGCAGCCTGTCCACGGGTGTTGCCAGCAACACGGCAGGCATCACGACATTGAACACGGGCCTGGCTGCGGCGAACACCAGCATCGGCACTTTGTCGACCACAACGGCGGCCAGCGTGAGCAGCCTGTCCACGGGTGTTGCCAGCAACACGGCAGGCATCAGCACCCTGAACACGGGCCTGGCTGCGGCGAACACCAGCATCGGGACCTTGTCGACGACCACGGCGACCAGCGTGAGCAGTCTGTCCACGGGCGTTGCCAGCAACACGGCAGGCATTACGACATTGAACACTGGCCTGGCTGCGGCGAACACCAGCATCAGCACTTTGTCGACAGCCACGGCGGCCAGCGTGAGCAGCCTGTCCACGGGTGTTGCCAGCAACACGGCAGGCATCAGCTCCCTGAACACGGGCTTGGCAGCTGCTAACACCAGCATCGGGACCTTGTCGACAGCTACGGCGACCAGTTTGGGTGTCTTGTTTACCGGGGTTGCCAGCAACACCGCCGGCATCACGGCACTGAATACGGGTTTGGCCACCGCGAACACCGGCATCGGCAGCCTGTCTACCGGCGTTGCAAACAACACGGCGGGAATCAGTACCTTGAACACGGGCCTGGTGGCGGCCAACACCAGCATTGGCTCGCTCTCTACAACCACCGCAACCAGCGTGAGCAGCTTGTCCACAGGTGTTGCCAGCAACACCGCAAGTATCACGACGCTGAACACTGGGCTGGCCGCTGCAAACAGCAGCATCAGCACCTTGTCAACTGGCTTGGTAACGGTCAGCAGTGGGTTGAGCCATTTGACGACTTCTGTCGCTCCCTTGCTGGCTGCATCCACGGCCATTGCGAGCCAGGGTGGCACGTTGACGGGGACGGCGATTGGCGGGAGCGTCGGCACGGAGGTGCAGACCTACACAGCGGTCTTCAACAGCACCGTGGTTAAAACAGCTGCCAATACCAATACGCTGGTGGTCAATGGCATTGACACCACGGCGACGGGTATCGGGGCCAGTGCTGGCACGGCTACCGCTGCCGCCAAAGGGGCGACCGCCTACGGTGCGTATGCCACGGCCAATGATGAAAACTCAACCGCTATCGGGTACCGGTCCGTTGCAACTTTTGCCGGATCGGTGGCGATTGGCTACCAGGCCCGCGCCATTGCAGACCCCACGGTGGCGGTCGGTGACAACTCGCTCGCTTCTGGCAACGACTCTGTTGCATTGGGTGCCAGTGCGCAGGCCACCGGTAACCGTGCTGTGGCACTGGGTGCGTTTTCCGTGGCGGACCAGCCCAACACGATTTCCGTCGGCTCGCCGGGCAATGAAAGGCGCATCACCAATGTGGCGGCAGGCGTCAATCCGACCGATGCGGTCAATGTGTCGCAGCTTCGCGAGGTGTCCCGTGTCGCTTACTCCGGCATTGCCATGGGACTTGCGGCAGCAGGTGCCGTCATGCCTACGCTTCAGGCGGGTGAAAAGGGCTTGGGTGCAGGGCTGGGCTCCTATAAGGGCTACAGCGCCGTCGCGGTGCAGTTCAAGTCTGTCGCCACCAGTGGTCACTCGGCCTGGGGTATGGGGGTGACCACCACAGGCAAGGATTGGGGCGTGCAGGTAGGCGTCGGCTTCAAGTGGAAATAATGCCCACCGCCGGGCGACAAGCCCGGTTGTGAGTCGCAAGGTGAGCCGCAAGGGTTGGGTGCGACACGGGCCTTCTGTACCGCAGGCGTTTGCACCCAACCATGCACCTGGCGCTTAGGCGAACACCCCAGCGGTGTCCTGCATCTGGGCTGACACCTCACCGAGCTGGTGCAGCGTGTCGCCAAAAGTCATGTCCAGCACCGTCAGCTTTTTGAAGTAGTGGCTGACGATGTACTCGTCGGTCACGCCGATGCCGCCGTGCAGCTGCACCGCCTGCTGGCCCACAAACCGCATCGACACGCCCAGCTGGTACTTGGCGCGGGCCATGGCAGCGCGGCGTTCGTCCTCGGGCGCGTTGAGTTTCAGGCAGGCGTAAAAACTCATGGACCGGGCCAGTTCCAGCTGCATCTTCATGTCGGCCACGCGGTGACGCAGCGCCTGGAAGCTGGAGATCACCACGCCAAACTGTTTGCGGGTGTTCATGTAGTCCACCGTCACAGCCAGGGTTTTGTCCATCACACCCACGGCTTCGGCGCAGGTCGCGGCGATGCCGATGTCCACGGCGTGCGCCAGCGCCTTGGCGCCCTCGGGGGTCAGCAACACAGCAGGCGCGTCCTTGAAGGTGACTTCCGCCGCGCGCGCACCGTCTTGGGTGACATAGCCCTGGCTGCTCACGCCGGCCGCCGTGCGCTCGACCAGGAACAGCGCGATGGCGCCATTGAGCTCTGCCGGGACGATGAAGGCGTCTGCCTGGTCACCCGCAGCCACTATGCTTTTGGTAGCAGTCAAGGCATATAAATCCTTGGCGAGAACGGCTTTTGCCTCACATTTCGTCAAATCGTAGCGTGCAGCACGCTCCTGATGGGCCAAAACGACCAGGGCTTCACCCGAGGCAATTTTGGGCAGCCAGGTGGCCTTGATGTCGGCAGGCGCATAACCGGTCAGCACGCCGCTGGCGATCAGGGTGTGGACGAATGGCTCCAGCACCATGCCGCGTCCCAGCTCCTCCATCACCACCATGCCCTCGGTCGGGCCCATGCCCAGGCCGCCGTCGTCTTCCGAAATGTAGAGGCCTGGCAGGCCCAAGTCGGCCAACTCGCCATACGCCTCGCGGGAGAAACCTCCCGCTTTGGTGATGCTGCGGCGGCGCTCAAAGTCGTAGCCCTTGTCCACCCATTTGCGCACCGCGTCACGCAGTTGTTCCTGGTCGTCTGTGAAGTCGAAATCCATGGTGTTTTCCTTGTCTTTTGTTTGTTTCAGCCGAGGACCACTTGCGAGACGATGTTGCGTTGAACCTCGTTGCTGCCGCCATAAATCGTGGTTTTGCGCATGTTGAAGTAGGTGCTGGCCAGGGGCGCACAGTAGGTGGCCAGGCCCGGGTAGTCGCCTTGCCAGCCGGCTTCCATGGCGTCTTCGATGAAAGGCAGGGCGTAGGGACCAGCGGCCAGCATCATCAGCTCGCTGTAGCGCTGCTGGATTTCGCTGCCGCGGATCTTCAGCAGACCGGCGATGTCCAGCGAGTTTTTGCCCGACTTTTCGGCCGACAGTACCCGCAGCACCAGCATTTCCAGGGCCACTACGTCCACTTCCAGCTTGGCGATCTCGTCGCGGAAGCGGATGTCGTCATACACACCCTCGTCTTTGGCGATGCGTTTGAGGCGCTCCAGCTCGCGTTTGGCGCGGTTCACGTCGGCGATGTTGGTGCGCTCGTGGCTGAGCAGGTGTTTGGCATAGGTCCAGCCCTTGTTTTCTTCACCGATCAGGTTGTTGGCCGGGACTTCGACGTTGTCAAACCAGACCTCGTTGACCTCTGCCTCACCGTCCAGCAGCACGATGGGGCGCACGCTGACGCCGGGCGACTTCATGTCGATCAGCAAAAAGCTGATGCCGGTTTGGGGTTTGCCCGCGTTGCTGGTGCGCACCAGGCAAAAGATCCACTCACCGTACTGGCCCAGCGTGGTCCAGGTTTTTTGGCCATTGACGATGAATTTGTCACCCTGGCGCTCGGCCTTGCACTTGACCGAGGCCAGGTCCGAGCCGGAACCCGGTTCGCTGTAGCCCTGGCTCCACCACACGTCACCGCTGCCGATGCCGGGCAAAAAGCGCTGCTGCTGCTCGGGCGTGCCAAAGGCCATGATGACCGGGGCCACCATCACCGGGCCAAACGGAATCACACGGGGCGCACCGGCCAGCGCGCATTCTTCTTCAAACAGGTGTTTTTGAATCGCGTTCCAGCCCGGGCCGCCAAATTCTTTGGCCCAACCGTGGCCCAGCCAGCCCTTGGCGCCCAGAATCTTGGCCCAGCGCTGGTGGTCGTCTTTGGACAGGCGCAGGGCGTTGTGCACCTTGTGCGAGATGTCCTGCGGCAGGTTGGCGTGAACCCAGCTGCGAATCTCTTCGCGAAACGCTTGTTCTTCGGGGGTGAAAGCTAAATCCATGGGGGTTGTCTCCGTGATGCGTCTGTCATGCGTCCGGGATAGGCGCGCTGAGGCCTGATTTTTAGCACGGATGCACTTTTCAAACTGTCAAAGCGGGGACTGATCGTCCAGCGTGATCCCTAGTTGCTCGCTGATGCTGGTGAGGTGGGCGCGCAGCTGCTGGTTGTCGGCGCGCAGGTGGGCCACCGTGGTTTCCAGCGCCGTCAGCCGCGCCAGCAGGCCATCACCGTCGCCCCGGGTGGGCACGCTGGCGGCGGCCTGCAGGGCGCTCAGGTCGGGCTCACCACACAGCAGATGAACCCAGCGCGCCTCACGGGCGCCTGGCATTTTGGGCAGCTTGCGCACCATGGCCTGGCCGCCGTCGTCGCCGCGCTGCTGCAGCGCCAGCAGCACGTCTTCAACCGCATTGCCGTCAGCAAACTTGTACCAGCGGTCGCCGTTCAGGCGCAGCTCGGCGGCGGTTTGCGGGCCGCGCAACATCAGCAGGCCCAGCGCCACCGCCTGGGGTTCATTGACCGCAGCGGCGCGCTGAAAGTTGTGTTCAAAACGTGGCACGCGACTGGTTGAGGCTTCAAACACCAGGCTCTGGCTTTTCAGGGTTTGCAGCGCATCCCGTGCGTCGTCGTCGCTGATCTCCATCAGCGGTTCGCGGCTGGTTTTCTGGTTGCAGCCCAGCGTCAGCGCGTTCAGGCTGAGCGGGTAGCTGTCGGGCACGGTGCGGGCCTTTTCCATCAGGGTGGCCAGCACGCGGGCTTCAATGGGGGTGAGGGTTTTGAGGGTCATAAACTCACAGCTTCTTTTCAAATGGTTTGTAGCGGGGTGTGGACGTGTCAACTGACAGCAAGACTAACAACAAGAACATCGTGATTTTGATCTCCGGCCGGGGCTCCAACATGGCAGCGCTGGCGCACGCGGCGCACACCGGCCGCTGGCTGGCGCGGTGGGGCGTGCAGATCGCCTGCGTCATCAGCAACCGGGCTGACGCGCAGGGCCTGGCCGTGGCCAGCGCGCTGGGCCTGCCCACCCGCGTCATTGCGCACACCGGGTTTGATTCGCGTGAGGCGTTTGACGCCGCGCTGCAGCTGGAAATCGACCGCCATGACCCGGCGCTGGTGGTGCTGGCCGGTTTCATGCGCATTTTGACGCCCGGCTTTGTGCAGCACTTTGCCGGGCGGCTGCTCAACATTCACCCGTCGCTGCTGCCCGCCTTCACAGGGCTGAACACCCACCAGCGCGCGCTGGACGCAGGCTGCACCGTGGCCGGTGCCACCGTACACCAGGTCACGGCCGAGCTGGACCACGGGCCCATCCTGGCGCAGGCCGTGGTGCCGGTGTTGCCCGGCGACACTGCCGCGCAGCTGGCCGCCCGCGTGCAGGCGCAAGAGCACCTGCTGTACCCCAAAGCGGTGCTGGCGTTCTTCCAGGCGCTTTCCTGAAAAGGCTCGTTTACGTTTGATTACGCCCGGGTGGCGTGGGGTTATGAATCTGAAGGCGCAGGGCGGGGCGTATTGAACAGCGTCGCGTCCGTCCATCCTGACGGCAGCGTCTGATTCAACCTCATGAAGGAATTTGTATGAAGACAACTCACAAAATCGCCGCCATCACCGCCGCCCTGCTCATGTCTGTGGCTGGCACGTCAGCCTTTGCCCAAACGGCCATGGCCGGTGCCAGCGTCATGGTGGGCGGCGCGCCCATGCTGCCGACCAAAGACATCATTGACAACGCCGTCAACTCCAAGGACCACACCACGCTGGTCGCCGCCGTCAAGGCTGCGGGCCTGGTTGAAACCCTCAAAGGCCCAGGCCCGTTCACCGTGTTCGCCCCGACCAACGCGGCCTTCGCTGCGCTGCCTGCTGGCACGGTGGACACCCTGCTCAAGCCTGAAAACAAGGGCATGCTGACCGGCATCCTGACCTATCACGTCGTGGCCGGCAAGATGGACGCCGCCGCGATCACCAAAGCCATTGCCGACGGCAAAGGCACCGCCACCCTGAAAACCGTGGCCGGCGGTATGCTGACGGCCAAAGCCGCTGGCGGCAAAGTGATGGTGACCGACGAAAAAGGCGGCTCCGCCACCGTGACGATTGCTGACGTTTACCAGTCCAACGGCGTGATTCACGTGGTCGACAAGGTGCTGCTGCCGAAGTAATTCACGGCGTGCGACGCAGCGGCTTGGGCCGCAGCCCCGAAAGCCCGACGGTCTACACCGAGCGGGCTTTTTTGTCAGCGGTGGTTTGTGGGTCGGCGCGAGTGGTCATACAACGCCGGGCCGGGCGGCGGCATAAGCTGTGCCCCCGCCAAGTCCCCGTCACAGGTCTTTGCGGCGCTCGATGAAGCTGACCTGCTCCAGCACGCTGGCCAGCTGGTCCAGGTCCAGTGGTTTGACGAAGTGGTGGTCAAAGCCGGCGGTTTTGGTCAGCACGCGGTCATGCGCCTGGCCGTAGCCGGTCAGGGCGATCAGCACGGCTTTGGACGTGGCCGGGTCAGCACGCAAACGCCGGGCCAGCTCGTAGCCGTTCATCACTGGCAGGCCAATGTCGAGGATGAAGACCTGTACCTCACTGCGATCAGGCGCAGCCAGGGCGCTCATGCCGTCTTCCATCACCAGCACACGGTGGTCGTCGAGCGACAACAGATCGGCCAACGACTGGGCTGCGTCCAGGTTGTCGTCCACCACCATCAGCGTCAACGGCAAGATGGTGGCGGCGCTGGCGTCCAGCGGGGACGGCAAGGCGAGGTCCGGGGTGCGTTCCACCAGCGGCAGCGTGACGGTGAAGGTGCTGCCCAGGCCCGCGCCGTCGCTCTTGGCCGTGACATGGCCGCCGTGCAGCACCGTGATGTTTTTGACCAGCGACAAACCCAGTCCCAGTCCACCCTGGGCACGGTCCGGTGTGCGCTCACCCTGGGTGAACAGGTCAAAAATGCAGGGCAGCAAGTCGGCGCTGATGCCACTGCCGTTGTCTGAAACACAAATGACCGCTTGCTGGTCATGCACCGTCAGCACCAGCTCGATGGTGCCGCTTTGCGGGGTGTATTTGGCGGCGTTGTTCAGCATGTTGGCCACCACCTGCACCAGGCGGTTTTTGTCGCCCCGGGCAAACGCCTGCGACGGCGACATGCGAATGCTCAGCTCGTGTTTGCGGGCATGGATCAATGGCAGCGCCTGCTCCATGGCGTTGTTCAGCACCAGTTTCAGGTCCACGTCTTCATCGGCAATTTGTACCAGTCCCCGGGTGATGCGTGACAAATCCAGCAGGTCGTCGACCAGGCTGGTCATGTGTTTGACCTGGCGCGTGATGATGTCGCCGGCCTGGTGCACCCGTGCCTTGCTCAAGCCCGCGACCTTGAGCATCTGCGCGGCGGTGCTGATGGGGGCCAGCGGGTTGCGCAGCTCGTGCGCCAGCATGGCCAAAAACTCGTCCTTGCGTTCGCTCTCGCGTTTGAGCAGTTCCTCGCCCAGCTTCTGGTCATGGATGTCGGTGCAGGTGCCCATCCAGCGCACGATCTGCTCGGCCTGGTTGCGGATCGGCAGCGCGCGGCCCAGCGTCCAGCGGTACTGGCCTGAGCGGTGGCGCAGCCGGTACTGAATTTCATACACCTCACCCGTGGCCAGGCTGTGGTTCCATCGCGCCCAGGCGTGTTCCTGGTCGTCGGGGTGAAACACGCCGTTCCAGCCCTCACCGTCGGTGGAGCCGTCGGGCACCCCCGTGAAGTCATACCACTGCTGGTTGAAGTAGTCGTGGTGGCCGTCGGGCAGCGTGGACCACACCATCTGCGGCATGGCGTTGGCGATGGTGCGGAACTTGGCCTCGCTGTCGCGCAGCGCCGCTTCCATGCGCACCTGCGCGGTGATGTCCATCTGGGCCATGACCGAGCCGACCACGTTCTTGATCGCGTCGCGGATGGGTTCGGCGTGCAGCAAGATGGTGCGGCGCTCGCCGGGGGCGCCAAACGGCTCGATCTCCACGATGTCGCGCGGGGAGCCTTCGCCGCGCAGCGCGCGCATCAGGCCCCATTCCTGCGGGCCCACGGGCTGCCCGTGGCGTGCCGAGCCGTCGGCCCACCAGGCTTTCCAGTCGGCCAGCTCTTCCACATGCTCGGACGGTGGGTGTTCGCCCCAGATGCGTTTGTTCTCGAAGTTCAGCAACCGCATCTTGCCGCTTTGGTCAGCCATGCCAATGCCCACGGGTGCGGCTTCCAAAATGGCGTTCAGCCGCTGGCGCTCGACTTCCGCGCGCTCGGTGGTGAGCTCTGAAAAGCGCGACACCGATTCGGCCAGCGCCTGGTCGATGGCCTCGTTGAAGCGGGTGATGTCTTCCGGGTCGGTCAACAGCGTGTTGTGGGACGCCTGGCCCCACAGCTTGAGCACGCTGGCGCGCAGGGCGCGGTACTCGGACACCAGCTGGTCGATGGTGAAGCCCGAGCGCAAACGCTCGGCGGCGTGGATTTCCGCGTAAGTCTCCCCCACCTCCTTGGGCCCCAGGCCGTGCGACTTCACCAGCTGCTCGCCCGATGTCTGTGGCGTTTGCAGGTCCTGCGCGATGGTGGTCAACATCAGTGAGGCGTGGTCCCGCAGGGCCGACTTGCCCATGGTTTCTCCGGGTGTTTCCATGGAGCGGGCGAAGTTTTCCCAGGCTTGCAGGATGGATTCCTTGTGCTGGGAAATGAAAATTGACAGGCGCATGAGAGATCGATGGAAAACAAAGCAGTGACGGTGTGAAGGCGCTGGGCCATCCCGACCCGACCGGGCTGCAGTCGCTGCCTTGGACAAGCACACGTGAAGCTTTTCACTGTAGTGCAGCCCGGTCCCAGCTGGGGTAGGACACCGCGACGAGGCGATGACTGCTGCGGGCCTTTCAGTGGCCGCCAATCAATCAAATCTGCCAAAAAACAGCTATTTCAGGTTTAAACCGGCTACTGCCTAGGCTTTCATTGCCTGGTGTGCTATTGAATTAATAGCGTTTACTGCCGTGGCGCGCCCGAGGCTTGCGACCCGTCGCAGCCCCACACCAGCATGGCGGCGGCCAGGTCTTCCAGCGCGGTGCCGACCGACTTGAACACGGTGCGGCTGGTGGTGCTTGAGCGGCCATGGGTGGTGCCGCGGCACAGGTCGGCCAGCGTGCCGGCCACCGATTCGGCCCTGAACACGCCGCGTGCCATGGGCCCCAGCAGCTCACCGCTTTTTTGCAGCGCCTCGGGCGTGTCCACCACCAGCCGCGCCCCGGCAAAACAGGCGTCGTCGGCCTCGCGCATCAATGGCGTGAAGCTGCCGATCAAATCCAGGTGGCTGTGCGGGCGCAGCCACGCCCCCTGCACGATGGGCGCGTTGGCTAGCGTGGCGCAGCTGACCACGTCGGCCTGGCGCACTGCCGCCTGCAGGTCGGGGAAGGCGCTGGCGTTCAGGCCCTCGGCGCGCAGCTGTTGTGCCAGCGTTTCGGCGTGGGCGGGGGTGCGGTCCCACAGCAGCACTTGCTCAGTCGGCAGCACCGCCCGGTAGGCGTCGGGGATCAGGCTGCCGACGCGGCCACAGCCCACCACCAGCAGGGTGCGTGCCCCGGGCGCGGCCATGTATGACGCGGCCAGCGCCGAGGCGGCGGCTGTGCGGCGCGACGTGATTTCGTTGCCGTCGATCTGCGCCAGGGGCTGGCCGGTTTGGGCGTCATACAGCGTGTAGGTTGAAAACAAGCCCGGCAGGCCCCGGGCCGAGTTGCCAGGGAAGATGTTGACCGTTTTGATGCCCATGAACTTGCCCGGCTGCCAGGCCGGCATGATGAGCACGGTGTTGGCCGTGCCCGAGTCGCC
>JBJXEI010000032.1:0-2904 GCA_046154065.1 Polaromonas sp. | reverse complement strand
GCGTAAGTCACTTGCTCAGTCGCTTGTCCAGCCCCGCGCAGTAGTCAACCTCCGGCAGCGCGGGCGTTCCCCAGGTCGCGTCAAAAGCCTGGTCCTGGTCCGGGCCATCCCCGGCCAGCAACAGCACAGACCTGGCGTGCAGCGACTTGGGCAGGTGCTGCGGCACGCCCAGCTGGCGGTTGGCGTGGCCGCTGCCGGTGATCAGCACCACCACCTTGCCGGGCACGGCGGCTTCGCCCACCGTGTTGGCCATGCGCATGTCCTTGGCGATCTGGATGCGGGTCATCGGTGTGATTTGCGCCTCGGGCAGCAGGTTGCAGTGGCCGATGCGGATCAGTTGCTGCTGCGCCTTGAGCGCCGGGCCGGGCAGCTGCACGTCCAGCTGGCTGTCGGCCATGCTCGCCTTCATATCGGACCTGGGCAGGTTCGCGCCCATCACGGGCACCCCGGCCTGCACCGCCGCCATCACGGCCGGGCCGTAGTCGGCCCACGGCCAGCTGTTGTCTTGCCAGTTCAGCGCCAGCCGGACTTGTGCCTCGTTCGAGCGGGGTTTCAACGTGGCCGTGGTGGCCCCTGCATCGGCCATTTCTAGCGCCACAGCCGCCAGCACGCCGCGCGCGGCCAGCGTGGCCACCACCTGCTGCTCGATCTGGTGGTGCGCCGGCGCGTCATGCTGTTCACCCAGCAACAGCACCTCGACCACGGTTGACTTGCCTCCGGACTGCAGCACCGCGTCCAGCCGGTCGGCCGTCACCTCGCTGGACGCGGCCGTGCCTGCGGGCGCGCGCAGGACCGGGGCCTGCGGCGTGCCGCAGCCCACGGCCATCAGCAGGGCGGCCATGGCAAAAGCAGAGCGCCCAAAGCGTGAGGGCAAGGCAAAGGAGGAGGAAGACGCGTGGTTCATCAGGGGATACTAAACAATCACGATGCCTGCTGCCATGTCACTTTTGAAATCTGCCCCCGCACGAACGCCCATCCGCACCATTTTCACGCTGCTCCTGGCCCTGGCCGCCGCCGCGCTATGTGTGCGGCTGCGCACACCGCTGCCGTGGATGATTGGCCCGCTGGTGGTCACCGCCGTGGTCTCCATGCTGGGCGGGCCGACGGCCAGCTACACACCGCTGCGCAACATCGGCCAGTGGACGATTGGCACCGCGCTGGGCCTGTACTTCACGCCGCAGGTGGTGGCACTGGTGGCCAGCCTGTGGTGGGCGGTGGCGCTGAACATCGTCTGGGCGCTGGCGCTGGGCCTGTGGTTTGGCGCGTGGCTGTACCGGGTGCACCACGGGCCAGGGCGCTTTCACCTGCGGGACCTGAGCCGCACCACCACCTACTTCGCGGCACCCATCGGGGCCGCGTCCGAGATGACGATGATGGGCGAGCGCCACGGCGCCCAGACCGATCTGGTCGCCTCCGCCCACAGCCTGCGGGTGCTGCTGGTCACGCTGATCATTCCGTTCGGGTTTCAGTGGGCTGGCCTGCACGGGCTGGACCTGGTGCCACCTGGCCCGCGCGTGGTGCAGTGGGGTGGGCTGGCGCTGCTGGCTGGGCTGACGGGCGTGGGCTGCTGGGCCATGCTCCTGCTCAAACGCACCAACCCGTGGTTCATTGGCGCGCTGCTGGTGTCGCTGCTGCTCACCGCCAACAGCATCACGTTGTCGGCGATTCCGCAGTGGCTGACGAATGCCGCGCAACTGGTCATCGGCGTCAGCCTGGGGGTGCGTTTCACGCGTGGTTTTGTGCACAGGGCGCCGCGCTGGATGGCGTCGGTGGCTTTGAGCACGGTGGTGATGATTGGTTTGTGCGCGTCGGTGGCGTGGGGTCTGGCGCAGTTCACGCCCATTCACTGGGCCACGCTGCTGCTGGGCACCTCACCAGGCGGCATCGCCGAAATGGCGATCACCGCCAAGGTGTTGCAGCTGGGCGTGCCGGTGGTCACCGCGTTCCACGTCACGCGGCTGGCGGCCGTGCTGCTGCTGGCCGAGCCGATGTACCGCTGGTTCTACAGCAGCTCAGATGGCTTCAATGCAGTGAAATAGGCGTGTTGGCCAGCCCGCTGTAGCCTTCCAGCGTGTCTTCGATTTCCTGCTGGCTGGGTGTGTTTTGCTGCCAGGCGCTCAGGCGCTGCTGGAACATCTCGGCCCACGAGCCGTCGAGGTAGACCTCTTTGCCGGAGCGTTTGTCCACGATTTCAAAACCATGGCGTGCCAGCTGCGGCACCAGCGGGTCTGGTGTGGATTCGTCCCGGGCGTTGGCGTGAATCTGCACCACCACAAAAGAATCTGAGTCGTAAAGCATTTGCATTGTGTGTGTCCTTGCCATACAGATAGAAACGTTAGCGCCGACTTCAAGGGTGACAGGGACGTCCCCCCGATGAAAACTTAGCAAGAATCACACCCCGTCCTGTGAAAAATCTCACGGGCGGGTCAGTGCGCTGAGTTGCTGGTCGATGAAGTCGCCGTTGCTCTGGGTGATTTTGTTGCGCACCGGTAAGTAGCCCAGCGCGGGAGCCAGCCATACTTCCACGCGCGGGTCGTACTCCCGCTGCGGCTGGCGCGCCAGCTTGATGGTGCGCACCTCGCCCAGGGGCAGGGCCAGTGTTTCTTCCGGTTCCACGCGCAAGGACCAGGTGTCAGCCGAGCGCGGGCCGACGGTGAACACCGTCACCGTGGTGCCCACCGGGTAAGCCGCCGGGTCGCCCGCCAGCAGGCCACCGAGCTGAAAAAACACACTGACGCGGTCTTGCGCGCCGCGCACCCAGGGCGTGGGTGGTGTGTTGGCGCTGAAGGTGATCAAGCCTTTGTCCGGCTCGAAGTGGGCCGCGTATTCGCTGCGGGCCTTGTCGGTGAAGCGCGTGGGGGCCAGGCCGTCCGCGCCAACCTCGCCCACGCTGGACATGCTGCG
>JBJXEI010000031.1:0-14539 GCA_046154065.1 Polaromonas sp. | reverse complement strand
GCAGCGATGGCATTGCCCATAAAAAAAGCCCTTGGCCTGGTCAGAGGCTAAGGGCCGATATGACCCGTTCAGGTCAAATCAATGTGTCAATTTACTTTTTGGCAGGCTTGCCTTTGCCTTTGCCCTTGGCATCAGCAGCTTCGACGACCGGTGCAGCCACGACTTCTTCTTCGATCGGGGTCACGGACACCAGCACAGGGTTGACTTGGCCTTTGGTCACGAACTTCACGCCTTTTGGCAGCGTGATGTCCTTGACGTGCAAGGAAGAACCTTTTTTCAGGCCGCTCAAGTCAACGGCGATGAATTCAGGGATGTCGGCTGGGAAGCACGACACGGTCAGCTCGGTCACCACGTGGTTGGCCAGGCATTTTTCGGCCTTGACGGCTGGGGACTCTTCTTCGCCGCTGTAGTGCAGGGGCACTTTCACGGTCATGCGGGTGCGGGCTTCAACGCGCTGGAAGTCGATGTGCTGGACTTGCTGCTTGTACGGGTGCATTTGCAGGTCACGCAGCAGAACTTTGTGCAGGGCGCCACCCAGTTCCATTTCCAGCACGGAGGCGTGGAAGGCTTCTTTTTTGATGGCATGGAACAGCGCGTTGTGATCGATTTCGATCAGGATCGGCTCACCTGTTCCACCGTAGACGATACCGGGCGTGCGGCCCGTGATGCGGAGACGGCGGCTCGCACCCGTGCCCTGCTTGGCGCGCTCAAAAGCGACGAATTTCATAATGAACTCCTTGAAGGGGATGGCCGCGACCAGCACTGTCCCCGTGATAAAAAAGCCGACAAGCCTGAATGCGTGTCAGCTGCTTATGCTTCAGATCAGAACCGACTGGTCCTGGTCCGAAAACAAACTCATGACCGACTCTCCCTTGGAGATGCGCTGGATGGTCTCAGCGATCAACGGTGCCACGGAGAGTTGGCGAATCTTTTTGCAGGCCTTGGCCTGCTCGCTCAGCGGAATGGTGTTGGTGATGACGACTTCGTCGAGGGCTTCGCCCTGGGCGATGCGCTCGATGGCCGGGCCCGAAAAAATCGGGTGGGTGCAGTAGGCGTACACCTTCTTGGCGCCACGGTCTTTCAGCACTTCAGCGGCTTTGACCAGGGTGCCAGCGGTGTCGATCATGTCGTCCATGATGACGCAGTTGCGGCCTTCGATGTCACCGATCACGTGCATGACTTCCGACACATTGGCCTTGGGGCGGCGCTTGTCGATGATGGCCATGTCGCAGCCCAGCTGTTTGGCCAGGGCGCGGGCACGCACCACACCGCCCACGTCGGGTGACACGACCATCAGGTCGGCGTAATTGCACTGGCGCAGGTCACCCAGCAGCACGGGCGATGCGTAGATGTTGTCGACGGGGATGTCAAAAAAGCCCTGGATCTGGTCGGCGTGCAGGTCCATGGTCAGCACGTTGGTCACGCCTGCGGCTTGCAGCATGTTGGCCACCACCTTGGCGGTGATGGGCACACGGGCCGAACGCGGGCGGCGATCTTGCCGGGCATAGCCAAAGTAGGGGATAACGGCGGTGATGCGCTCGGCCGAGGCGCGGCGCAGGGCGTCCACCATGACCAGCAGCTCCATCAGGTTGTCGTTGGTGGGGGCGCAAGTGGACTGCACCACAAAGACGTCGCGCGCGCGCACGTTTTGCTGGATTTCAACAGTGACTTCACCATCTGAAAAACGGCCCACATGGGCAGCGCCCAGGGTGATGTTCAGGTGTTGGGCGATCTCGGCGGCCATGCTGGGGTTGGCATTGCCGGTGAAAAGCATGAAGTCAGAATGGAGCGTTTGCATGTGAGGGCGGTTGGCGTGAATCAAGTGGGATCAGTGCACCATGGGCAGATGACTGAAACGAAGGTGAATTCAGAAGCTCGTGATCATTTCACAGTCAGGCCCCGACACCGGCACCTCGTAAAACACTTTTGGAGCATCCTTGACTTGATTTTCAGCTCCATTTGGCAGTGAATGGCGCGGGTGGATGATCCAAAAGCACACAGACCC
The DNA here is from genome assembly GCA_046154065.1 of Polaromonas sp. GTDB lineage: Bacteria > Pseudomonadota > Gammaproteobacteria > Burkholderiales > Burkholderiaceae_C > Polaromonas. Next base: position 12,534 of record JBJXEI010000031.1, on the reverse strand, counting down.
GCGTACGGGCCTGTGTCTGGGACGCAGCCTGTGGCTGCTTGTCCTCACTAATTTTGGCAGGGGTGGAAGGAGTCGAACCTGCGAATGCCGGAATCAAAATCCGGTGCCTTAACCAACTTGGCGACACCCCTACACGGGACAACTGTTGTTTTGCCTTTCAGCGCTTCAACAACTGACCCATAACTTGCTTCGCTACTGACTTCGCGTCAGATATCTACCAGTTTGCCAGTGGATGCTGGTTCAGATTTCGGCATTGCTGAACAATCCAGTCGCTCGGGGCGGCTTGAAAATCAACATTGACGTCTTCTGGTAACCGGGCAAACACTGCACTGCCTGAGCCTGTCATTCGGCCCTGCAGCTGGTGTGTGGCTAGCCAGTCTAGGGACTGGGAAACCTCTGTACACAACTGCTGGGCTACTGGTTGCAGGTCGTTTTTTCCAAACCTGTACAACTCAAGCTCATCGTTTGTAGCGAAGCCTTGGATTCTAGCAGTATCTGTATCGCGTTTGAGCGAGGGGGCCGTGAAAATATCTTGAGTTGACAAACCAGCCGCTGTTTTGACCACCACAAACCGGGCTGGCGGCAGGGGAATTGGGGTGATCTGTTCACCGATGCCTTCAACCCAGGCATGCCCGCCGGAGAGGAAAAAAGGCACGTCCGCACCTAAAGACAGGGCCAGGGTTTGCAACTGCGCTGCGGGCAACTGCACGCCCCACAGGCGCTGCAAGGCCAACAGGCAGCTGGCTGCATCCGATGAGCCGCCGCCCATGCCGGCTTGCGCGGGGATGCGTTTTTCCAGGCCGATGTGAACTCCCAGCGGGGTGCCGCAGGCTTGCTGCAGGGCGCGGGCGGCGCGCACGGTCAGGTCGTCGGCGGGCAGGGCTGTGCTGGAGCGCTGGCCGGTGTTCAGGTCTTCGCGGGTGATGCGTCCGTCGGTGCGCAGTTCAAAATGCAGGGTGTCACACCAGTCGATCAGCATGAAAACCGATTGCAGCAGGTGGTAGCCGTCGGCGCGCCGTCCGGTGATGTGCAAAAACAGGTTCAGCTTGGCGGGCGCTGCCACGTCGTAAAGGGACTGCATGGGAAACGGGTCGTGTGGGGAGGCTTGTGGTTCAGCGGTCGAGCACCACACGCAGGTCCGCCTGCGGGGTGGGTTGGTCGCGCCGGGCGGTGATGCGGCCTTCGCTGTGGCGTGACAGGTCGGCGGTCCAGCCGGGGACGGGCGTGTTGTCGCCCTGCAGCCAGCCGAACAGCGCGGTGATTGGCACGGCCGCGCCGGTGTTCTGGGCCAGAAAAGATTCCACGGAGGCGAAGCGCTGCAACTTGCCGTTGCCGGGGTCCAGCACGGCCTCACCTGGGGCCCAGCGCAACACGCCCAGCACGTTGCCGAGCGGGCTGATCAGCGTGAGGGTGCCGCGTTCGGGCTGACCGCTGAGCTCAAAACTGGCTGAAAACGACTGTGCAGCGGTCCCGTCGGGCGCGCCTTGCACCTGCAGGCTGATTCGGCCCGCCCAGGCTTGTTCAGCGGGAAAAAGAGTGTCTTTTGGGTCGGTGGCCTTGGTGTTGATTGCACAGCTTGCTATGAATAATGTAGCAAACAGGGCGGCGGTGCTGCGTCTCAACCATGGCATGCCGGGTCGCCGCTGCACGGTCACAGCGCCACGCGCAGGCGTTTGATGGTTTCACGCAGGGACTCGTTGTCGGGCGCGAGCAGCAGGCCTTGTTTGAAGATGGCCACGGCGCGTTCGCGCTGGCCCAGGCTCCAAAGCACTTCGCCGTAGTGGGCGGCAATTTCAGCGTCTGGCTTGGTCTTGAAGGCCGCTTCAAAAATGCGGGCAGCCTGGGGCGCGTTGCCCAGGCGAAATTCCACCCAGCCCAGGCTGTCCTGGATGAAAGGGTCGGCAGGCGCAAAACTCAGGGCTTTTTCGATCAGGGCCTTGGCTTCGGGCAAGCGAAGGTTGCGATCTGCCAAGGAATAGCCCAACGCGTTGTAGGCGTGGTGGTAGTCGGGTTTGAGGGTGATGACCTGCTGGAGCAGTTTTTCCATCTCGGGCAGGGCGTTGAGCTTTTCAGCCATCATGGCCTGGTCGTAGATCAGCTCGGCGTCGCCGGGTGTCCGGGCAATGGCATTGGCCAGCACGTCGTAAGCCTGACGGTACTGTTTGGCGTCGCGCAGCAGGCCGGCTTCTGCGGACACCTTGGCCCGCGCTTCTTCAGGCGTGCGCTCTGGCAGCTGGCTGATGAGCTGGCGGGCTTCGGTCAGTTTGCCCTGGCTGGCCAGGATGGAGGCGCGTCGGCTTTGGGCCTGGACCAGCTCGGCGGAGTTGTCGATTTTGGCGATCCAGGCTTCGGCCGCCTTGAAGTCTTTGCGCTTTTCGGCGACCTGCGACAGTGAAAGATAAGCCTGGTCCAGGCCGCGTTTGCGCTCCTCGGCCAGCGGGGACTGCTCTACCAGGGCGACGTAGCGCTCCAGTGAGGTCTGCGCGGGGGCGAGCTGGTTGTCTTGCAGTTGCAGCGCGCCGAGCACCAGCCAGCTCTCAGGAAACTCGGGTTTTTCACGTGTCACGGTTTGCACCTGGGCCGTGGCTTCGGTGTAGCGCTGGGCGTCCAGCAGGGCGCGGGCGTAACCCATGCGGAGCTCGGGCAGGGCTTGGGCGTTGCCGTCGAGGTAGTTTTTCACCAGCACCTCGGCGGCTGGCAGTTTCGGGTCCATCAACTCCAGGGCGACCAGCGCCGGGCCTTCCGCGCGCGGTGCGCCCATGGCGTCTGCAGCCTGCCCGCGCTGGGCGGCAAGCAAGGCCCCCGCGGTGTCACCAGCGGCCAGCCGCATGCGGCCGGTGGTGGTCCAGGCCGCGCTGGCCGTGGCCGGCTGGTTGATGTAGGTGCTCAAGGCTTTTTCGACGGTGCTGGCGGCCAGGGTTTTGTCGCTGGCGCGGGCATAGGCGCGGGGAATGGCGCCGATGGCCAACGGGCGTTCGACGTCGGCCGCCCTGGCCAGCTCGGTGCTCAGGGGCTCCAGCGTTTCGGCAATGCGGTTCAGGGCGATCAGGATCTGCAGCACATACCGGTTGGCCTCGCGGGAGGCAGGCTGCGCTTGCTTCCAGGCGTTGGCTGATTGCAGCGCGGCGTCTCCCGATCGGGACTGCAGGGCGATGTCCGTGGCGCGCTGGTACAGCTCGGCGTTGTTGGTCTTGCGGGCGGCGTCCAGCATCCGGGCGAATCCGCCGGCGGCATCGCCGCTCTGCACGGCGATTTCACTGACCAGCAAATGGTAGAACAGGGCGCTGTCCAGGTCCGACGGCTGGGCCGCCACTTCGGCGGCTTTGGCCTCTTGCAGGGTGGCTGGTGATTCGTTGGCAGGGGTCGGTGCTGAAGTTTCAGCGGCAGGGGTTGGGGCAGGGGCTTGGGCCCAAGCTGTGGAGGTCGGCAGTACCGCCGTCCACAGTCCGGCAATGAGGCTGGCGCAGGCGGTGAGCTCGAAGGCTCCACGTTGAATGGACCGGAGTTTTTTCATCATCAGACCATGATAATTGAAGGTTCCGGCCCGCGTTGGCGCTGCCGGGTACCTGTGTAGACGCGGTGTAAAGCGTCTACGGTTGCATCTTCCCTTCACTGACTCACCCCCCTATCCCTCCTTATCCCCATGCCTGAACTGCCGGAAGTTGAAGTCACCCGACTGAGTTTTGCCGACCGCATTGCCGGAGGGCGCATCGACGCCGTTGCCGTGGGTAAGGCGCTGCGCTGGCCGCTGGGTGTGGCGCCACAGCTGCTGCACGGCCGGGTGGTGCTGGGCGTGCGCCGGCGCGGCAAGTACCTGCTGCTGGACCTGAGCGAGGGGCTGCTGCTGATTCACCTGGGCATGTCGGGCAGCATCAGCTTTGGGCTTGACCTGCCGCCGCTTGGCAAACACGACCACTTCGAGCTGCGTACGCCGCTGGGCGTGCTGCGCCTGAACGATCCGCGCCGGTTTGGCGCGGTGGTGTACGCGGCGGGGGAGGCCCACGCCACGGCGCAGAAGTTGCTCGGCCGTCTGGGGGTGGAGCCGCTGGGGGGCGCCTTTGATGCGCAAGACTTTCATGCCGCGTTGAAAACCCGAAAAACCGCCATCAAGCAGGTGCTGCTGGGCGGTGAGGTGGTCGTGGGCGTAGGCAATATTTATGCCTCTGAAGTGCTGTTCCGGGCGGGTATTCGGCCCACCACGCGGGCCCTGCGCATCAGCCGTGCGCGTGCGGTGTTGCTTCACCGCGCCATTGTGGAGGTGTTGACACACGCCGTTACAAAAGGTGGGAGCACCTTGCGTGACTTTTCCAATGCGCAGGGCGAGGCCGGGCACTTTCAGCTTGACGCCATGGTCTATGACCGGGCGGGCTTGCCGTGCAAGGTGTGCGCGGCGCCGGTCAAAACCATGCGGCAGGGACAGCGCTCCACCTTTTACTGTGTAAATTGTCAAAAACCGTGATTTTGCGCAACGTGCCCAAGGCCTTCAAAAAGGGTGCCGGTGCTATATTGAAACCAACTACTTTGGCACCCCACCATGTCCTTTAACGAACAATTTGACCAGCACGGCGTATGGCGGCGTGAGTTTGCGCTGCGCCTGAAACTGCTGGGCGAGTGGATGAAAGACCACGACCTGCTCAATGCGGCCGTGGAAGAGCGCTTGCAGCGGCTGGAAACGCAGGTCCGATCGGACAAGGTGATGGTCGCTTTTGTGGCGGAGTTTTCACGCGGCAAGTCCGAGCTGATCAACGCCATTTTTTTTGCCGGTTACGGCCGCCGCATCATGCCGGCCAGTGCCGGGCGCACCACCATGTGCCCGACCGAGCTGGGCTGGGACGCCGATGTGCCCCCTTGCCTGCGCCTGCTGCCGATTGAAACTCGCCTGAAACCCCAGGCCCTGATGGAGTGGCGTGCCGCGCCCGAGAAGTGGACCCGGGTGGACCTGGACGTCAATGACCCGGCTCAGCTGGCCGAGGCGCTGGAGAAGGTGGCCGAGGTGGCCTTTGTCAGTGTGGACGACGCCCGTGCGCTGGGTTTCTGGCACGACGCCAGCCCTGAGGACAACCCGCGCACCCGTGCCGATGGCCTGGTGGAGGTGCCCAAGTGGCGGCATGCGTTGATCAACATTGCCCACCCGCTGCTCAAGCAGGGTCTGGTGATTCTGGATACGCCGGGGCTCAATGCGATTGGTGCCGAGCCGGAACTGACCGTCAGCCTGATTCCGCAGGCCCATGCGGTGGTGTTCATTCTGGCGGCCGACACTGGCGTGACCAAATCAGACCTGGCCATCTGGCGTGAACACCTGATCACGGAAAACACCTCGGGTGACACCCGTCTGGTGGTGCTCAACAAGATCGACACGCTGTGGGACGCGCTGAGCACGCCCGAGCAGATCGAGGCGCAGATTGACCGGCAGCGCGCCACGTCGGCCGAGATCCTGGGGTTGCCGCCGTCGCATGTGATTGCCGTGTCGGCGCAAAAAGGCCTGGTGGCCAAAGTCACTGATGACGCAGCGTTGCTGGAGGCCAGCCGCCTGCCTCTGCTGGAGCTGGCCCTGGCCGAAGGCGTGATGGGGCAACGCCAGAGCGTGCTGCGCACCGTGGTGGGTGCGGGCATCAGCGAGTTGCGCGTCGAGGCGGGGCGATCGCTGCACATTCGTCGCCGCGACCTGGCCGAACAAATGACCGAGCTGCGCAGCCTGCGTGGCAAAAACGTGTCGGTCATCAAGCACATGCGCAGCCGCATCGAGCAGGAACAGACCGAATTTGACACCAGCGGTGCGCGCATTCACGCCGTGCGCTCGGTTCACCTGAAGCTGCTGCGCGAGGTGTTCAACCTGCTGAGCACGCCCACGTTGCGGGCTGAACTGGCCGGCTTGACGCACAAGCTCCAGCAGCCCGGCATCAAGCTGGGCATCAAGGCCGTGTACGGCCACACCTTCTCCCGCATGGTGGACAACCTGCGGCAGGCACAGGCACTGAGCGGCGACATCCAGGCCATGCTCGCTGCGTCGTTCCGGGACCTGAACACCGAGTTCAGTTTTTCACTGCAGGTCCCCAAGGTGCCCGAGTTGATGCGGTATGAAAACGACCTCAAAACGGTGGAGCGCAGCCACCTGCAGTACCTGGGCGTGAACAACGTTCTCAAGCTCACGCAGACTGAATTCACCGAGCGCCTGGTGCGCGCGCTGGCCACCCGTTTGCGCGTGGTGTATGAAAGCGCGCTGGGTGAAGTGGAGCTGTGGAACAAATCGGCCGCCGCCCAGCTGGACGCCCAGCTGCGTGAGCGTCGGCGCAACTTCGGCCGCCGCCTGGAAGCCATCGAGCGCATCCGGGAGGCCGCGTCCGGCCTGGATGAGCGGATTGCCGAGATCGTCGAACAGGAAGTGGCCGTGGAGGCATTGGACCGCAAGTTGGGCGAGCTGACCGGCCACCTGGTGGACGGGCCCGGCGAGGGCGCCCCCAAGCCTGCGGCCAGCCTGCCTGTGACCGACGCGGTGGACGTGTCCGTCAGTGAAAGTGGCTGGGGCCCTGCCGACGAGATCGAGGTGGATGGTGAGGTCGAGGCTGAGGTGGACATTGCGGTTGCGGCGGACAACGACGCTGACCCGGACACCCAGTTCGACACCGGCAACATCCTCGGTGCGGATGACCTGGACGACAACGGCCAAGGGGACACCGTTCGCAGCCCGTTGACGGCCGGTTAGTTGTCAGCGCAGGTTTCAGCGTTGCCGGTGACGCCAGGCCCTGACGTGTCGGGGCAGGCGTTTGCCCGGTGCATTGTTCAGTGGCAAACCAGCCATGGCCGCCACAGCTTGCCCTGGCAAAACACCCGCGACCCCTACCGCGTGTGGCTGTCTGAAATCATGCTGCAGCAGACCCAGGTCAGCACCGTGCTGGACTACTACGCCCGCTTCCTGGCGCGCTTTCCCGATGTGGCGGACCTGGCGGCAGCCGACGCCGACGAGGTCATGGGTCTGTGGGCGGGGCTGGGCTACTACAGCCGCGCGCGCAACCTGCACCGCTGCGCGCAGGATGTCGTGGCCCTGCACGGCGGTGCTTTTCCGCGCAGCGCGCAGCAGTTGCAGACCCTGCCAGGCATTGGCCGCTCCACGGCGGCGGCGATTGCCTCTTTTTGTTTTGGCGAACGCGTGGCGATTCTGGACGGTAACGTCAAACGCGTGCTGACCCGCGTGCTGGGTTTTGCCAATGACCTGGCCCACAGCGCCAACGAGCGCCTGCTGTGGGACCTGGCCACGGGCTTGTTGCCCGATGACGACCTGCCAACCGCGATGCCGCGTTACACCCAGGGGCTGATGGACCTGGGCGCCACGGTGTGCAGCACCCGCAAACCGCAGTGCCTGCTGTGCCCGGTGCAGGACCTGTGCGTGGCACGGGCGGGCGGCCAGCCCGAGCAGTTCCCCGTCAAAACCCGCAAGCTCAAACGCAGTGCGCTGGGCCTGAGCCTGCTGTGGGCCCAGCGGCCCGACGGCGCGGTGTGGCTGGAAAAACGCCCAGTGCAGGGCATCTGGGGTGGCCTGTACTGCCTGCCGGTGTTTGACAGCGACGACGCCTTGCTTGCCGCGCTGCCCACCAGCCTGCACGCGGGTCTGCAGGCTCAGCCGCATTTTCTGCATGTGCTGACCCACAAGGACCTGCACCTGGCGCCGTGGGTGGCCCGGTTTGAAGCCGACCAGCCCATGCAAGGGGCCCTGGTTGCCCGCGGCGGGGCCTGGTTCAGTCTCCAGGCGCAAGCCACGCTGGGCGTGCCTGCGCCGATTCGCAAGCTGTTGGGGGCTCAGGGATTGGTTTGATTCGTGGTTTTATTTGCTATTAATTAAGTAGCGGTTCAGGCAATGAAAGCCAAGGCTAGCAGCGGTTTTGACCTTAAAAATGCCTGTGTGAGGGGTTTTTGGCCACCTCAAAAGGCTGTTTCCAGCCTTCTGGCGCCAAAAAAAGAATCAAATCGGCCACCAGCCAAGGTGTTGATTGTCTGGAATGCTATCGAATAAATAGCGCTAAAGCGGCCGGACGTTCGCGCCGTCCAGCTCCCGGTGGCGGCGCAAGGTGGGCCAGTCTTGGCCAAAGGTGTCCGCCAGCTTTTCCGTCAGGTAGACCGAGCGGTGTTGCCCGCCAGTGCAGCCCACGGCCACGGTCACGTAGCTGCGATGGTCGCGCACCAGGGCCTGCAGCCAGTGGTTTAAAAACTGCTGGATGTGCTGGTGCATGGCATGGACGTCGGCATGCGCCTGCAAAAACTCGGCCACGGGCGCATCCAGCCCGGTCAGCGCCCGCAGGCCTGACTCGTAGTGCGGGTTGGGCAGCATGCGCACGTCAAACATGAAGTCCGCGTCCAGCGGCACGCCGCGTTTGAAGGCAAAGGACTGGAATACCAGCGTCAGCTGGGTGGCTGGGTTCTGGGGCCCGGTGACCAGCGACTTCACGTAGGCCTGCAGCTGGGACGAGCGGATCATCGAGGTGTCCAGCGCATGGGCGTGTTCGCGCATCTCGCCCAGCAATTCGCGCTCCAGCTCAATCGCGTCGACCAGCGCGCGGTGCTGGTCCGAGGCCTCGATGCGGGACAGCGGGTGCAGGCGGCGGGTTTCAGAGAAGCGGCGCACCAGCGTTTCGGTGCTAGCGTCCAGAAACAGCGACTGCAGGGCCACTCCCTCGGCCCGGAGCTGCTGCAGCTGGCCGGGCACCAGCGGCAGCGAGGTGGCGCTGCGCACGTCCATGGCAATGGCCACCTTGCGGGCCCCGCGCGTGCGCTCCAGCGCCACGAAGGGCATCAGCAGCTCGGGGGGTAGGTTGTCGACGCAAAAATACCCAGCGTCTTCCAGCGCATTCAGCGCCACAGACTTGCCCGAGCCAGACATGCCGGTGATCAGCACCAGGGCCAGTGCGGCTGGGGGGACAGCTGGTGCGTTCATGCGTCGGACCGGGCGTTGAGCCCGGCGTCCAGCATCTCTTTGGCGTGCGCCCGGGTCGTGCCAGAGAGTTTTTCGCCGCCCAGCATGCGGGCGATCTCCAGCACCCGCGCCTCGCCGTTGACGTGGTCCACGGTGCTGACGGTCACGCCCGCGTCCAGCTGTTTGGCCACCACCAGGTGCTGGTCGGCGCAGGCCGCCACCTGCGGCAAATGCGTCACCGCCATGACCTGGCGGTCTTGCCCCAATTGGCGCATCAGCCGGCCCACGGTTTCAGCCACCGCGCCGCCCACGCCGGAGTCCACCTCGTCAAAAATCAGTGTCTGGGCCTGGCCCAACTCGCTGGTGGTCACGGCAATGGCCAGCGCGATGCGCGACAGCTCACCGCCCGAGGCCACCTTGCCCACCGGGCGCGGAGTGCTGCCGCTGTGGCCGGCCACCAGAAACTCGGCCTGCTCCAGGCCGAACTGGGCGGGCGGGTCCTGCGGGCTCAGCACCACGTCAAATTTACCGCCTTGCATGCCCAGGCCCTGCATGGCGGCCGTGATGGCGGCGGCCAGCCGGGGGGCGGCCTTGCTGCGGGTTTTGGACACCGCACGCGCCTGCTGCTGAAAAGCGGCGGCCAGCGTGCGTTCGTTTTTCTCCAGCTGCGCCACGTCGGCGGCGGCGTCCAGCGCGGCCAGCTCGTCCTGCCAGCTGGCCAGCAGCGCGGGCAGCTCGGCGGCGCTGCGTTTGTAGCGGCGGGCCAGGCTGACCCACAGCGCCAGGCGTTCGTCCAGTTCGGCCAGCCGCTGCGGCTCCAGCTCGGCATGCCGGGCGTAGCCGTGCAGGGAATGGATGGCGTCTTCGGTCTGGGCCAATGCGCTGTGCAGCACCTCCATCAGCGGTGTGAAGGCGGGTTCAATGTGGGCTTGGTTTTGGAGTGCGGAGATCGCCCGTCCCAGCTGGGTTCCGGCGCTGTCGTCGTGTTCCTGCAGCGCGTCCACGGCCACCTGCACCGCGTCACGCAGGGCCTGGGCGTTGGACAGGCGGCTGTGCTGGGCGTTGAGGTCGTCCCATTCATCCACACCAGGGGCCAGCTTGCTGACCTCGCCAATCTGCCAGGCCAGCCGTTCACGTTCGCGCTGCAGGCTGTCCTGGGCAGTGCGGGCCTCCAGCAGGGCTTTCTGGGCAGATCGCCATTGCTGCCAGGCAGCGCCCAGCGCGTCCAGCGACACGCCGGCGTAGGAGTCCAGCAGCCCGCGAACCGCGTCGGGCCGGGTCAGGCTCTGCCAGGCGTGCTGGCCATGGATGTCGATCAGCTGGTCGGCGATGTCTTTGAGCTGGGTGGCGGTGGCGGCGCTGCCGTTGATCCAGGCGCGGCTTTTGCCCTGGGTGTCGATCGTGCGGCGCAGCAGCAAGGTGGCCGCGGGCTCAAACCCGGCCTCGTCCAGCCAGTTCGACAAGCCCGCAGGGCTGTCAAATTCCGCGCTGATGTCGCAGCGTTTGGCGCCTTCCCGCACCACGCCCGCGTCGGCCCGCGCGCCCAGGGCCAGCTGCAGTGCGTCAATCAGGATCGACTTGCCCGCGCCGGTCTCACCCGTCAGCACCGTGAAGCCGTTGGCCAGGTCCAGGTCCAGGGCCCGCACGATGACGAAGTCCCGCAATGAAATGCTTTTCAGGCTCATGCCGCGCCTTCGTTCCAGTGGAGTTTTTTGCGCAAGGTGTCAAAGTAGCTCCAGCCCTTGGGGTGCAAAAAGCGCATTTGATGCTCGGACCGGCGCACCGTGATGCGGTCGCCGTGCAGCAAGCTGGCCAGCGACTGCATGTCAAAGTTGGCGCTGGCGTCGCGGCCCGCCACAATTTCAACCGTGATTTCACCGACGTCGGCCAGCACGATGGGCCGGTTGGACAGCGTGTGCGGCGCAATCGGCACGATCACCCAGCCGTTGATGGAGGGGTGCAGGAGCGGTCCGCCCGCCGACAGGGCGTAGGCGGTGGAGCCCGTGGGCGAGGCGATGATCAGGCCATCGGCGCGCTGGTTGGCCACAAAACGACCATCAACTTCCACCCGCAACTCAACCATGCCGGAGGTGGCCCCACGGTTGACCACCACGTCGTTCATGGCAGTGGCGCTGAACACGCAGCGCCCATCCCGCACCACGTTGGCCTGCATCATCCAGCGGCGGTCTTCCTGGTACTCGCCGCGCAGCATGGGGCCCAGCGTGGCTTCGTAGTCTTCAAATGCGATGTCGGTGATGAAGCCCAGGCGCCCCTGGTTGATACCCACCAACGGAATGCCGAACTGGGCCAGTTGCCGGCCGATGCCGAGCATCGTGCCGTCACCGCCGACGACCAGCGCCAGGTCGCAGTGGGCGCCGATGCCGTTGGTGTCCAGCACCGGGAAATTCGTCAGGCCCGTGTTGTTGGCCGTGTCCTCTTCGATGGACACGTCACAGCCCTGAGTGCCCAGGAAATGCGCAATGGTTTCAACCGCGGAACGGGAGCCATGGGCGTGGTATTTGCCCACCAGGGCGACATGGCGGAATTGCGACTTCATAGTTAAATTACATCACAACATTCATGTCAAACGTCTTGCTTGGCGGGGTGGCGGGGCATTCATTCGTAGAATGGCCAGATGCTAGATGAACGTGCCCGGTTGTTGCTCAAAGCGCTGGTCGAGCGCTACATTGCCGATGGCCAGCCGGTCGGTTCACGCACGCTGTCCAAGGCGTCAGGCATTGAGCTGTCCCCCGCCACCATCCGCAATGTGATGAGTGACCTGGAGGAGCTGGGCTTGATCGTCAGCCCGCACACGTCGGCCGGGCGCATCCCGACGGCCCGTGGCTACCGGTTGTTTGTTGACACCATGCTGACCGCGCAACGCGACCCGATGGCCCCAGGTGCGCCCATGTCGGCCGCCCGTTTGGCGCCTGACCAGCCGCAAAAAGTCATCAGCAACGCCGCCCACATGCTGTCCAGCCTGTCCCAGTTTGTGGGCGTGGTGATGGCCCCGCGCCGCACGTCGGTGTTTAAGCACATCGAGTTCTTGCGCCTGTCCGACAAACGGTTTCTGGTCATCATCGTGTCGCCTGACGGCGATGTGCAAAACCGCGTGATCTTCACCGAAGCCGACTATTCCCAATCACAGCTGATTGAAGCGGCCAATTTTTTAAACTCCAACTACGCGGGCATGGCCATGGAGCAGGTGCGCGAACGCCTGCAAAACGAAGTCGAAGCCTTGCGCGGTGAAATTGCCACGTTGATGCAGGAAGCGGTCAAGGTCAGCTCGGAAGCGATCGAGTCGCGTGAAGAGGTGGTGATTTCTGGTGAACGCAACCTGCTCGCCGTCAGCGATTTCTCGGGCGACATGGGCAATCTGCGCAAGTTGTTTGACCTGTTCGAACAAAAGGCACAACTGATGCGCCTGCTCGATGTGTCCAGCCGCGCCGAGGGCGTGCGCATCTACATTGGTGGTGAAAGCCAGGTCATCCCCTACCAGGAGCTGTCGGTGGTCACGGCCCCGTACGAGGTGGACGGCAGGGTGGTCGGCACGCTGGGCGTGATCGGCCCGATGCGCATGCCCTACGAAAAAATGATCCAGATCGTCGACATCACCTCCAGGCTGGTCA
>JBJXEI010000030.1:0-7080 GCA_046154065.1 Polaromonas sp. | reverse complement strand
GCAATGTCCACCAGAACTCCTTGGGCAAAGCGCTGATTATCGCCACCGGGCTTATCAAAAGCTTAACGCCAGCGCCCCCCTGGCGGCCTGATTGGGCAGCCACGGGGCCGCACACACCCAACCGCTGACGCGCTGCCCGCCACCGTTCGCGTCCGCTGGCGGCAGCTTGTCGCACAGCGCTTGGCCTGTGGCTGGGTGTGCGGCACAGTGCGCCCATGGCTACCCCAGGCCACATGACTGGCCTGACACGCCCAACCGACCTTACCCACCTCCCCCACCTCCCCCACTTCACAGGAGCCTGACCATGCTGCTAACCCCCCTCATTGCCATCCACATGACAGCGGCCCTGGGCGCTGTGGCGCTGGGCCCCGTCGCCCTGTGGGCGCGCCGGGGCCGGGTGCAGCGCCCGCGCCTGCACCGCGCTTTCGGGTACGCCTGGGTCACGCTGATGGTGGCAACCGCCGTGTCGGCGCTGTTCATCCGCGACCCCCGTTTGCCCAACATTGCGGGCTACACGCCGATTCATTTGTTTGTGCCGTTTGTGGCCTACAGCCTGTGGAAGGCCTTTCGCCAGCTGGCGCTGGGCAACATCGCGGGCCACCGCCACGCCATGCAGCGCCTGTACATCGGCGCCTGCGTGGTGGCCGGGGGCTTCACGCTGCTGCCCAGCCGCTTTCTGGGCACGCTGGTGTGGCACCAGTGGCTGGGCCTGGTGTGACGCGTCACGCCGCAGGGCGTGTTCACGTTCGCAGACCTCGGCATACTGCAGCCATGCACCCTGTGACGTCCACCCCGCCCCGCCTGCCCCTGTGGGGCCGTGCCGGTTCAGCCGTGCTGGCCAACCTGCTCATTGCGGCGGGCCTGACGGCGGTGCGCGACGTGGGTTTTGGCTGGAACCTGCTGTACTCGCAGTGCATTGGCCTGAGCATCTGGGCGCTGATTGAGCTGGGCCGCCACCGCTTTATCCACCACCCAGACACCCAGTCGGCCCGGTTGGTGCTGATCGTGCCGCTGGCCGTGGGGCTGGGCTACACGGCGGGCATGGCCGTGGCCGACGCGGTGTCGGGCTTCAACAGCTGGCAGCACTTCATGGCGCAACCCCGCAGCGCCAGCACCGGGCTGCTGCTGCTCAGTCTGGTGGCGGGCAGCGTCATCACCTACTATTTTTTGAGCCGCGAACAACTCGCCCGTGAACGGGAACGCACCACGCAGGCCCAGCGCCAGGCCACTGAGGCGCAGCTCAAGCTGCTGCAAACCCAGCTGGCGCCGCACATGCTCTTCAACACGCTGGCCAACCTGCGCGCACTGATCGGCACCCACCCCGAACGCGCCACCGACATGCTGGACCGGCTGGTCGCCTACCTGCGCGCCACGTTGCAGGCGTCCCGCGCCACCACCCACCCGCTGCAGGCCGAGTTTGACCGCCTGCAGGACTACCTGGCGCTGATGGCCGTGCGCCTGGGCCCGCGCCTGGCCTTCACGCTGGACCTGCCCGCCGCGCTGGCGCAGCAGCACGTGCCCACGCTGCTGCTGCAGCCGCTGGTAGAAAACAGCCTGCAACACGCGCTGGAGCCGCACATCCAGGGCGGGCGCATCACCGTGTCGGCGCAGCAGCAGGGCGCGCAGCTGGTGCTGCAGGTGCATGACACCGGCACGGCGGCTGACCTGATGGCCTTGAGCTGCACCGACGCCACCGGTTTTGGCTTGAGACAAGTGCGTGAACGGCTGGCCACTCGCTACGGCAGCGCGGCCAGCTTGCACTTCAGCACCCCGGCGCAGGGCGGCCTGCTGGCCAGCCTGACCCTGCCAATCGACGCCATCAACACCGCCCCATGAACCCGCACCTGCCCGCCACCGCACTGATTGCCGAAGACGAACCCCTGCTGGCCGCCGCGCTGCAGGCCGAGCTGGCCAAAGCCTGGCCCGGCCTGCGGGTGCTGGCCACCGTGGGCGACGGGCTGGCTGCCGTGGCGCAAGCGCTGCGCCTGCAGCCCGATGTGCTGTTTTTTGACATCCAAATGCCGGGCCAAAGCGGGCTGGACGCTGCGGTGGAACTGGCTGACGTCTGGGGCCTGAACGGCGCCCCCACCCACCCCTTCCCGGCGCTGGTGTTTGTCACGGCTTACGACCACTACGCCGTGCAGGCGTTTGACACCCAGGTAGTGGACTACCTGCTCAAGCCCGTGCAGGCGGCCCGGCTGCACAAAACATTGTCAAAGGTGCAGCTAGCCATGGCAAATCATGCCCCTTCTGCTATGAATTCAGGAGCAAATGCAACCGACCCGATGGCCCAGGTGATGGCCCAGCTGCGCGGCCTGCTGGCCCCTGCTGCAGCCCCGGTCATCAGCGCCCCGCTGCAGATGATTCAGGCCAGCTTGCCCGGCAGCCTGGGCAACACGGTGCGCCTGCTGCCAGTGGCGGAGGTGCTGTACTTTGAAGCGGCTGACAAGTACGTGCGGGTCGTCACCCAGGACGCCGACTACCTGATCCGCACGCCCCTGAAGGAGCTGCTGCCCCAGCTGGACCCGCACAGCTTCTGGCAGATCCACCGGGGCACCGTGGTGCGGGCCAGCGCCGTCCACACGGTGCAGCGCCAGGCCAATGGCCAGCTCAGTTTGCTGCTGCGCGGCCGGGCGGAGGCACTGGCTGTCAGCCGGCTGTACAGCCACCTGTTCAAGCCGATGTGAGCCGGCCGGCGGATGGCCGTGCAGCCGGTCGCACGGTCACGACGGCAGGCGAATCGCCTGGCGCGCCAGCAACTTCCACTCGCCGCCCTGCGACTGCCACACCTGCAGGATGTGGAGCTTCACGTTGCCGGGCTTGCCGCCGTCGATGGTTTTGCCCGTCAGCGTGTGGCGCACTGTGGCCGTGTTGCCCGTCACCTTCACCACCTGGTCGGTGATGTCAATCGAAACAAAATCAGACGCGCCACTGACCAGGTCACCGACGAAGCTGGCCTTGGTGTCCACCTTGCCGCCCGAATGCCCGTAGCTGAGGTCATCTGCCACCAGCGCCTCAAGCTGGGCTTTGTCAGGGTCCACCATCAGCACCCGCAGTTTTTCTGTAGCAACGTTCACGCTACCGCCAGCAGCAGGCCCTGCGGGCATCGCTGAGCAGGCGCACAAGCCAGCCGCCACGGTCATGATTGCCAAAATGTTCTTCCACATGTGTTTGTCCCCTGTTGTTGTCTAAAAATGGTTTTTTGGCTCACGGCCTAGGTTAGGGCCTCAAGTTGTCAGACATCTTAGTGAGGCATCCGCGCTTGATTCAACGGGTTAACCCTGAAAAACAGCGCAAAACACCGCACAGCAGCCACCAACCCACCGTTGTTGTATGACAAGGCGAGCACTGGCCGCCCCGGCCTGCCGAGCCACCACTGCGCCAGCCCCGCCATTCACCCCACCCGTGGCACTCGTGGCAAACCGGAAGAAATTCACGCTTTGCACGTTTTGTGCAGCAGCGCGCCAGTGGTTGGGCGCTTTGGGTCCGTCACAGGGCCTGGGCTAGCCCGATTTTTGCTGTGTTCTTTTTGGTGCAGGGGCTCATGCGGGCCCACCGCCTGTCCACGCCCTCCACCTCATTAGCGTAACTAACCATCTATTAATTTTGTGCAGTTTGGTTAATACCCCGTTCTTACCCTGTGCTCAGTTTGGGCCGGCCACCATTCAATCGGGTGCGCATCGGTTGTGTGGTCGGGGCCTTGATGGCCCTGGCGTATTTTTCCCCCGGCAGCTGACGCTGCTTTCACCCTTCTTTTTGGCAACTTTCCCATGAACATTTTGAAATCACGTCGTTTGACGCTGGCCGCCCTGGCCAGTGCCGCGCTGGCTGGCACCACCTTTTTGTCGGGCTGCGACAGCGCCCCCGCCACCATCAAAATCGGCGTGGCACAGCCGCTGTCGGGCAACCTGGCAGCGCTGGGGCAAGACCTGCTGAACGGCGTGAAGCTGGCGGTGGACGAGCTGAACAAAGAAGGCTTCAAGATCAAGGGCAAGCCGGTGCTGATCGAGATCGTCGCGATGGACGACCACTCAGACCCGGTGGCTGGCGTGGAAGTGGCCAAACAAATGGTGGCCGCTGGCGTAGTGGCCGTGATTGGCAACCTGAACTCCGGCGTCAGCATCCCGGCCGCGCCGGTGTATGCCGAGGCCAAAATCCCCCAGCTGGCCATTTCCACCAACCCCAAGTTCACCGAAATGGGCCTGGCCACCACCTTCCGCCTGGTGGCGAACGACAACCTGCAGGCCCGCGCGATCGGCTCGTTTGCGGCCAAGCAGCTCAACGCCAGCAAGTTTGCCGTGATTGACGACGGCACCACCTACGGCAAGGGCCTGGCCACCGGGGCCACGCAAGAGCTGCAGAAAGCCAAAAAAGAAATCGTTGTCACATTTTCGTCAGACGACAAAGGCACCGCCTTTGACGACTTGGCGGCCAAGATCAAAGCAGGCAATGTGGAAGTGGTGGTGTCCACGCAGAGTGACTTTCAGGTGCTGGCACTGATGGAAGCGCTGAAAAAGATCGACTACACCAACGTCAGCATTCTGGGCGGCGACACCATCAAGACCACCGCCATGCTCAAGGGCATTGGCCTGGTCAAGGGGCTGTACACCACCTCGCCGATTCTGGACGCCAAGGAGTTTGTGACCGGCCCGCAGTTTCTGGAGCGTTACCGCGCCGCCTTCAAGGTAGACCCGGCCTACGGCGGCCACTACACCTACGACGCGACCTACGTGCTGGCCAACGCCATGCGCCGCGCTGAATCGACCCAGCCCGCCAAAATCACCGAAACCCTGCGCACACTCGACGGCTACGCGCCCATCACCGGCTCCATGAAGTGGGACGCGGCGGGCGAGCAGCGCTACGGCGTGGTGGGTGTGTACTCAGCCCGTGGCGGCAACTGGGAGCTGCAGCTGCGCTCAGACCGCTGGTAGGCTAACAACGGGCCCTCTGACCAGACACGGCCGGGTGGTAATCTGCCTAGGAGCCTGGGCGGTAGAAGGTGTCGAAGCGAAAATCGGCCCCAGCGAGGACAGTTTTTGACGATTTCGCCGGTAAATATCTGGATATTTACCAAGAAAGCGGTGAAAAATGGACTGCTGCGGCCGATTTGCAGCCGACATCCTTTCTGCCGCTCAGGCTCCTTTCCATGACACCTCCACCCGCTACCCCGCTTGACGTTGTTGATTTCTGGCTGGCCGACGGCTGGGCCCGTGGCTGGCCCAGCCAGGACCAGGGCAAACGATGGTTCAGCGGCGGCCCGGCACTTGACGCCGACATCACCACCCGTTTTGGCCCGCTGGTGGCCCACGCGCTGGGCGGTGGCCTGCAGCAGTGGGCGCATTCTGCCCAGGCCAGCCCGCACAGCCGCCTGGCACTGGTGGTGGTGCTGGACCAGCTCACCCGCAATGTGTACCGGGGCAGCGCCCAGGCCTTCAGCGGCGACGCCCGCGCTCAGGCGCTGGTGCAGCAAACCCTGGCCAGCGGCGCAGACCGCGCCCTGCCCTGGGTGGCCCGAGTCTTCACCTACATGCCGCTGATGCACGCCGAAAACCTGGCCCTGCAGGACGAATGCGTGGCCCGCTTCACCCAGCTCACCCAGGACGTGCCCCCAGCCCTGACCGAGCGGCTGGCCAGCAACCTGGACTTTGCCCGCAAGCACCAGCAAATCATTGCCCAATTTGGCCGCTTTCCCTACCGCAACGCGGTGCTGGGCCGCACCAACACGGCTGCCGAAGAAGACTTTTTGGTCAACGGCCCGCGCTTTGGGCGGTAAGTCACACCTTGCGCAGCACGTTTTAAAAATATTGAATCCAGTTCACCCCGCTTCAGCGTACCTGCAAAGCCCGTCAGGGTGAGCAGCCAGCTCTGAAGTTAGGCGGAGCTGGTTTTCAGGCCCAGATGCCCACCCGCAAGGTGGTGCATCTGGGCCTTTTTTAGGGGCCAACGGCGGGCACCGCCACAAGTCGGCCGCCTACACCGCCCGGCCGGGGTGCGCGGTTCAATGAAGGTATGGCAGGCATACCGCCCGCCAAAGCTCAGGAGCCCCCATGAAAAGCACCCACAACACCTTGTTGGCCTATGTCAAAGGCACGGCGCTGGTTGGCGCCATGGCAGCAGGCACCGCCTTGCTGATGGCTTTGTCCGCTGGCGCTGACCAACCCTTGAAAAACCACGCCCAGCACAGGCTGGAGCAAGCCACCCAATCTGTGCCTGACCAGTTGGTGCTGCTGGACGCACGACAGTCGGCCTACCGTTGACACTGCCAGCCACCTGACGCCCAGCAAAAAGCCCGTTCAAAACGGGCTTTTTCATGTCTGAAGGCCTGGAACTCAGCGGCCGTAGTACACCGGCACCGCACCTTGCACATAGCCTTGGCCGTAGCCGTAGACCTGCCCGTAGTGACCCCCATGGTGGCGGTGGTGCGGGCGGCCGTAGTAGATCGGCTGCGGCTGCTGGTAGATGACCTGCGGCTGCACGTAGACCGGGCGGGGCTGCACATACACCGGGCGCGGCTGCTGGTAGTACACCGGCGCAGGCTGCTGGTACACCACCTGCGGCTGCACATACACCGGCTGCTGGTACACAGGATAGGCATTGCTCACACCCAGTTGCACACCGGGCACGCCAATGCCAATAGACAAAGACACGTTGTCACGCGCCTGGGCCTGGCCTGCAAACGCCAGCGCGGCCAGCGCCAGCACGGCGGCAGAGCCCGCCACAAACGCCTGGCGGCTGGACGTTGAATGCAGGGCGCGGGAAACAGTAGCTGTTTTCATCAGGATCTCCTTGAAGGTGCGGCAACAACCCACGGTTTTTGCCTATGGATGTATTAAACGCTGGCAGGCCTGCGCCGACTACCGAAGCAGCCGTGAAGTGAGTTGCCAAACGTAACCTCAGCAAGTGCCGCCCTTAGAATGAAACGATGACATCCACAGCACCATTGACCGCTTCCGCCGCCGCTTCTGCAGACACCCCCAAAACCAGCAACTTCCTGCGCCAGATCATCGAAAAAGACCTGGCCGAAGGCACCTACGCCCAGCGCCACTGGGCCGGCACCCCCGGCGACGCCGCGCACCACGC
>JBJXEI010000029.1:0-11506 GCA_046154065.1 Polaromonas sp. | reverse complement strand
TAAGCCGTTGGCCACCCGCCCAGCCCTGACATCACTGCCCTGCTCCGCATGAAAAACCCCCACGCCTGGCTGGCCGCCTGCGCCGCACCGGCCGCCGCGTTCTTTGCCGTCTTCTGGCTGCTGCCCGTGGTGCAGTTGCTGGCCTTGCCGGCCGAACGCGGCTGGGCCACGTACTTTGCCGTGCTGCTGGACGCCCGCTACCTGCGCAGCCTGCTCAACACCCTGGGCCTGTCGCTGGCCGTCACGGCGCTGACGCTGCTGCTGGGTGCGGGCGTGGGCATCACGCTGGCGCGGCACCGTTTTCGGGGGCGCAAACTGCTGCTGTCGCTGATGACGCTGCCGCTGTCGTTTCCGGGCGTGATCATTGGGTTTTTCATCATCTTGCTGGGTGGGCGCCAGGGCCTGGTGGCCGACGTCACTGAATGGGCGGGCAGCGGCCGCCTGACCTTTGCCTACGGGCTGACGGGCCTGTTTTTGGGCTACCTGTACTTTTCCTTGCCCCGGGCGCTGGCCAGCTTCACCGCCGCCGCTGAAAGCATGGACGCTGCGCTTGAAGAAGCGGCCCGCACGCTGGGCGCGTCCCGCTGGCGCATCGCCCGCGATGTCTGGCTGCCGCAGCTGCGCGCCACGTCGGTGGCCTGCGGCTCCATCGTGTTTGCCACGGCCATGGGCGCGTTTGGCACGGCCTTCACGCTGGCCAGCAAGTTTGAGGTGCTGCCCATCACCATCTACAACGAATTCACCAACTACGCCAACTTCGCCCTGGCCGCGAGCCTGTCCATCACCCTGGGCCTGATCACCCTGCTGGTGCTGGCCGCCTCACGCCGCTTGGCTGGCCCGGCAGGGGCTTGGGCATGAGCCAACCCGCCCGTTCGCCCTCGTGGCCGCTGGTCGCGTTGACGGTGCTGGTCGCCGTGTTCATGCTGGCGCCCATGGGCCTGTCGGTGCTGGCTGGCTTGGTCAACAACTACAGCGTGGGCCTCAAAAGCGGCCTGACACTGCGCTGGCTGGCGCAGGTGTGGGAGGTCTATGGCAACACCGTGGGCTGGTCCCTGGCGCTGGCGCTGGCCAGCGTGGCCGGCTGCCTGCTGATGGGCGTGCCCTGCGCCTACGCACTGGCGCGCAGCCGCTCCCGCTGGGCACGGCTGTTTGAAGAACTGCTGATGCTGCCGGTGGCCGTGCCGGGCCTGGCCACAGCGTTGGCATTGATCCTGACCTACGGCCACCTGCGGGACTTTCGCCAGAGCTTTGGCTTCATCCTCGTCGGGCACCTGGTCTTCACGCTGCCCTTCATGGTGCGCACCGTCAGCGCGGCCTTTCAGCGGCCCGAGCTGGTGGCGCTGGACGAAGCCGCGCGCACGCTGGGGGCGCGCTTTGCGCAGCGTTTCATGGGGGTGCTGGTGCCTGCCGTGCTGCCGTCCATCGTGGCGGGCAGCCTGATGGTGTTCACCCTGTCGGTGGGGGAGTTCAACCTGACCTGGATGCTGCAGACCCCGCTGACCCGTACCCTGCCTGTGGGGCTGGCTGACAGCTATGCGTCGATGCGCATTGAAGTCGGTTCGGCCTACACGCTGGTGTTTCTGGCCGTGATCTTGCCCGTGCTGTGGCTGATGCAAGCGCTGGCCCAATGGATTGAAAAGTACCATGACCCTCGAAAAACGTGACCCTGTGCAGGTGCTTGTGCAGCAGTGCGCCAAAACCTACCCTGATGGCACCCGCGCCCTGCACCCCACCACCCTGACGGTTGAAGCTGGTGAAGTGTTGGCACTGCTCGGCCCCTCGGGCTGCGGCAAAACCACGCTGCTGCGGCTCATCGCTGGGCTGGAAACACCGGATGCAGGCAGCCGTATCGTGTTTGGCGGGGCGGACGTCACTGCCCTGCCGGCCGAGCAGCGCGGCATTGGCATGGTGTTTCAGCACTACGCGTTGTTTCCGCAGATGACGGTGGCGGCCAACATCGGCTACGGCTTGCGCCTGCGCGGCACCGACGCTGCCGTGCTGCAGCGCACCGTGGGCGAGCTGGTGGACCTGGTGCGCCTGACGGGCCTGGAGCACAAGCGCCCGGCCGAGCTGTCGGGCGGCCAACGCCAGCGGGTGGCGCTGGCGCGTGCTGTGGCGGTGCGCCCGCGCGTGCTGCTGCTTGATGAGCCCCTGACCGCGCTGGACGCCAAGCTCAAGGAATCGGTGCGCAGTGAATTGGCCGAGCTGCTGCGCCGCCTGCGCATCACAGCCGTGCACGTCACACACGACCAGCAGGAAGCGCTGGCCATTGCCGACCGCCTGGCCGTGATGGACGCCGGGCGCGTGGTGCAGGTCGGTGATGGCGAAACGCTGTACCGCCAGCCCGGCCACCCGTTTGTCGCCAGCTTTCTGGGACGCATCAACACGCTGCAGCGCAGCCCCACCGACCGCCAGCACCACTGCGTGCGCGTGGGTGGTCTGGCCCTGCCGTGTAGTGCGGCCTGGGCCATGCACCCCGCGCTGCTGGTTCGGCCTGAAGACATCGAGCTGGGGTCGATCGGCTCAGGCTGGGGCCAGGCCGAGGTCACGCGCCGCAGTTTTCTGGGCGACCGGGTTCAAATCACCCTGGCTGTGCCCGACCAGCCCCCGCTGCAGGCCGAAGTGGCCCGCGACCACCCGGCCCGCGTGGGGCAAACGCTGGGCATCCGCATGGACCCCACCCGCCTCATGCCCGGCCACCTGAACTCAACACCCGAACCCATCACCGCATGACTACTTTCCTTGTTCAGCTGTCAGACACCCACATCCGCGAACCCGGTCGGCTGGCGTATGGCCGCATCAACACCGCGCCCTACCTCGCCCAGGCCGTGACCAGCATCAACCGCCTGCCCCAGCCGCCCGACGCCGTGGTCATCACCGGCGACCTGACCGACTTTGGCCGGGCTGAGGAATACGCCCACCTGCGCGCGCTGCTGGCCCCCTTGCGCATGCCGGTGTACCTGATGCCCGGCAACCACGACGACCGGCAGCAACTGCGGCGCAGCTTCCCGGATCACCCTTACCTGGGCACCGATGGCTTTGTGCAGTTCAGCGTGCCCATCGGCCACGGCGACAGCGCCTTTCAATTGCTGGCGCTGGACACCGTGGTGCCCGGCCACAGCGAAGGCAGCCTGTGCAGCCAGCGACTGGACTGGCTGGCAGACCAGCTGGCCCAGCAGCGCGGCCGCCCCGTGGTGGTGGCCCTGCACCACCCGCCGTTTCAGACCCTGATTGGCCACATGGACGCCATTGGCCTGCTGACCGGCGCCGACGCACTGGAAGCGCTGCTGGTGCAGCACCCGAATGTGGAGCGGGTGATCTGCGGCCATTTGCACCGCGCCATCCAGGTGCGCTTTGGCGGCACGCTGGCCGCCACAGTGCCGTCCCCCGCCCATCAGGTGTGCCTGGACCTGGCACCCCACGCCCCATCCGCCTGGACGCTGGAGCCCCCCGGCTACGGCGTGCACGCGCTGCAGGCCGGGGGCCGACTGGTCAGCCACACCGCCGCCACCGGCCAGTTTGACGGGCCTTTTGCCTTTCACGATGAAGCGGGCTTGATCGATTGAGCAGCCTGTTTGCTATGCAATTAATAGCAAGAAAGGATTGCTTTACCTAGGCAGACGGCTGGTTTGGGCTTGAAAGTGCTTGGAAATACTTGGAAATGCCTGACAGGTGCCTCTAAAGCCCTGAAAACAAGCTGCCAAAGCCATGCGGACAGGGTTGCCGCCCACCCTGGGCTACAGTCGTGGCGATGAGTCAACGCATCACCGTCAACACCGCCGCGCTGCTGGTGATTCCGCCTCTGCTGTGGGCGGGCAACGCCGTGGTGGGCCGCCTGGTCAACACGCTGGTGCCGCCCATGACGCTGAACTTTCTGCGCTGGGTGCTGGCCTTTTTGATCTTGCTGCCGCTGGCCTGGCGGGTGCTGCGCCCAGCCAGCCCGCTGTGGCCGCGCTGGCGGCGGTTTGCCGTGCTGGGCCTGTTGGGCGTGGGCTGCTACAACGCGCTGCAGTACCTGGCGCTCCAGACTTCCACCCCGCTCAACGTCACGCTGGTCGCGTCCAGCTCACCAGTCATGGTGCTGGCGTTGGGTCGGCTTTTTTTCGACCAGACCATCACCCGCGCTCAGGTTGTGGGCGCGGTGTTGTCGATCACCGGCGTGCTGGTGGTGCTGTCACGGGGTGACTGGGCGCAGCTGGCCCAGGTGCAGCTGGTGCCCGGCGACTTCTATATTTTGTTGGCCACGCTGGCCTGGGCGTTATACACCTGGCTGCTGAACCGGCCCGACGACCCGGCTGAAATCCGCGGTGACTGGGCCGCTTTTCTGATGGCGCAAATCGCCTTCGGGCTGCTGTGGTCCGGAGTTTTTGCCGGGGGTGAGTGGGCACTGACCGATGCCCACATCCGCTGGGGCTGGCCACTGGCCGCCGCGCTGCTGTACGTGGCCGTCGGCCCCGCCGTGATCGCCTACCGCTGCTGGGGCCTGGGCGTGCAGCGTGTGGGGCCAGCGGTGGCCGGGTTTTTCTCCAACCTCACCCCGCTGTTCGCCGCCTTGCTGTCGGCCGCGTTTCTGGGCGAGCTGCCGCATGCGTACCACGCAGTGGCGTTTGCGCTGATCGTGGGCGGAATTGTGGTGTCGACGCGGCGTTGATCTGCGCTCCACCAGGTCATCCATTCAAACCCCCATCCGCACCCGCCGCGCGCTTTCTTCGGCCCGGGCGTCGTCAATTTCCCGCAGCACACCACCCACGTCCACCGCGCCACGCTGGCGTGTGAAGCGGCCGGTCAGCGGGGTGTCGGGTGACAGCATGCCGCCTTCGTACGCCGCCCAGATTTCTTCGCCGTAGCGGCTGGGCAGCAGGTCGGGGGCGAACTGGCCGAAGAAGTTGCGCAGGTTGTCCACGTCGCGCAGCAGCATGCGTTTGGCGTGGTTGTTGCCGGCAGCGTCCACCGCCTGCGGCAGGTCGATGATGACCGGGCCGTCCACGCCGTCGTCGTGGCCCAGCAAAATATTGAACTCGGACAGGTCACCGTGGACCACCCCGGCGCACAGCATACGCATGACCTCGACCAGCAGCGTGGCGTGGTGCCTGCGCGCGTCTTCGGGGGTGAAAGCCACGTCGTTCAGGCGCGGGGCGGCGTCACCGTTTTCGTCGGTGACGAGTTCCATCAGCAGCACACCGTCACAAAAGTTGTAGGGCTTGGGCACCCGCACGCCGGCTCCTGCCAGGCGGTAGAGCGCGTCCACCTCGGCGCTTTGCCAGGCGGCTTCTTGCGCTTCTCGGCCAAACTTGGTGCCCTTGGCCATGGCACGGGCCTGGCGGGAGTTTTTGACCTTGCGGTTTTCGGTGTAGTCCACCGCTTGCCGAAAACTGCGTTCGGTGGCTTCCTTGTAGACCTTGGCGCAGCGTGTGTCAGCGCCAACACGCACCACGTAGACCATGGCTTCCTTGCCGCTCATGAGCTGGCGCACCACGGTGTCGATCAGGCCTTCTTCGATCAGGGATTGCAGTCGCTTGGGTGGTTTCATGCACCCATTTTGCCCGTCAAGTGGGGGGCGCGCCCGCCTGCCGATGCGGGGCCGCTTTGGCAAAGGCGTCCAGCGCTTCGCAGCGGGCGACGATGCCGTCCACCGTGGGAATGCCGGGCACCTCGATCTTGAACACGCGCATCACCGCGATGATGCTGGCCAGGCAAATGTCGGCCATGGTGGGCGTGTCGCCGTGGCAGAAAGTGCCGGTTTGCGGCTCGCTCGCCAGCCGCTGCTCCACCGCCTGCAGGCCGGTGGTGAACCACTGGGTCTGCCAGGCGCGCCAGGCGGCGTCGTCAAACTTGCCCTGGCCCTCGGGCAGGCCCGTGACGTATTTTTTGATGCGCGGCGTGATCAGCGGGTGCGTGTCAGCGGCCAACATGGCGGCCAGCGAACGCACCCGCGCGCGGCCGTGCGCGTCCGCCGGCAGCAGCGGGTGCTGGGGGTAGGTTTCGTCCAGAAACTCCAGAATCGCCAGCGACTGGGTCAGCGGCGGGGTGCCCGGGGCTTCATGGTCGATCAGCGCGGGGATGCCGCCCATCGGGTTGATCTTCAAAAATGCCTCGCTACGCTGCTCACCCGCGTCGATGTTGACGTTGGTCTCACGCGGCTGCACGCCCTTGAGGTTGAAGGCCACGCGCACCCGGTAGGTGGCTGAGGTACGCCAGTAGCCAAACAACTCAAAGCGGGCGTTGTCAATCGGTGCGGTCATGGGGTGTCCTTGCGTGTGGGGTTGATCGACAACAGATTTACATCGCGCCAGAGTACGCGCCGCCGTCGGCCAGCACGTTCTGCCCGGTCACGTAGGCGGCATGCTGGCTGCACAAAAATGCGCAGATCGCGCCGAACTCGGCGGCGGTGCCAAAACGCTGGGCCGGGATGTTTTTGCGCCGGGCGTCCATCACGGCCTCCAGCGGCTGGCCGCTTTTTTGCGCTGCGCCGCTCATGGTGCCGCGCAGGCGGTCGGTGTCAAACGCGCCGGGCAGCAAGTTGTTGATGGTCACGCCGCTGGCGGCCAGCTTGCTGCGCGCCACACCGGCCACAAACCCGGTCAGGCCGCTGCGGGCGCCGTTGCTCAGGCCCAGGACGTCGATCGGCGCTTTGACGGCGCTGGACGTGATGTTGACGATGCGGCCAAAGCCGCGCGCGGCCATGCCGTCCACCGTGGCCTTGATCAGCTCGATCGGGGTGAGCATGTTGGCGTCCACGGCCTTGATCCAGGCGTCACGGTCCCAGTCGCGGAAGTCACCGGGCGGCGGGCCACCCGCGTTGGTGACGACGATGTCAAAGTCAGCGCGCACCGCAAACACGGCGGCCCGGCCTTCGGCCGTGGTGATGTCGGCAGCCACACACAGCACGCTGGCCCCTGATTTACTTGCCTGGTTCGCTATCAATTGCGCAGCAGCAGCCTCCAGCGCGGGCGCGCCGCGCGCCACGATCACCACGTTCACGCCTTCGCCCACCAGCGCCTGCGCACAGCCCAGCCCCAGCCCTTTGCTGGCGCCGCACACCAGTGCCCATTTGCCTTTGATGCCTAAATCCATGGTTTTTTCTTTCAGTTTTTGCCGGAACGGCTGAATACAAAAATGCCTGTGATGACCAGCACGGTGCCGGCAGCCACCCACAGGGTGAACGGCTCGCCCAGCAGCACCACACCCATCAAAATGGTGGACATGGGCCCGACCATGCCGGTCTGCGCGGCCAGGCTGGGGCCGATGCGTTCAATGGCCATCATGACCATCAGCACCGGCACCACGGTGCACAGCGTGGCGTTGATCACAGACAGCCAGATCACCTCGGGCTCGACGGTGAACGCCACGTCCAGCGGCCTGAGCACCACGAACTGCACGATACAACAGACGCAAGCAAACGTGCTGGCCAGCCCGACCAACCGCATGGAACCCAGGCGTTTGACCAGCTCGCCGCTGTAGACCAGGTAAATCGCGTAGGACACGGCACTGAGGAACACCAGCAGCGCGCCCCAGGCCGCGTCAGCGCCCAGCAGGCTGATTTCATGGCCGAACACCAGCACCACCCCGCAGTAGCTGATCGCCATGCCCAACACCTGCCACGTGGTGGTGCGGCGCTGGTACAGCAGCAGCCCCAGCAACATGACGATGGTGGGGTTGAGGTACAGGATCAGCCGCTCCAGCGACGCACTGATGTAGGCCAGCCCGGCAAAGTCCAGAAAACTGGCCAGGTAATAGCCGGTGAACCCCAGCCCCAGCACGCCCAGCCAGTCCTTGCGTGTCAGCGCCGCCTGGCCCCGGCTGGCCAAGTACGCCATGGCCGCAAAAATCGGCAACGCAAACAGCATGCGAAACATGATGAGCGTGACCGCGTCCACCCCGTGGCGGTAGGCCAGCTTGACGATGATGGCCTTGCCGCTGAAGGCAATCGCGCCAAATGCGGCCAGCAGCAGGCCGGTGGTCAGGCTTTTGGGCGGCAACGACGGCGCTACTTTTTTGATAGCAGAAGGGGCAATATCGACCTTGGCAGCAGGGAGGTTTGAGTCTGACAAGGGGTCTTTCAGGCAATCAAAAGGGTTTAAAAGCCGACGGCCTGCCCGTCGCGGCGTGAATCACTGGCGGCCACATAGCCTTCGACTTTCGGGTCACCGGCCCGCCAGATGAACTGGCCCGCGCCGAAGTCCTGGTAGGAATCATTGATGACTTCCATCTGGTGGCCCCGCGCGGCCAGGGCCTGCACGGTGGCCGGGGTCATGGCGGACTCGACATTGATTTCCAGCCCGGCGTTGTAGCGCCAGCGCGGCGCGTCACACGCGGCCTGCGGGCTTTGTTGGTAGTCCACCATGCGCACCAGCGTTTGCACGTGGCCCTGCGGCTGCATGTTGGCACCCATCACACCGAAGCTCATCACCGGCTCGATCCCCACGCCACCCGCACCGCCAGCTCCACCACCGCTGCCCTCACCCCGACCCTCTTCCAGCGGGAGAGGGAGTGAGCAGGCCTTCGGCTTACTCAAGAAGGCCGGGATGATGGTGTGGAATGGGCGTTTGCCCGGCGCGACCTGGTTGATGCCCGCGTCCAGGCTGAAGCCGTGGCCGCGGTTTTGCAGGCTGATGCCGAATTGCGGCTCCACACAGCCCGAGCCAAAACCCATGTAGTTGCTCTGGATGAAGCTGACCATCATGCCGCTCTCGTCGGCGGTGGACAGGTAAATCGTGCCGCCCTTGACCGGGTTGCCCGCGCCAAAGTCCTGTGCTTTTTTCATGTCGATGAGTTTGGCACGCGACGCGAGGTAAGCGTCATCGAGCATTTGCGCGGGCGTCACCGCCATTGACGAGGGCTCGGCCACAAATTTGTAGACGTCGGCAAAGGCCAGTTTCATCGCCTCGATCTGCAAATGCTGGGAGTCCACACCGTCCACGGCCAGGCTTGAGACATCAAACTGGTCCAGGATGCCCAACGCAATCAGCGCGGCAATGCCCTGGCCGTTGGGCGGAATTTCATGCAGGGTGTAGCCCCGGTAGTTTTTCGCCAGCGGCGTGACCCACTCGGGCTGGTAGGCCGCAAAGTCACTGGCTTTGAGGCTGCCGCCGTGCTGGGCCGAGAACTTTTCAATCGCATGGGCCATCGCCCCGCAGTAGTAGGCCTGGCCCTTGGTTTCGGCAATCGCGCGCAGCCCGCGTGCGGCGGACTTGAACTGGAACAGCTCACCGATCTTCGGGGCGCGGCCCCAGGGCAAAAACGCATCGGCAAAACCGGGCAGCGACGCCAGCTCGGGCGTGGCGGCGGCCCACTTGTCCTGCACCACCGGGCTGATGAGGTAGCCCCGCTCGGCGATCTCAATGGCCGGCTGCATCAAATCGCCAAACGGCAGCTTGCCAAACCGCTCACTCAGGGCGACCCAGCTGGCCACGGCCCCGGGGACGGTGACGGAGTCCATGCCGCGTTTGGGCGGGTTGGCCGCGTTGCTGCTGTATTTGGCTTTGAAGTAGTCGGCCGTCCAGCTGGCCGGGGCGCGGCCCGATGCGTTCAGGCCGTGCAGCGCTTTGCCGTCCCACAGGATACAAAACGCGTCACTGCCCAACCCGTTGCTGACCGGCTCGACGATGGTCATGGCGGCAGCGGCGGCAATGGCCGCATCCACCGCGTTGCCGCCACAGGCCAGCATCTTCAGCCCGGCCTGCGCGGCCAGCGGGTGCGAGGTGGACACCACGTTGCGGGCAAACAGCGGAATGCGGGTGGACGTGTAGGGGTTGTTGAAATCGAAGTGCATGGTGGGATTATCAAGTTGGGGACGAAAAAAAGCGCAGCCACAAGCCGCGCAGGAGACTGACCGCACCGTGGCGCAGGGCGCGTCAGCCCACAGCAGGCACCGGGGCGGGCCCTTCCATCGACGCGTGGGCCGCCACATGGGCCGCTGCCGTGCGGGCCGACAGCAAATGCCCGCGCATCTCGCGCCCGGCCGCTTCGGCGTCGCCCGCCAAGATGGCGTTGACCACCCGGCTGTGCTCGATGAGGGACTGCGCCAGCCGGTTCGGGTTGACAAACTGGCCGCGCCGGAACGGCATCACGCGGCCGCGCAGCGCGCCGGTGGTTTCCTGCAAAAAGGGGTTGTGTGCGCCACTGAAGATCAGCGCATGAAACTCGCGGTTGCTGCGGTCGTACAGCTCCATGTTGTGGTCATGCGCGGCCTGCTGGCACTGGGCGTAACTGGCCCGCAGGGCGTCACGCTCGGGCGCGGTCATGCGCAGCGCGGCGTAGCGGGCGCAGGACGACTCCAGCTCCGCAATCGCCTCGAACATCAGATCCAGATCAGCCGCCGTCAGGCTGCGCACCACGGAGCCCCGGTGCGGTCGGTAATTGGCCAGGCCGGTGGCGGCCAGTTGTTTGAGGGCTTCGCGCACCGGCGTGCGGGACACGCCGCAGCGGTTGGCGATATCTTGCTCGTCCAGGTGGGTGCCGGGCGGCAGCTGGCCCAGCACGATCTCGTCGGCCAGGCGGCTGAAGACCTGGTCACACAGGCTGGGCGGCTGCACGTCGGGGGCGCTGCCGTCCCCGGTGCCCGCTTTGCTGCGCCGCCGGGGACGCGGGGCTTGAGCAGGGGGTGTCAGCATGCGACGGGTTCGGGTTCGGGCTCGGCAACCGCCGTGACAGTGGCCGGGTGCCAGCACGCGACCTGGTGCGCCCCATCGCCATTGGCCCCGCCCAGCGGCGGCACGTCGGTGCGGCAGCGGTCGCTGGCCTGCTGGCAGCGCGGCGCAAACGCGCAACCCGGCGGCAGCTGCGCCAGGTCAGGCGGTGCCCCGGCGATGGCGGCCAGCGGATGGCCGCGCATCTCGGCGCTGATGGTCGAGGCCATCAGCCCCCGCGTGTAGTGGTGCGCCGGGCGCGCCAGCACACCCTCGACACTGCCCTGCTCGACGATGCGCCCGGCATACATCACGGCCAGCCGGTCTGAAATTTCAACCGCCGCCGCGATGTCATGGGTGACAAAAATCATCGCCATGCCCAGCTCGCGCTGCAGTTCCCGCAGCAGCAGCAGGATCTGGATCTGCACCGTGGCGTCCAGCGCGGTGGTGGGCTCGTCAGCCAGCAGCAGCTTGGGCTGGCAGCACAGGGCCAGCGCAATCATGGCGCGCTGGCGCATGCCGCCTGACAGCTCATGCGCGTACGCGGCCATGCGCCGTTTGGCCTGCGGGATCTGCACGCGGTCCAGCATCTGCAGGGCACGGGCACTGGCCACCGCCTGGCTGACCGGTTCGTGGGCGCGGATCATCTCGGTCATTTGCTGGCCGATGGTGTAGACCGGGTCGAACGCCAGCCCAGACTCCTGGAACACCATGGACACCACCGCGCCCCGGTAGCGGCTCAAGGCCGCGCCTTGCAGCGCCAACACGTCCTGCCCGTCCACCGTGATGCTGCCGCTGACCTGGGTGCGCTGCGGCGGGTTGATGCGCAGCAGCGTGCGCAGCGTGACACTTTTGCCCGAGCCGGACTCGCCCAGCAG